>CAKTVW010000004.1 GCA_934630495.1 uncultured Oscillospiraceae bacterium
GATTCTTGATTAAAAGATTTAATCAAGAATCCCGTGTGCTACGCACACTCGCATCGTGCGAAAGCACGCTGCGCCGCCCCATGCAGAATCTGACGCGCCCTTGGCGCTATAAAAAGCTTTTCAAGCTTTTTAACAGATTCTAGTATAAAGCACCTTGCCGAGGTTGGCAAGGTGCTTTCTCCGTTATTCGACGAACAAGCCGTCGCGCATACGCAGGACAACGTCCGCCGCCTCGGCAACGGCCGGGTCATGTGTGACGAGAATGACGCATCGGGCCTCTTCATGCGCAAGCTTGCGCAGTATTTCGACGATGCGGCGGCTGTTTTCGCTGTCGAGATTCCCGGTCGGCTCGTCTCCGAGAATGATCTCGCAGCCCGAGGCCAATGCGCGGGCGATCGCGACGCGCTGCTGTTCGCCGCCGGAGAGCGTGTTCGGGAACCGTCTGAGCTGGTCGTCCCGCAGGCCGAGCTGCAAAAGCCGCTCCCGTGCGATCGAATCGGCCTCTTTCTTTGGCATTTTGCGCAGGTAGAGGGGATATGCGGCGTTTTCGAGAACCGTAAGGTGATAAAAAAGATTGTAGTTTTGATAGATCACGGAAATATGTTCTAAGCGATATGCGTCGCGGTCCATCTTTGCGGTCGGAACGCCGTCCAGCTCGATCGTACCGGAGGTCGGGAGGTCCAGTCCGGCTAACAGGGATAAAAATGTGGTTTTGCCGCTTCCCGAGGCGCCCATAATGGCGTAGAACACACCGGCTTCAAAGCTGCACGAGACGCCGTTGACGGCTTTTACCGGCTGTGCGGCGTTGCGATAGGTGTAGCATACCTGATTTGCAGAAAAAAGCTCCACGATTCAATCCTCCACTTTCATTAGTTTCATGACGTTGACATGACAGGTCCGTATGACTGCGGCCGCCGCGCCGAGAAGATAACCGCCGAGGACGGCAGGCAGGCGAAGCATTGCGCCCGCTTGCAGCGTTCCTTCGAGTAAAAACGCGCCGCCGATACCGATTATGCCGCCGAAAAGCGCCAGCAGCAGGGCTTCTTCAAAGAGCAGAAAGAAAATTTTCCCCGTGGACATTCCGAGGCAGCGCATAACGGCAAATTCCTTTCGTCTGCCGCGCGTGGAAAGGAAGCTCGTCAGCAGTCCGATGGCGCAGCAGAGCAGGAGCAGGACGGGGAGTGTCAGTCGAAGCAGGGCAATGCTCCTGTCGAGCTGGGTCAGCGTCGCGCGATATCCTTCGTCGAGGATTTGCGCACTGTAGTCGTTCGTCGTCTGCGCCAGAACGCTTGCGGGAGTAGGCGCGGGGAAATACTCGTAGATCGCCTCTTTGGCCTCGTCGAGCCTCGCGTTGTCGCGAATGCTGAACGAGCAGCTTTCCACGAGGAAAACCGAATAGGCGTTGTCCAGAAGCTTGACGTAGAACGGACAGTAGACGGTATTTGACGGGCCGCCGCGCACCGTGCCGATCACGGTCAGCTCCAGCGGTTCGCCGCTTTCCCAGTTCACGGTCAGCGTCTTCATTTCCTCCGGAAGCACGCCCTCCGGCACAAGGCAGACGCGCTGCTCCGTCTGAAATACGTCCTCCGCCCAACCGTCGAAGAGGGTGACGCTTGCGCCGGAGAGCGCGGACAGCCTGTCGTCCGACGCAAAATCGAGAATGTGGCACATCGTCCAGTTCTGCGGTTCGGTCAGAACGCGGGTAGCCTTCGCATGGACGTGATCGATATATTCGTCCAAATAGCAGCCCATTTCGTGCCGCATACCCATCAGCTTGTCGACATAAGCGGAAAGCATCTCCAAGCGGTCGCTGCTGCGTCCGTGCGCGTCGGTGAGGACACAGCGAATCTCGGTCTCCGCGACCATCCGTTCGCGCGTTTCTTCCTGACGGGACGTGAGCTGGTACAGGACGAGCGCGGCAAATACGCTCAGCGCGATCAAAAGGAGGATCGGCAGATTCGCCCATTTTCGCCGCCACATCGTGCGAAGCGTCAGGCGATAGAGTGCGGTGTGATCTTTTTTCATCGTTTCGCTCCTTTCGGGCGCTTGGTCGAGTCCATCAGCTTGGGCGAAGCGGCGGCGAAGCCGAGCAGCACCCCGAGAACCAGCAGCAGGACCAGCTCCGCCGCCGCGCACAGCAGCAGTGCGGTCAGGTCCATTTCCTGCGTGTTTTCCAGCAGGGCCTTCGTCACGCTTCCGAAGAACGCCGCGCCTGCCGACGCGCCGAGAAGTGCGGCGGCGGAGAACGGGACGAGCAGGGAACACGCCAGCTGTTTTCGGAGCAGCGGCGGCTCGGCGCCGATGAGTCGGGCCGAACGGACCGTGGGCTTCACGCGCAGAAGAATCAGCACGCCTCCCGTCGCCGCGACAAGGACAAAGAGCGCAATGCCGATGAGGAACAGGCGCAGAGCGTTTGCCTCCATGGCCTCCAGCGCGGGAAGAACGGCATCAAAGCTCATGTTCGTATAGACAAAGCTCTCGCCCATGTCGTGCTCCTGCATGTAGGCCTCGAACTCGCCCTCCGTGCCGTTTTTCAGAATAATGGAGTTTAAGTAGGCAACGTCCGGTTCTTCGTAGGCTTCGGCGTTTTCGACCGAGGCCTTCGGGACGAAAATGGTATCGGCGGAGAAATTATACTGTCCCGGGGAAAACTCGGGCGCGGAGTAGATGCCGACGATCGTATATTCCTTTTCTACACCGATGCGGTCCTCCGGGCAGAGCGTCAGCCGCGCAAATAGAGAATCGCCCGTTGTTTCAATGTAGCTCTTATAATAATCGATACATTCCTCCACGACCTTGGTGTGGTAATAATCCAGCGAGACGGTGTCGCCGACGGACAGACCGTTGTACATCGCGAAGCCGGAGCTGACGAGGCAGACGCTTTCGCCGTTTTCATATTCCTCCTGCGTAAAGGCTCTGCCGTCCATGATCGAGGCGATCCCGGCGTTGAAATTGTAGATGCTGTTGAGGTCGTCGGTCAGTACGACGGCGGCGGAATCCTGATTCAGCTTTGTCCACGGAATGATCGTGTCGCGCCAGACCGCGCCGTCCTCGGTGTTCAGAAAATCCTCCCAGTCTCCCGTGTACTCTGCAAAATACGGCAATGAATCCTCGGGAACACCATAGTTATAATGAGAGGTGTTTTCATCAATCTGTATACTTTTGGCTTCAAGGGCTTCGTAGCGTAGGTTCGGGTTGACTGCTTCCATATCATGAAGAGTGTCTGCGCTGGTAGAAAAAGCGATATTGCGGTGAAAAGGCGCGGTCGATTTGTCCGCATCGTCGCTCTCTTCGCGCTGAACGGGCGTGATCGAGAGATCGGAGTTCATTTCCAGATAGATCGGCAGGTCCAGATAGAAGCAGCGTATCAGATAGGTTTTTCCCTCCTCGAAGGGGGGAGAGCCGTCATCATTGGTCAATAAGCATGTATAGCCGGATTGCAGACATACGTTTTTTCCCGTAAGGTCACCGTAAGCGGGATGCAGCGACGGAGCGCCGAGAACCTCAAACTCGGCAAAATACGGTACATACTCAAGGTATTCGTTATTCAGACCGAAGGTGCGAAAGCCGATCTCTTCCAAGTATGTGCATTTCAGGGCAAGAACACAAAAGCTGTAAGTATTATAGTCAAAGGCTCTGTTATAGGTTGTAATATCGAGAGCTTCGGAGGAAAGACCTCTGTAATCTTTCAGCGCAGCGCTGAGCAGGCCGCAGCGCTCGATCCGCTCGACCTGCGGGGCCTGCTCCGCGACGGCTTCGATATTCTTCTTGCCGTAGAAGATCCCGCCGTCGGAGAAATGGACATTTCCGTCGTCCGGCGCGTCTGCCTTGATGTAGATGCCGTTGAATCGATAATAGTCGAGCGGAGTCGGGAGCGCCAGCGTCCGATACCCGCTGTTGATCTGTGCGATCTGCGCGTGCGCACTGCTCCACGAGGAGCAGCCGATGCATGAAAAGCCGACGGCAAGCGCCAGAAGCAGAACGAGAAGGACCGTAAACACGGGCCGTCGAAGAAAGAAGCGATTAAAAATGTTCATGATATCCTCCGCTCAACGTTGGGGCGCAGCCCCTCGCCGAAGCTCGGCGAGAGGCCGCATTGGTTCGGTACAAATGGTTAAACCGGTAGTGCGGGGCAATTGCCGGTGTGCGGCGATTTGGGGCAGACTACAAAGATATTGTAGCTCGTGTAGCACTTTGAACAGCGCATGGTGCGCGTCTGTGTATAGCCGTCACACGAAGCGCTGACAATCGTGGACGTGTGAGCGCGATTGGGAGTTGTATCCGGGTCACGCTTATAAATGTAACCACATTTTGTACAAATATAAATTGTATAGACGTATTCTTGATGATAGGTTGAATTTGCGTACTTGTAGACTGTCTGGGTATCAGAATAACGATAGGTATGACTGCATGTAGCGCGCGGAGTGGCTGCAAAGACGGGGACAACTGCCGCAAAGACCAGCAGCAGCGCGAGGGAAATCGCGAGAAGCTTTTTCATTGTAGTACCTCCTGTCGTTTTCGTTTTATGCTGATTGCTTTTGCGCGCGTCGGAATCAACTTACGACGCTCTGCTGAGGAAAATGCCCGCCCCGGTTCCTTGGTTGGGCCTTGCGCACGCCTGTATATAAACACCGGCCGTGTGTTTATTCGATGTGTTGAGTTCTTCTTATATTTTTATGTTACACCAAGTCCGACTATTTGTCAATATGTTATTTCATTTTTATTTTATCGTCTTAATTTTGTACGAAAGTACAAATAGTGCCGATTTTCGGACGTTTGTATAACGAAAATCACGGACCGGTTTCTGAAAAATCGACATCTTTTCGCGGCCGGGCATAAGATCAGGATGGGTCGGCGTCGCATAAAACAACGGCAGACTGCACCCGGCGTACATCGTACGCGGAACACGGTCTGCCGTTGTTTTGTATTGTTAGAGAAAGCGCAGGGCGGAGAGTCACCCGGAGCGCCCGCCGTATTTGTATTAAATGACGTAGTTATCGGCGCGGGGAACCGCCATCAGATCGGCCAGTGTAATGCCGGAAAAATAGTTTTTCGTCAGGTCGTAATATCCTCTCCAAACGGAAAGCGTCTGACATTCCGCAACGCGTTCGCAGGGCGTCGCATTTTCCGACAGACAGGACACGGGCGCAAGATCGCCCTCGGCGAGCGAGAGAATCTCCCACAGGGTATACTGCTCCGGCTCACGCGTCAGACGGTAGCCGCCGCCGATGCCGTGCGTGCTGTCGAGCAGACCGCCCGCCTTCAGCGTGGGCATCAGCTTTTCAATGTATTTCAGAGAAATGCCCTGCCGCGCGGCAACCTCCCGCATGGGGATAAATGTGCCGTTGTGATGCTCGGCAAGGTCCAGCAGGATGCGCACGGAATAGCGTCCCTTTGTTGAGATCATTTTCGATTCCTCCAGAGAAGTGTTTTCTTCTATTATACAACCGTTTCAGTCGGTAAATCAAGAGGCTTTTCGTAAACGACGGAAAGCGTGTATTCCGCCGTGCGGCGGTGCAGGAGCGCGAGCGTCTGGAGAGCAAGCACGCCGTCATGTACCGCGCAGATGCTCCGCCAATCGCACGCCAGACCGGTCCCGGTGTATTTCATATACGCCTCCTTGACCGTCCACAGCTCTAAAAAACGCATTTCGTCGAAGCGGCCGTCGGGGTAGAGGAAGGCTTCCTCCTGCGGACAGCAGACGCGTTTTGCAAGCGCCTCGCGGAAGGGACGCGGCGTTTCCAAGTCGATGCCGACCGGCGCGGTATCGACGGCGCAGGCGGCAAAGCTGCCGGAGTGCGTAACATTAAAGTGATAGGGAAGTCTGCTTACGATTGGCTTGCTGTTCGCCGCGCGGGAAAAGCGGAGCGTTTCGGGGGACAAACCTGTGAGCTTACAGAGCATGGTCCGTGCGAGATGGTCGGCGCAAAGAGAGCGCTTTTGATCCTCGGGGCGCCGAAGACGGTCGAGGTGTCGGCGCTTGTCGGCATCGGCCTCTGCATACCATTGCGTCAGCTCTGCTTGCGTGACCCCGCGCAGATCGAGAATGCGGTATTCCATTTTTCACGCCTCCCTCCGAACGGATCGTGTTGTAAAAAGCAGAGCTGCACAGCAGCTCTGCTTTTTTGAAAATGTGTCGACTCAACGAGAGGCCGACCGCGTTTTCATGCGTCGACGATGTCGACTGTGACGCGTTTACCGTCGCGCTGTGCGACGGATTTGATAACGGTGCGGATTTCCTTTGCAATACGGCCCTGTCTGCCGATGACCTTGCCCATATCCTCGGGCGCGACATGCAGCTCCAGAACCGTTCCGTCAGTTTCCTCTCTCTGCGTAACCGTAACCGCGTCGGGATGATCGACCAGTTGAGTTGCCACGTAGAGCAAGAGTTCCTTCATCGTGCCGCTCCCTTCGATCAAAGGACGTTAGCCTTTTTCAAAAGAGCCTTCACGGTGTCGGTCGGCTGAGCGCCGTTCTTGATCCACTGCTGCGCCTTTTCGACGTCAACGTTGATGGTAGCCGGTTCGGTCAGGGGGTCGTAAGTGCCGATCTCTTCGATGCAGCGGCCGTCACGGGGGCTGCGGGAGTCAGCGACCACGATGCGATAGAAAGGAGCCTTCTTTGCACCCATTCTTCTCAGTCTGATTTTTACCATGAGTTTCACCTCCAAAAAAATATCAAAAATTAAAATTTATCGTCAGGTGCTAAGACCTAATGATCCGATCACATCCCGGGGATGCCGGGGAAGCCGCCGCCCATCTTGCCGAAGAGCTTGCGCTTGTTTTTGCCGTTCATCTGCTTCATGAGCTGCTGCATCTGGTCAAACTGCCGCAGAAGACGGTTGACGTCCTCGACCTTCTGGCCGCAGCCCAAGGCAATGCGGCGCTTCCGCGAGGAGTTCAGGCAGGCGGGATTTTCCCGCTCGTAGGGCGTCATGGAAAGAATGATCGCCTCGACGCGGGTGAGCGCGCTTTCGTCGACGGGCATATTCTTGACCGAGCCCATGCCGGGGAGCATACCGAGAATATCCTGCATGGAACCCATGCTCTTGATCTGCTTGAGCTGCTCGTAGAAATCGGCAAGTGTGAATTTATTCTGCCGCAGACGCTGCTCCAGCTCGGCGGCCTTCTTTTGATCGAGTGCCTGCTCGGCCTTCTCAATCAGCGTCAGCACGTCGCCCATACCGAGGATGCGCGAGGCCATGCGGTCCGGGTAGAACGGCTCGATCAAATCGAGCTTTTCACCCGTGCCGACGAATTTGATCGGCTTCCCGGTAACGGCCTTGACGGAGAGCGCCGCGCCGCCGCGTGCGTCGCCGTCCAGCTTGGTGAGCATTACGCCGTCGATGTCCAGCCATTCGTTAAAGGACTGCGCCGCATTCACGGCATCCTGACCGGTCATGGCGTCCACGACCAGCAGAATTTCGGACGGCTCGACGGCGGCCTTGATGGATTTCAGCTCGTTCATCAGCGCCTCGTCCACATGCAGACGTCCGGCGGTATCGAGAAATACCATATCGTTGCCGTGCTGCTGTGCGTGGCGGATAGCGGCCTTGGCGATCTTTACGGGGTCCTCCTGACCCATCTGGAAAACGGGAATGTCAAGCTGTGCGCCTACGACCTCAAGCTGCTTGATCGCGGCCGGACGGTAAATGTCGCAGGCGACGAGAAGCGGGCGCTTGCCCTGCTTTTTGAACAGGCCGGCGAGCTTGGCGCCGTTCGTGGTTTTGCCCGCGCCCTGAAGACCGACCAGCATGACCACGGTCGGAGACTTCGGAGAAACGGTAATACGCTGATTTTCGCTGCCCATGAGGGCGATCAGCTCTTCGTTGACGATCTTGACGATCATCTGCGCCGGGGTCAGGCTCTCCATAACGTCCTGACCGACGCAGCGCTCGGAGACGGATTTAACAAAATCCTTAACGACCTTATAGCTGACGTCTGCCTCCAACAGCGCAAGACGGATCTCGCGCATGGCGTCCTTGATGTCCGACTCGGACAGACGACCCTTTCCGCGGAGCTTCTTGAACGCGGCATTCAGCTTTGCGGTCAGACCTTCAAATGCCATAGCTTACTCCTTTACGGTCGAAACAGCGGACAAAATGCGTTCGGCATTTTGTCGCACGGTGGGATCCTGATGCTGCAGCAGCGCGTCGGCGGCGTCCGTGATCTCTGCAAGCGCCGAACGCAGGCGGAGGGAACGGGCCACGCAGCCCGTCGCGTTTTCCATATCGCGGAGAACGGCCTCCGCGCGGGAAACGGCGTCGTACACGCCCTGACGGGAAATGCCCTCGGATTCCGCAATCTCCGCTAAGGAAAGGTCCTGATTGTAATACAGATCGAAGTAGGTCTTTTGCTTTTCCGTCAGCAATGCGCCGTAATAATCAAGAAGAAGCGACATGGTAAAGGCTTCGCGCTTCATGCAGATCGCCCTCCTTCCTTATGCTGCTCGGACATTATAGCACAGAGATTCGCGTCTGTCAAGAGAAAAAACTTGACAGACATTTTTTGCTTGTATCGGCCGTCCTGCCCGAAGGAACGGGCGTCACGCTTGACTTTATTCCTTGATAATATATAATGGTTTCAGAAAGAAGAGGTGTGCACTTTTATGGATGCGATCGTGGACAGGCTCTTTGCCCTGCAGGATGAAAAGTACCGCGATTTTCAAGCGCGGCTGATGCCGACCGTTCCTTATGAACGGGTCATCGGCGTGCGGACGCCCGCGCTTCGGAGCCTTGCGAAGGAGCTTGTCGGTACGCCGCAGGCGGAGGCGTTTATGCGGGAGTTGCCGCACCGGTACTATGAGGAGAATAATCTTCATGCGTTCCTGATCGAGTCGATCAGCCCGTTTGACGCCTGTGTGCGTGCACTGGACGCCTTTCTGCCGTATGTTGACAACTGGGCGACGTGCGACTGCATGAATCCCAAGGTGCTGGGGAAGCATAAGCAGGAGCTTTATCCGTACATTCTGCGCTGGCTGGCCGACGGCCGCCTTTACACGGTTCGCTTTGCGATCGGGCTGCTGATGCGCTATTACCTCGATGCGGACTTTTCGCCGGAGCAGCTTGCGCTTGTCGCGGCGATCGATTCCGAGGAGTATTATTTAAAGATGATGGTCGCGTGGTATTTCGCGACGGCGCTTGCTAAGCAATATGACGCGGCACTGCCGTATTTGCTGGAGCGCCGCCTGCCGCCGTGGACGCATAAAAAGACGATCCGCAAGGCGATCGAAAGCTATCGCGTTCCTGACGACAAGAAGGCCTATCTGCGAACCTTGGCTTGACGCGATCATCGAAACAGAGGGAGAGATATCGGTATGATAAATCGCACGGAGCGCGTGCACGCGGTCGATCTGGCGAAGTGCATCGCGATCATCGGCGTAATATTGATCCATATTTCCAGCGACACGATCAGCTATGCGCCGATAAAAAGCCGGGAATGGCTGTACGGCGTATTTTGGGGAAGCGTTTCCAGAGGTGCAGTCCCGCTGTTTTTCCTGTGCAGCGGAGCCTTGCTTCTCGACCCGGACCGGGAGCTTTCGATCAGACGGATCTGGAAACGGAATATTCTTCATTTACTGACGGCGCTGTTTTTCTGGGCAGCCGTTTATAAGCTCTATCTCTACATAGCGCACGGCGCTTCCCTCCGCGACGGCATCGGACAGAGCGTGCGCGAGCTTCTGCTGTGGAAGCACGAGACACATCTGTATTTCCTGCACATCATGCTGCTGGTCTACGCGCTGCTGCCCGCAACGCGCCTGATCGCGGCCAAGGCCGACCGCAAGACTCTGCGGTATCTGCTTGTGCTGTGGGCGGTGCTGGGTGTGCTGCTGCCGACGGCAAAAAGCTTTGGCTGGCTCGACTCCTTCAGCGGGATCCCAACGCAGTGGCCGCTTGCGATGGCATGGTCGGCGATCGGCTGTACGCTGCTGGGTTTTTTCCTGAAGCAAGAGCCGCCGAAGCCTCTTTGGGGCGCGGTGCTGTTTGTGCTCGGCCTGCTGGTCTCCGCAGGCGGCACGGTGCTGCTTTCTTGGAGAGCGGGCACCGTGCGGCTGATGCTTCTGGAGGGCTTTTCGCCCGGGCCGTGCATGATGGCGGCAGGCGCTTTCTGCCTGTGCTGCCGCATCGCGCCGAAGCTGCCGCGTCGCGCCCTGCGGGCTGCGGAGTTCGGCGGAAAGGCATCCTTCTGCATCTATCTGTCGCATCTGCTGGTGCAGAAGATCGTGATCGATCTCGGCCTGCTCCCGCCGATGGCTGCGGCCGTGCGCATCCCGATATTCGCCGCACTCTGCCTTGCGGGGAGTATTTTGATCTATCTGCCGCTGTCGCGCATTCCGGGCGTCCGCCGCTGGCTGATCTGAGGCCGATCGTACCTGTTTACGGGAATTTTGCTTGACAAATCGCCGCTTTGGGCATAAGATATTTATGGAGGCTTTGGGCGCATCGGCGTTATCCTTGTGCGCCGCCGAAGCTTTTTAAGAAAAAATGATCTGAACGAAAGGGAGGGAAAGTCATGGATGCTGGGAGTAGCAGCGGCACAGCGATAGGCCGATGTCGACGGGAGCGGCTCCGCATCCGTGAGGGCCTTTCCTGATGATAGGGGTCTGCCGTGCCGGCTTCCGAATCTTGATGACGAAACATTATGAATCAGGAGGAAAGAACCGATGGCAGAGCATAGTGTTACGGTTGAAAGCACGCTGTCTGCGCTGCTTGAGGAAAAAAAGTATTCATCGATCCGCGATATCCTGACGACCATGAACCCAGCGGATATTGCGTCCGTCTTTGACGAGCTGGAGGAGGAGCGCTTGCCGCTGCTGTTCCGTCTGCTGCCGAAGGAGCTTGCGGCGGAGACGTTCGTCGAAATGGAGCCGGAGGCGCAGGAGCTTCTGATCCGCGGCTTCTCCGATTCCGAGCTGCGCGAGGTCCTGGACGAGCTGTATGTCGACGACGCGGTCGATATCGTGGAGGAAATGCCCGCCAACGTCGTGCGGCGTATCCTGTCGCAGGCCGACCCGCAGATGCGCAAGGAGATCAACGAGATCCTGCGCTATCCGGAAAACTCCGCCGGCTCGATCATGACCACGGAGTATGTTTCTTTGCGGCCCGGCATGACGGTGGGCGAGTCGATCCTGCGCATTCGCCGGACGGGCGTGGATAAAGAGACGATCTACACCTGCTACGTTACAAAGGACCGTATGCTTATCGGCCTCGTAACGGTCAAGGACCTCCTGCTCGCGCAGGACGATGAGACAACCGTCGAGGAGATCATGCAGACGAATGTGATCTCCGTCAGCACCATGACGGACCAGGAAGAGGTCGCGCAGATGTTCTCGAAGTACAACTTCCTTGCGCTGCCCGTCGTGGACGCGGAAAGCCGCATGGTCGGCATCGTCACCTTTGACGACGCAATGGACGTCATGGAGGACGAGGCGACGGAGGATATGGAGATCATGGGCGGCATGACGCCGTCGGACAAGACCTACCTCCGTTCGACGACCTTTGATCTGTTCAAGCATCGTATCCCTTGGCTGCTGCTGCTGATGGTGTCGGCCACCTTTACGGGGCTTATCATTACCGGCTTCGAGAGCGCACTGGCCGCGCAGGTCGCGCTGACTGCCTTTATCCCGATGCTCATGGACACCGGCGGTAATTCCGGTTCGCAGTCCTCCGTCACGGTCATTCGCGCATTGTCTCTGGGTGAGCTGGAATTTTCCGATATCCTGCGCGTGATCTGGAAGGAGGTCCGCACGGCGGTCCTCTGCGGCCTCACGCTTGCCGTGGCGTGCTTTGCGAAGATCATGGTTATTGACCGCCTGCTGATGGGCAACGAGAGCATTACCGTTCTGGTCGCGCTTACGGTCTGCATCACGATGGCGCTGACCGTTCTGGTCGCGAAGGTGATCGGCTGCTCGCTGCCGATGCTGGCGAAAAAGATCGGCTTTGACCCGGCGGTTATGGCAAGCCCGTTCATCACGACGATCGTCGACGCAGTTTCTCTTCTGGTATACTTCGGCGTGGCAAACGCCCTGCTGCTGTAAGCGAATAAATGAAAACCGCATCCGAATTTTTTCGGATGCGGTTTTTGCGTTTACAGAGAGAAGTCCAAGTCGTCGCACTGGGCAAAATCCTTCGGCTTGATCCTTGCCGGGACGCGCTTGAGCGGATCGTATTTAAAGCGGCGGCATTTGTGGCAGGAGGCGACGATGCCCTTTTTTGCGCAGAGATAGGTCGTATCGTCAATCTTGCCGGAATGGACGCAATAGGAGCAGAAACGGGCGATTTTTTTGCGGAAAAGCATGTTCGATTCCTCCATAAAAACGGTGTGGACGCGGGCCTGCGCGTACCGGGCGTCAGAGCGGGATGTTGCCGTGCTTTTTCCGTACGGCGGCCGTCGGCGTCTTGTCCTTCAGCATATCCAGCGCGCGGATCAGCCGCTCGCGCGTTTCCTCGGGCGTGACGACCTCGTTGATATATCCGCGTTTGGCGGCGACATAGGGATTCATGAATCTGCGGTTATATTCCTCGATCCGCTCGTCGCGCACGGCAGACGGGTTCGGAGCGTGCCGCAGCTCGTTTTTGCAGATAATATCCACTGCGCCCTCAGCGCCCATCACGGCGATCTGCGCGATCGGCCACGCGAGGACGAGATCGGCGCCGAGATTTTTGCTGTTCATGGCGATATAGGCCCCGCCGTAGGCCTTACGCATGATGAGGCAGAGCTTCGGCACGGTGGCCTCCGAGAATGCGTACAGGAGCTTTGCGCCGTGGCGGATAATGCCGCCCTGCTCCTGATAGGTCCCCGGCAGGAAGCCCGGAACATCGACCAGCGTAAGGAGCGGAATGCCGAAGCAGTCGCAGAAGCGGACGAAACGCGCGGCCTTGTCCGACGCGTTGATGTCCAGACAGCCGCTCATATAGCGGGGCTGGTTCGCGACGATGCCGACGGGCCTTCCGTCCATCCGTGCAAAGCCGATCACAATGTTTTTAGCAAAAGCGGACTGCACCTCCAGAAAACGGCTGCCGTCGACAAGCTCCCGAATGACCTCGGTGACATCGTAGGACCGCTTCTGGTTGTCGGGGACGATCTGCTCGATGCGGCAGACATGGTCAACCGGCTCGGTGGGGACGGCGGGAGGCGTTTTTTCGTTGGAATCGGGAAGATAGGCAAGAAGCTCCCGAACGCCCTTCAGGCAGCCTGCATCGTCGTCATAGACGAAATGCGCGACGCCGCTGATCTCTTCGTGCATCGTCGAGCCGCCGAGACGGTCGATGCCGACCTCCTCGCCGGTCACGACCTTTACGACGTTCGGGCCGGTGATGAACATTTTCGCGGTCTCGCGGGACATGAAGATAAAGTCCGAGATGGCGGGGGAATAGCATGCGCCGCCCGCACACGGACCGAGGATCACGGAGATCTGCGGGATCACACCGGAGGCCAGCGTGTTGCGATAGAAAATGCCGCTGTAGCCGTCAAGAGAGCTGACGCCTTCCTCGATCCGCGCGCCGCCGCTGTCGTTGATGCAGATAAAAGGAGCGCGGCACATCAGGGCCATATCCATGATGTGGCAGATCTTTTTCGCGTGGGCTTCTCCGAGCGTTCCGCCGATCACGGTGAAGTCCTGCGCGGAGACGAAGACGGTGCGTCCGTGGATCGTTCCGTAGCCCGTTACGACGCCGTCGCCGGGAATGTGCTTTTCCGACATGCCCAGCTCCGACGCGGCGGATTCGACCAGACTGTTGACTTCGACGAAGCTGTTTTCGTCGAGGAGCACGGCGATCCGCTCGTGGGCGGTGAGCTTGCCGGAGGCATGCTGCCGCGCGATGCGCTCCGAACCGCCGCCGAGACGTGATTTTTCTCGGATATCTTTCAGATCATCAAAATAGGAACGATCCCACATTGTATGCTTCTCCTCTTGGTGCCGATGCGGTCATGCGCATTCGGCGGGTACATGATTTTCTTCTATCATAGCAGGAATAGGCCCGTATTTCAAGCAGTTTTTCGCCTCCTGCCGACCGATGCGGAGGCGCGGCACCTTCTCGCGCGGCGAAGCGCTGAAAGCAGACAGATCAGCGCGACGGCAACCATCACTGCCGCTGCGGGGAACGAACTCTGCGTCAGCGCGGCGGTAAGAAGCGCGGAGAGCAGACCATGCGTCAGCTTCGCCGTAAAATAATGCCTCGGGTGCAGGCCGAGCGGCTGCCACAGGCTTGCCGCCTGCAAATGCACGCACAGACCGCCCCATCCCATTAAAAACGCACAGAGAATCACTTGGTGCACCGTCCCGCTCAGAGAGAGAATGCCGTTGGTCAGCTCGATCGTTCCGCAGAAAAGCGCCTGTATTTCCGCCTGCGGGATAAAAGAGATATAAGAAAACAGACGAAACAGGCCGACGGCCCTGCACAGCGCGACAAGAACGGAGCAGAGCGTCACCAGGCCGCAGATCTGGAGCAGTGCGGCGCACGAGCCTTGCACGGCGTCCTGAAATGCGGCGGCGACGCCGCGTGTCGGCGCTTCGTCCCGGCGGTAAACGGCATATCGCGGAACGGACGATTCGGCAAAGAGAATGCCCGTCAGGACCGCACAGAGGCAGTGAACGCCGTACAGAAAAAGCCCCATGCGCACGTCCGACAGCACGACCGACCCGATCAGCCCGACAAAAAAAGCCGGGCCGGAGTTGTTGCAAAAGCGCAGTAGCCGTTCCGCCTGCGTTTTGGAGAGCCGGCCGTGTGTGTACATGGAGACCGTCGTGGAGACGCCGACGGGATACCCGCCAATCAGGCTGATGAAGAACGGAAGAATGCAGCTCCCGTCGACACCGAAGCAGGCGGAGGCAATGCGGTCAAGGAGGGGAGATGCCCTGTGCGGTCTGAGCTGTGCGGCAAGCAGCTTCGTCAGCACAAAGAACGGCAGCAGCGCGGGAATGACCGCCGTGCCGCATCGGCGCAGCGCCTCGACCGCCGCCTGCGCGGCCTCGGCAGGATAGACGATCAGTCCGGCAGCGGCCAGTCCGATCGCGGTGAACAGCAGGATACGTTTTTTCATCATGTCGACCTCCCGTCTCGATCCATTCGTATGAATATATGCGCCGGGAGGAAAGAATGAGCACTTCGCGCATAGACTGTTTTCGGTGATGAACATGAAACGAAATATCAGCGGAAAGCTCAGCGAACGCCTCGACCTGCCCAACGAAGCGCTGACGGACACGCCGCTCACGCGCGTGTGCGGCAGACAGAGCGTCAGCATCGAAAACCACCACGGTATCGTCGAATATACCGAGCAGTGCGTCCGCGTGTCGGTGCGGCGCGGAACGGTCGCGATTCTCGGAGAACGGCTGTCGATTGCCAGAATGACGCGTCGGTGTGTGGAGATTCGCGGATCGATCCGTGCCGTGGAGCTGGAATAAAATGCGTGTGATCGATTATCTTTTCGGAGAATGCCGCCTGCGGCTGACCGGCGCGTCGCCGCAGCTTTGCCTGAACCTGTTCAGCGCGGAGGGAATCGCATTCTGGGATATCGTCCGCGAGGATGATCTGCATTATTGCGTCAGTATGCGTCCGCGCGCGGTCAAGGCTGCACAGCGTCTGGCGCTGCGTGCTTACTGCACGGCGGAGGTGCGGCGAGAGCGCGGGCTTCTGCGCGACCTGAAAAAACTTCGCGGGCGTCCGGTGCTCCTGCTCGGCCTGCCTGCCGCGCTTGCGGCGGGTTTCGTATTTCAGTCCTTCGTCTGGTCCGTCGAGGTGCAGGGAAACGA
The DNA here is from genome assembly GCA_934630495.1 of uncultured Oscillospiraceae bacterium. Classification (GTDB taxonomy): domain Bacteria; phylum Bacillota; class Clostridia; order Oscillospirales; family Oscillospiraceae; genus JAZOXB01. The sequence goes on from CAKTVW010000004.1 coordinate 15,751, forward strand.
ACGGGTGCATCCGCAGACCGTCGTTCGCGCCTTGCAGGAGCTGGGCGTCGGCGTCGGAACATGGGCACCGTCGATCGACTGCAAGGGCATCAAGCATCCGCTGCTGAATCTGGTGCCGGAGCTTTCGTGGGCGGCGGTCAACCGCTCCGGCGGCAAGCTGACGGTGCTTGTGAGCGAACGCAGCCGCCCCGAGCAGGAGCGGCCGACATATTCGGCGGGAAACATCGTCGCCGCGCAGGACGGCGTGCTGACGGAGGTATCCGTTCTGGAAGGAATGCGCTTATGCAAGGTCGGGGACACCGTACGCAAGGGGCAGGTGCTGGTCTCGGGCTTTGAGGACTACGGCCTGTGCCTGAAGGGCGTCTGCGCACAAGCCGAGATCTACGGCCAGACGTGGCATTCCATGCTTGTCGTAACGCCGCTGAAGGAGGCGGAAAAGAGCTATACCGGGCGGGAATGGACGCAGCGCACGCTGATCGTCGGAAGAAAAAGAATAAATTTATCGGGAAACAGTAGAATTTCGGTGGACAACTGTGATAAAATGATAACCGAGAAAAAATTATCTCTGCCCGGCTATGATTTTCCGGTCACGCTGGAAACGGCGACGTATCGGGAATACGAGACCGTACTGCGCTCGGTATGGGAGCCGGAGACGCTTTTGGAGCAGGCGTTTCGGAGGATGACGCTTGACTCCATGGTCGCGGGGAAGATCGAATCGGAAAGCTGCGCGGTGACGCGGACCGGCGAGCTGTGCGTTCTGCGCGGCGAGGCGACCTGTACGGAGATGCTGGCAAGGCTGGTGCCGATGAATGCAATTTACGAAGGAGAGAGCTATGACGGAACGGATCATAAACGCGGAACGAATTGAACAGATCATCAATGTTTTCGGTTCGTTTGACGAGAATATCAAGCGTATCGAGCAGACCTACGGCGTAAAGATCACCAATCGCGGCACGGAGCTGAAGATCAGCGGCGACGAAGAAGCCGCAGATAAGGGCGCGCGGGCGATCGAGGGACTGCTGACCTTGGCGGCCAAGGGCGAGACGATTGATGAGCAGAAGGTGCGCTATCTGATCGACCTCGTATCCTCGGGGAACGACGATAAGATCGGAGAAATGGCAAAGGACGTGGTCTGCGTCACGGCGAAGGGCCGCCCCGTAAAGGCGAAGACCCTCGGTCAGCAGCGCTATATGAAGGCCATCCGTAAAAACACCGTTACAATCGGCGTCGGTCCGGCCGGAACGGGCAAAACCTATCTGGCGGTCGCGGCGGCGGTCGCGGCCTTCCGCGAAAAGACGGTCAACCGCATCATTCTGACGCGGCCTGCGGTCGAGGCGGGCGAACGGCTGGGCTTCCTTCCCGGCGACCTGCAGAATAAGGTCGACCCCTATCTCCGACCGCTCTACGACGCGCTGTATGATATGCTCGGTGCGGAGACCTACCAGAAGTATCTGGAACGGGGCAACATCGAGGTCGCGCCGCTTGCCTATATGCGCGGACGCACGCTTGACGACAGCTTTATCATTCTCGACGAGGCGCAGAATACCACGCGGGAGCAGATGAAAATGTTCCTGACGCGACTGGGCTTCGGCTCGAAGATCGTTATTACCGGCGATATCACGCAGATCGACCTGCCGTCGGATAAAACCAGCGGGCTGAAGGATGCGATCCGCATTTTGGAGAACATTCCCGACATTGCCATCTGCCGCCTGACGGCAAGCGACGTCGTGCGCCACGCTCTGGTGCAGCAGATCATTGCAGCTTACGAAAACGGGGAGAAAAAGCAGCTTCCCGCGCAGAAAAAAGTATACAGAAAGAAGAACGACCGATGAAAAACCGGATCTACATTCGATATTCCGATAAATCCGACAGAAGCGCGGCGCTTACGCTGTGCCTCCACCGCTGTATCAGCGCCGCTCTGGCAGCCGAGGGCGTGGACGTTCCGTGCGAGATCAATGTTCTTGTGACGGACGATCCCGGCATCCGCGCCGTCAATGCCGCGACACGAGGCATCGACCGCGAGACGGACGTCCTGTCCTTCCCGATGTTTCAGTTCACGCCGGGGCAATTTCCGCAGGATGTCTCCGACCTCCTTGACCCGCAGACGGGTCTGCTGCCGCTCGGAGATATGTGTATTTCGCTGGAACGCGCAAAGGATCAGGCCAAGCGCTTCGGCAACACGCTCAAGCGCGAGGTCGGCTATCTGACCATCCATTCCGTTCTGCATCTTTTGGGCTACGACCACATGGACGAGGGCGAAATGAAGCGGCAGATGCGTACCCGCGAGGAGCTGATCGCCGCAGAGCTGGGGCTTCAGCGATGATCGTGTTTTACAAGGCGGGACCGGAGGATGTGCCGCTCCTCTCCGAGACGCGCCGAAAGGCTTGGGACGCGACCTATCGCGGCATTTACGAGGATGAACTGATCGATAATTTTGACTATGCGCTCCATCATCGCAATGACGAAAAGCGCATTGCCGAGCAGGAGGTCTATCTGATGATGGACGGGGAGCGCTGCGCGGGGTATTTCTATTACGGCGCGTTTCCCGGCGAGCCTTATAAGGACTTTGCCCTCTGCCTCAACGCGCTCTATATCCTGCCGCCCTATCAGGGCATGGGACTCGGCAAACGGGTGTTTTCCCGGATGCGGGAGGTCTGCCGTCAGCGGGGGCTTGACAAATTCTTCTGCGGCTGTAATATCCACAACACCAAGGCGCAGGGCTTTTACCGCAAAATGAACGGTGTCGTCGGGAAGGTTGACGGCGGGCATGAGCGCATGGCCGAGGATCAAATGTATTTTGAATTTTACTTAGGAGAAGAAAAATGAGTCAGAAAACAGCCATGATAACGATCGCCGGGCGGCCGAATGTGGGCAAGTCGACGCTGATAAACCATCTGGTCGGAGAGAAGGTCGCGATCGTCTCCCATAAGCCGCAGACGACGCGCAACCGCATCTGCGGCGTACTGACAAGAGGGGAGAACCAGCTCGTCTTTATCGATACACCGGGCTTTCACAAACCGCGCACCAAGCTGGGCGATTATATGGTCAATGTGGTAAAGGAGTCCGTTGCGGACGTTGATCTGATCCTGCTGCTGGTTGAACCGATCGCGCATATCGGACCGCAGGAGGAGGCTCTGATTGAGCAGATCGAGGCCTGCGGCGCACCGGCGATTCTAGTCATCAACAAGATCGACACTGTCGAGGATAAGGAAGCCCTGCTTGCAGTCATCGGCGAGTATTCCCGCCGCTTTTCCTTCGATGCGGTGCTGCCCGTCGCGGCAAAATTTGCCGACGGCATTCCCGCGCTGCTGGACGAGTGCGAAAAATACTGCACGGAAAGTCCGTTTTTCTTCCCCGAGGACATGTATACCGACCAGCCGGAGCGCCAGATCGTCGCCGAGATCATCCGCGAAAAGCTTTTGTGGAATCTCGAGCGCGAGATCCCGCACGGGACGGCTGTAGAGATCACAAAGTTTGCCGAACGGGAAGACGGCGTGATCGATATCGATGCGACAATCTACTGCGAAAAGGCCAGCCACAAGGGGATCATCATCGGCAAAAACGGCGCGATGCTCAAGAAGATCAGCTCTGCCGCGCGTACCGACTGCGAACGCTTCCTCGGCGCGAAGGTATTTCTTCAGACGTGGGTCAGAGTCAAGGAAAATTGGCGCGACAGCGATTTCCTGATCCGTAATTTCGGCTATCAGGACTGAGAAAGCGCTTGATAATTGCAAATTATTGCTTCGTATTTTTCTTCAAAACCGTCAAAGGCTAAGCGTACAAGGCAAACCGAGAAAGCTGTGACGGAGGACGAAAAATGAAGCAATTGTTGTGGGAACTGTTTCTGGACACCGGCGCTCCCGAGGCGTATCTGCTGTATCGGCACACCGAGGCGGGCAGAGAGCGGCGCTGACCGCGCCGTACAGAACGTCGTAGCCGTTGGCGGCTTCGCCGCCTTACGGATACGGCCGCGCTGCACTTCCCGCACGGAAACGAGGCTGCTATGTACATAAAAACCAACGGTATTGTGCTGCGCGAAACAGAATACAAGGACGCGGACAAGCTTCTGACGGTGCTGACGCAGGAGCGTGGGAAGCTGACGCTCCGTGCACACGGGGTCAAAAGCGCCCGCAGTAAGCTTCGCCCGGCCTGCCAGCTCTTTGCCTACTCGGAATTTACGCTTCTGGAGCGTGGGGACCGCTATGTCATTACCGAGGCAAATACGCTGGAGCTGTTCCCGGAGCTGCAGGCGGATATCGAGCTGCTTTCGCTTGCGTCGTATTTCGCGCAGGTCACGGAGACGGTCGCGCAGGAGGAGGACCCGCTCCCGGAACTGCTGTCTCTGCTGCTCAACGCGCTCTATGCGCTGACGCGGCTTCGGCTTCCGCAGAGCATGGTGAAGGCCGTTTTCGAGCTGCGGTTATGCTGCATCGCGGGCTTTACGCCGGATGTTCGCGGCTGCTGTGTCTGCGGACGGCCGGACTGCGACCGCTTTAATATTACGCAGGGCACGCTGCAATGTGCCTCCTGCCGCAGCGAGGGAACGGGAGACATCCGTATGCCGCTTTCCCCCGGCGGCTTGGCCGCGCTGCGCTATATTACCGACGCACCGGCTAAGCGGCTCTTTTCCTTCCGTGTGTCGGACGAGGCGCTTCGGGAGCTGGCACAGCTTTCCGAGGGGTATTTGTGTATGCGCTTGGAGCGCGGGTTCTATACGCTTGATTTTTACAAATCTCTCTTTTTGTGAGGATAAAACCATGACGGAGTTATACGAGAAATCATTAAATAAACTGGAACTGAACGCGGTCCTGCGTCAGCTTGCGGACTGCGCGCAGTCGGACGCGGGCAAGGAACGCTGCCTTGCGCTGCTTCCGATCACGGACGACGAGGAGATCCGCATCCTGCAGGGGCAGACCACGGCCGCCTGCAAGCTCATCACGCTCAAAGGCTCACCCTCCTTCGGCGCTCTGAAGGAGATCGGGCCTTCGCTGGAGCGTGCCGACCGCGGCGGCTGCCTCTCTCCCGCGGAGCTGCTGCGGATCGCGGGCGTATTAAAATGCATCCGCGGCGCAAAGGCGTATTATAACGGCGATTATACCGAGACGGTGCTGGACGTCTATTTTCAGGAGCTGAATCCCAATCGCTATCTGGAGGAAAAGATCAGCAACAGCATTCTCTCCGAGGAGGAAATTGCGGACGCGGCCAGCAGCGAGCTTGCCGATATCCGCCGCCATAAGCGCATCCAGAGTGCCAAGGTAAAGGAGTCGCTGCAAAAGATCATTACTTCACCGTCCTATTCCAAATATCTGCGCGACCCGATCATCACGCTGCGCGGCGACCGCTATGTCGTTCCCGTCAAGAGCGAGTTCAAAAGCGAGATGCCGGGCTTGGTGCATGACGTTTCCTCTTCGGGCAGCACCTTCTTTATCGAGCCGATGTCGGCGGTGAACGCCAATAACGCGCTGCGCGAGCTGCTGCTGCAGGAAAAGAAGGAGATCGAACGCATCCTTGCCGAGCTGTCGGCCGAAGCGGCGTCCTTCCGCGACAGCATCAACCAGAGCTGTGAAATGCTGGCTTCGCTCGACGTGATCTTTGCCAAGGCAAGATTATCACATAAAATGGATGCATTGGAGCCGGAGATCCGCACCGACCATTCCCTTGAGCTGATCCGTGCACGGCATCCGCTGATCGAACGGAAAAAGGTCGTGCCGATCTCGGTGCGGCTCGGGCGCGATTTCGATACCTTAATTATTACCGGCCCGAACACCGGCGGCAAGACCGTCACGCTTAAAACGATCGGTCTGCTGACGCTGATGGCCGAATGCGGCCTGCATATCCCGGCCGAGCACGGAAGCGCCGTCTCTATTTTTAAGAGCGTGCTTGCCGATATCGGCGACGAGCAGTCGATCGAGCAGTCACTTTCCACCTTCTCCGCACACATGAAGAACATCGTCCAGATCGTCTCCGAGTGCGACGACGAAACGCTCGTGCTGTTTGACGAGCTGGGCGCGGGAACCGACCCGACGGAGGGCGCGGCGCTGGCGACCGCGCTGATCGAGTTTTGCCGCCAATGCGGCAGCCGTGTCGCCGCGACGACGCATTATGCGGAGCTGAAGCTCTATGCCATGCGCACGAAGGGGGTTATGAACGCGTCGTGCGAGTTTGATGTGGAAACGCTGCGCCCGACCTATAAGCTGCTGATCGGCATTCCCGGAAAGTCCAACGCCTTTGCAATTTCCAAGCGCTTGGGCCTGCCGGAGACCATCGTGGATCAGGCGCGCAGCTATGTCAACGAAAACGATCGGAATTTTGAGGACGTTTTGAATCAGCTCGAGCAGCAGCGGCAGCAGATGGAGCAGGCGAAGGCGGAGGCCGAACGGCTGAAGCTGGAAACGGCGCAGATGAAGGAAAAATCCGAGGAATACTATGCCGAGATCAAGCGCGAACGGGAAAAAGCGCTTCGTTCGGCACGGGCGGAGGCACAGAGCATCGTCGATCAGGCGCGGCGCAGCGCGAACGAGGTGGCCGAGGAGCTGAAGCAGCTTCGCAAGCAGCTTCGCGACGCGGCGGATACGCAGGGCGTCAACGCAAAGCAGACGGAGCTGCGCCGCAAGCTCAACGAAACGGAAGCGGCGATCTCTCCGCAGGATGCCGCGCCGAAGCGGCCCGCACCGACCCGTGCCGTCAAGGTGGGCGATACCGTTGAGCTGCTTCGCTTCGGAACGAAGGCATCGGTGCTTGCCATCAATGCCGACGGCAGCTATCAGCTCCAAGCGGGGATCATGAAGATCACCGCCAAGCCGGACGAGGTATACCTTATTGAAGAGACGCAGCAGCAGGCGAAAAAGATTATTGAGCGCTCCAAGCGGGAGTTCCGAAACACCGCCGCCGCCACGGAGCTGGATCTGCGCGGCATGAGCGCCGAGGAGGCTGTCGCCACCCTGTCGAATTTCTTGGACAGCGCGATGCTTGCAAATCTCGCGCAGGTGCGTATCATTCACGGCAAGGGGACCGGCGTTTTGCGCAAGGCCGTGCAGGAGGAGCTGAAGCATAATCGCGCCGTGAAGCGCTACCGCCTCGGCGTCTACGGCGAGGGCGAGGACGGCGTTACCATTGCCGAGCTGGCCTGAGCGCCGATACGAAAGTAATTTTTGGGAAACGATTGACAAACATGGGTCAGTTGCGATATATTTATCGTATATCATCGCACGCGAGGGTGCGAAATTGAAGGAGTGACACTTGTGTATACAGAAAAATCCGTCGTAAAGTGTGAATCCGGTCTGCACAACAAACAGGCCACTTATTTCATTCAAAAGGCAAACGAATTTCGCTCCAGCATCTGGGTCGAGGCGGACGATCGCCGCATCAATGCAAAGAGCCTGCTGGGCGTCCTCTCTATGGGCATCACGACGGGAACGGAGATCACGCTGATCGCGGACGGCCCCGACGAGGAGGCTGCTGTGAAGTCTCTGTCGGCCATGCTGGTCAAGGATATTTTTTGACGTAATCACAGATGCGCTCCGATAAGAGCGTTATGAAAATCCCGTTCGGGCGCGTTGCATAGCAAAGACGGCTTTGATCTGAGCGGTGAGGGCGGACGGAAGCGACGGCCGCCCGGGCAGACGAAGGATTCTGCTCCGACCCGACTCGGCCGTTTCGGCTTCTGCGGCGCGCCCGTTCGTATCGGTGAAGCAAATGACACGGGAAGAATTGAAGGCGGCGGCGCTTTCGCTGCCGTATGAGCCGGGCGTTTATCTGATGAAAAACGCCGAAGACACGGTGATCTATGTCGGCAAGGCAAAAAAACTGAAAAATCGCGTCACGCAGTATTTTCAGGATACCGCCTCGCACAATACCAAGACCCGCCGCATGGTGTCGCAGGTCGATCATTTCGAGACGATCGCCGCCGCGACGGAATTTGAGGCGCTGGTGCTGGAGTGCTCTCTCATCAAGCACTACATGCCCAAGTACAACATCCTGCTCAAGGACGATAAGGGGTATCCTTATCTGCGCGTTGATATGCGTGAGCCGTACCCGGTCATTACGCTGGCCGGACGCGTCAAGGACGACGGCGCGTCGTACTTCGGGCCTTACGGAAGCAGAGGACGTTCGCAGCAGGTGATCGATGCCATTGCAGCGGCGTTTCATCTTCCGAAATGCTCGAAGAAGTTTCCGAGAGACGTCGGCAAAGAGCGCCCGTGCCTGAATTTTCAGATGGGACTGTGCGACGGCTGGTGCCGACCGGAAATGTCCATGACGGAGTATCGCGGCAGAATGGAGCAGGCCGTCCTGCTTCTTCAGGGAAAGCAGCAGCCGCTCTGCCGCGAACTGTGCGAAAAAATGGAACAGGCGGCCGATGCGCTGGATTTTGAGCACGCCGCCCTTTACCGCGACCGTCTGCGCGCACTGGAAGCGCTGTCGCAGAGACAGCTCGTCACAGCCGGGACGATGGCCGATACGGACGTGATCGGCTGGTATCAGACGGAGGCGAAGGCATGCTTTGCCGTGCTGCATTTTATACGCGGCAATTTGATGGATAAGGACTATGAGCTGCTGCCTGCGGCGGATGACGCAGGAGAGGCGCTTTCCTCGTTGATAAAGCAATATTATTTGACCCGAAAGGCCGCGCCGAAGCAGATATTGATACCGATGCCGATGGAGGATGCCGCGCTGTTTTCCGAGCTGCTGCTGCAAAAGCTGGACAAGCGCGTTCAGATCTCCGTCCCGCAGCGGGGAAATAAGCGCAAGCTTCTCGAGCTTGCGGAAAAAAATGCGCGCGAGGAGGCTGTTCGCGCCACCTCCGCCGCAGAGCGCATCAGCGGTACGCTGACGCTGCTTCGGGACATGCTTGGTCTGGCGGAGCTTCCGCGCCGCTTAGAGGCCTACGACATCTCCAATACGGCGGGCACCGATATCGTGGCGTCCATGACGGTATTTGTCGACGGCAAGCCGAAAAAGAGCGGCTATAAGCGCTTTAAGCTTGAAAATATGGACGATCAGGACGACTACGCGTCTATGCGGCAGGTGCTCTGCCGCCGTTTCTGCCGCTATCTGGACGGCGATAAGGGCTTCGACGAGCGCCCCGATGCGCTGCTGATCGACGGCGGCGCGGTCCACGCCGAAACGGTGCGCGAGGCCCTGTCCGCAATGGAAATTGAGCTTCCGATCTTCGGCATGGTCAAGGACGACCGTCACCGCACGCGGGCGCTCGTAACGCCGGACGGGCGGGAGATCGGGATCCAGACGGTCCCGGCGGTCTTTGCGCTGATCGGCCGTATTCAGGAGGAGACGCACCGCTTTGCCATCACCTATCATCGGACGCTCCGCAGCAAACGCGTAAAAGGCTCTCAGCTCGACGCCATTGACGGAATAGGCGAGAAGCGGCGGCTGGCGCTTCTGAAGCACTACCGCTCTCTGGCCGCCATTCGGGAGGCGAGCGAGGAAGATCTTTCCCACGTCGTACCGTCCGCGGCGGCACATGCCGTTTATGTTCACTTCCACCCCGACGGGGAAAACAAGCGGTGATCTGCCGCGTTGGAAAGGAAAACCGATTATGCGCGTTATCACGGGGACTGCCCGGGGCACCAATCTCAAGGCGCCGGACGGACTGCTGACGCGTCCCACTGCGGACCGCGTTAAGCAGGCGCTGTTTAATATCATTCAATATGAAATTGCCGGCGACGTTCTGGACCTGTTTGCAGGCTCGGGACAGCTCGGCATCGAGGCACTGAGCCGCGGCGCGTCGCACGCCGTTTTTGTCGATCAGCGCCGCGAGGCGCTTTCGATCGTCCGCGAAAATCTTGATCGCACGCACCTTGCGTCGCAGGCGGAGCTGGTGTGCGCAGATTACCTGAATTATCTGGATCGGTGCATAAAACGTTTCCGCCTGATCTTTTTGGACCCGCCTTACGCAGAAAAATATCTGGAAAATGCAATAAAACGCATCTCGGAAATTGACATTTTGGCGGAAGGTGGTATAATTATCACAGAACGCCCCGCCGACAAGGTGCTCGATTGCAGTCCGTCCGGCCTGATACGCTCCAAGGACTATTGCTACGGCAAGACCGCGATCACACTTTTTCGCCGCGAAGAGGATGTATTATGAAGACAGCCGTTTATCCGGGCAGCTTTGACCCCGTTACCAAGGGCCATTTGAATATTATCGAACGCGCATCGGCGCTCTTCGACCGCGTGATCGTCTGCGTCATGGTAAACTGCGAAAAAAAGCCGCTGTTCTCCTTGCAGGAGCGGGAGGAGCTTTTGCGCAGAGTTACGGCGCACCTGCCCAACGTGACCGTTGATTCTCATAACGGACTGCTGGCCGATTACGCCGCCGCACACGGCTGCTGCACGATCGTCAAGGGGCTTCGCGCCGGTTCTGATTTTGAAAAGGAATTTCAGATGGCGATGATCAACCGCAAGCTCAATCCGAAGCTGGATTCCCTCTTCCTTACGGCGGAGCATCAATTCATGTATCTCAGCTCCAGCGCCGTGAAAGAAATGGGATATTATCAGGCCGATCTCAGCGATTTTCTGCCGCCGGAGATCTTAGAGGATTTTAAACAAAAAATCAGAAATACAGCGAATCATAAGGAGGCTTAACCATGAACGAACACGGTATTGAAGAACTCATCGGCACATTATACGAAATGGTACAGGATGCAAAGAACGTCCCCTTCAGCGGAGACAAGTGCTCTCTCGAGCGTGAGCGCGTACTCGATCTTCTCGACGAGATTTCCAACAAGCTGCCCGGCGAGCTGAAGCAGGCAAAGACGATCGTGGATTCCCGCAGCGAGCTTATCACGAACGCAAAGCGTGAGGCGGAGAATATCCTGAAGGCCGCGCAGGCGCAGGCTCGTCAGCTTGTCTCGCAGGAGGCGGTCTATCAGGAGGCAAAGAATCAGGCCAACGAGATGCTCAAGACCACGCAGAACCAGATGAAGGAGCTGCGTCAGGTCGCCAACGAGTATGTTGACGAGTCCCTGCGCAAGACCGAGGAAGCCGTGGCGCAGTCTCTGTCCGAAATTCGCGACTGCCGTTCCAAGTTCCGCGCCGCCATCGCACCGCAGCAACAGCAGTCCGCCCGCGCATCTTCCCCGATCATTGAAGATGTCTGATTTTTGAGATCATTACAGGCCAATTCATCCTGAATTGACCTGTTTTTCAAAAGAAGGAGGATATTATGGATTACTTGGAACGCTATCGCGGCTGGTGCGAGAATGCACCGCTGGAGGAAAAGGACCGTGCGCAGCTTGAAGCAATGCGTTCGGATGAAAATGCACTCAAATCCTGCTTCGGCGCGGAGCTTGCATTCGGCACGGCGGGCATTCGCGGGATCATGGGCTTGGGCACGAACCGCCTCAACGAGTTTACCGTTCGGCGCACGGCACAGGGGCTTGCCGCGTGGCTGACTGCGACCAACCTGCCGCAGAAGTGCGCCATCGGCTACGATTCCCGCCATAATTCGCGGCTCTATGCCGAAATTTGTGCCGTTGCGCTTGCCGAGCGCGGCGTTCATGTCTATGTCTATCACGAGCTTGCGCCGACGCCGATGCTTTCCTTTGCCGTTCGCCGACTCGGCTGCGGCTGCGGCATCGTGGTGTCCGCCAGCCATAACGCAGGCGCCTATAACGGCATCAAGTGCTACGGCCCGGACGGCTGTCAGATGACTGACGAACCGGCGGCGATCGTCTATCGGGAGATCGAGAAGATCCCTTATTTCGTAGCGGCAAAGCAGAGCTTTGACTACTGCATGGCAAAGCGCGACGTGGAATTTATCGCGCCGGAGCTTTGGGAGGAATACTATGAAACGGTGCTGAACGAACGCATCGCTTCCACACCCTCCGACAATCTGAACCTGCTGTATACGCCGCTGTGCGGCACGGGTAATAAGCCTGTGCGCACCGTGCTCGGCCGGATCGGCGTCAATGTGGACGTCGTTAAGGTGCAGGAACGCCCGGACGGCGATTTCAAGACCTGCGAATATCCGAATCCCGAAACGGATGCTGCACTGAACGAGAGCTATAAGATCGCGCGGCAGACCCATCCCGACCTGATCCTCGGAACGGACCCCGACTGCGACCGCGTGGCCGTTGCGGTGCCTGACGGCGAGGGCTTCCGTAAGCTTACGGGTAACGAGCTTGGCTGCCTGCTGCTGGACTACATTCTCGGCGAGCTGAGCGCGAAGAACAAGCTCCCGAAGGACCCCGTAGCCGTGCGCAGTATCGTTTCCACTCCGCTTGCCGATAAGGTCGCGGCGAAGTACGGCGTAAAAATGCGCAGTGTCCTGACCGGCTTTAAGTATATCGGCGGCGAAATCCTTGCGCTCGAGGAAAAGGGCGAAGAGAACCGTTTCGTCTTCGGCTTTGAGGAAAGCTGCGGCTATTTAAGAGGCACTTACGCCCGCGATAAGGACGCCGTCGTTGCGTCTATGCTGACGTGCGACCTTGCCGCGAAGCTCAAGCGCGAGGGAATGAACCTTGCGCAGAAAATGGACACGCTGTATAATGAGCTGGGCTGGCACGAGGCTAAGGTCATCAGCATCGAGCTGAAGGGGCCGAACGCGATGGAGCTGTCGGCGAAGTTTATGTCGGATTTCCGTGCGAACACGCCGAAGACCCTGAGCGGGATCAGCGTAACAGAGGTGACCGACTATTCCGCACGGACGTCCAAGAATCTTCTGACCGGCGCGGAAACGCCCGTCACGCTGCCGAAGTCCAATGTTGTTGCGCTGACGCTGGGAGAAAAGGGCAGTGTGATCGTACGCCCGTCGGGCACGGAGCCGAAGGTCAAGCTTTATCTGACTGCGGTCGACAGCAGCAAGGCAGCCGCGGAAAAGCTGCTTTCCGAGCTTGTCGAGGCCATGAATGCGTTCGTTCCGCAATCTTGACCCTTGACAACCGGCATAATATTCGTTATCATAGCGCCATAAGGAAAATGCGCAGAAGAAGAGGAGTAGCCTCCGCTGCGGCTGCAGAGAGGGAACGGTCGGTGAAAGTTCCCGCCGCGGAAGGGTGAAGGTCGCTTCGGAGCAGGCGGACTGAGCACATGTCGTTAGGTTCGCACGGCCGCTCCCGTTATAGAGCAGGAGACTTCGACAGAAGGCCTCCGAAAGTGTCCGCAATTTGCGGAAATTCAGGTGGTACCGCGGAAAGCTTTTTTCGCCCTGAGCTGTGTTGGCAGTTCAGGGCGATTTTTTACGGAAGGAGAAAATCAATGGCAAGAGAATTACCGAAAACCTACGATCCGAAAGAGGTAGAGGCGAAGCTGTATCAGTTCTGGATGGACGGCGGCTATTTCCATGCCGAACCGGACGAGACGAAGAAGCCCTTTACCATCGTCATGCCGCCCCCCAATGTCACCGGCCAGCTCCATATCGGCCACGCAATGGACGACACGGCGCAGGATACGCTGACCCGCTTCAAGCGGATGCAGGGCTATAACGCGCTGTATCTGCCCGGCGTCGACCATGCCGGTATCGCGACGCAGATCAAGGTCGAGGAGGTCCTGCGGGGCGAGGGCAAGACCCGCTACGATCTCGGCCGCGAAAAGTTCCTCGAACGCGTCTGGGACTGGAAGCGTCAGTACGGCGACCGCATCGTTACCCAGCAGAAGAAGCTCGGCATTTCCTGTGACTGGCAGCGCTCCCGCTTTACGATGGACGAGGGCTGCTCCAAGGCGGTGCGCGAGGTGTTCGTGAGCCTTTACGAGCAGGGCTTGATCTATAAGGGCAGCCGCATCATCAACTGGTGCCCGCACTGCGTTACGGCCCTGTCCGATGCGGAGGTCGAATACGTCGACAAGCCCGGCCACCTGTGGCATATCCGTTATCCCTTGGCCGACGGCAGCGGCGAGGTCATCGTCGCGACGACGCGCCCGGAAACCATGCTCGGCGACAGCGGCGTATGCGTCAACCCCAACGACGAGCGCTACAAGGCGATCGTCGGCAAGAACGTGATCCTGCCGCTGATGAACAAGGAAATCCCAGTCGTGGCCGACGACTATGCCGAAATGGACTTCGGCACCGGCTGCGTCAAGATGACCCCGGCGCACGACCCCAACGACTTTGAGGTCGGCCTGCGGCATCATCTGGAGATCATTCGCGTCCTCGACGACCACGGCGTGGTCAACGAGCTGGGCGGCAAATATCAGGGCCTCGACCGCTACGAGGCCAGAAAACAGATCGTCGCTGATCTGGAGGCCGAGGGCTATCTGGTCAAGGTCGAGCCGTACAGCCACAACGTCGGCACCTGCTACCGCTGCCACCGCGACGTGGAGCCGATCATATCTGCGCAGTGGTTCGTGAAGATGCAGCCGCTGGCCGAAGAGGCGCTGCGCGTGGTGAACGAGGGCGAAACGAAGTTCGTCCCCGAGCGCTTTACGAAAATCTACACCAACTGGATGGAAAACGTCCGCGACTGGTGTATCTCCCGCCAACTCTGGTGGGGTCACCAGATCCCGGCGTGGTACTGCGCCGACTGCGGCCATACGACTGTGTCCCGCGAGGACGCGACCTGCTGTGAAAAGTGCGGCAGTAAGAATATCACCCGCGACGAGGATGTGTTGGACACTTGGTTCTCTTCCGCCCTGTGGCCGTTTGAGACGCTCGGCTGGCCGGATACGGAAGCGCCTGACTTCAAGTATTTCTACCCGACGGACGTGCTGGTCACGGGCTATGACATTATCTTCTTCTGGGTCGCGCGGATGATCTTCTCCGGCTGCAAGCAGACCGGCAAGGCGCCGTTCCATACGGTCCTCATTCACGGCCTTGTCCGTGATGACAAGGGCAGAAAAATGTCCAAGTCTCTCGGCAACGGCATCGACCCGCTGGAAATGATCGACCGCTTTGGCGCGGATGCACTGCGCATGAATATGCTCACCGCGAACTCGCCCGGCAACGACATGCGCTTCTATATCGAGCGATGCGAGGCGATGCGAAACTTTGCCAACAAGCTCTGGAACGCCAGCCGCTATGTCATGATGAACCTCAGCATCGACAAAAACGAGCTGCCCGCACTCGACGAGCTGGAAACGGCGGATAAGTGGATTCTCTCCAAGCTCAACACGCTCATTGCCGAGGCGACGGAGAACCTCGACAAGTATGAGCTGGGCATTGCCGTTCAGAAAATTTACGATTTCATCTGGGACAGCTACTGCGACTGGTATATCGAGCTGACCAAGGCCCGCCTGTACGGCGAGGACGAGAAGAGCAAGCGCGTTGCCCAGCAGGTGCTGCTGTATGTGCTCGATCAGATCCTGCGGCTGATGCACCCGTTCATGCCGTTCATTACAGAGGAGATCTGGCAGGCCATTCCGCACGACGGCGAAGCGCTGATCGTCGCAAAGTGGCCGGAGTATTCCGAGGCGCTGAGCTTTAAGGCCGAGGAAACGGCGATGGAGAGTATCATGACCGCCATCCGTGCCGTGCGCAACCGCCGCGCGGAGATGAACGTTCCGCCGTCGAAGAAGTGCACACTCTATGTTGTCACCGACAAGCGCGACATTTTCCAAAGCGGCGCGGGCTTTATGACACGGCTTGCCTATGCCGATGATGTTGTCGTCACCGATAAGGAGCCGGAGGGCCACGAGGCCATGGCTTCCTGTGTAACGCATGACGCGGCGCTCTATATGCCGATGAGCCAGCTTGTGGACGTGCAGAAGGAGCTGGAGCGCATTGCCAAGGAGCGCGAAAAGGCGCAGAAGGGCTTGAGCGGTATTCAGGCCAAGCTCAACAACCCCGGCTTTACCGCCAAAGCGCCCGAGGCAGTCGTGAACGCCGAGCGCGAAAAGGCGCAAAAGTATGAGAGCCTTCTCAAGCAGCTTGACGAGAGCGAAGCACGGCTTAAAAATCTTTAATTCTATATACTGACAGTCGGGTCTGCTGCGGCAGACCCGATTATTTTTTGAGATCGATGGTTTTTCTTCTTTATTTCCGAGCGGGGTTGGTGTATAATTCGATATAAGGGAAGTCTGCGGAGGTTTTCCCGCGCGAAGCCGACGGCGTTTCCGCGACACCCGGGATACCTTCTTGTATTGGAGGATGATGACAATGGAGCCTGAACGCACAGAGCAGACGGGAAAAGAAAAAAAGCGCGAAAAGCGCCCGCCCTTGCTGGATCTGTACGCGCTGCTGCATGATCTTGTTTATATTTTGGCCGCGATCGTGCTGGTGTTTGTTTTTTGTGTCCGCCTTGTCGGCGTAAACGGCGAATCAATGCTGCCGACGCTTCGGCACGGCGACTATCTTGCATTGCAAAGCAACGTCATTATGGGCGAGCTGAAATACGGCGATATCATTGTCGCGCGAAAGCTGAGCTTTGAAGACGGCGAGCCGATCGTCAAGCGCGTCATTGCCACCGAGGGACAGACCGTCAACATCCGCGAGGAAAACGGCGTGATCTCGGTCTATGTCGACGGCGTGAAGCTGGACGAACCGTATATCAATGAGCCGATGCAGTTTATTTCCTACGCGCAGGACTACGGCCCGGAGGGATATACGCTGACGGTCGACGAAAACTGCGTGTTCGTCATGGGCGACAACCGCAACCATTCCTCCGACAGCCGCATTGCCTCGATCGGAGAGATCAAGCTCGATCAGGTGCTCGGCAAGGTGCTTTTGATCGTTTTCCCCGGCCGAGAGGCTGACGGGAGCCGTGATACAGGCCGCTTGGGAGTGGTTTCCTGATGGACGACCGCATGAACATCCAGTGGTATCCGGGCCACATGACCAAGACCCGTCGGCAGATGGAGGAGGACCTTAAGCTGGTCGACGCGGTGTGCGAGCTGGTCGACGCGCGTATTCCGCTTTCCAGCCGAAACCCGGATATCGACACGCTTTGCAGCAGTAAGCCGCGCCTGATGATCCTCAACCGCATCGATATGGCCGATGCGGACGTCACCGCCAAATGGAGCGAGCATTTCCGGCAGCAGGGCATGGCGGTCGTGCGGACGGACTGCAAGAGCCGCAAGGGCATCGACCGCTTTGTGCCGACGGTGCGCGAGCTTTTGTCCGAGAAGCTTCAGCGCTATGCCGCAAAGGGGTATGTCAGCAAGCCGCTGAAGCTGATGATCGTGGGCATTCCGAATGTCGGGAAATCGACGTTTATCAATCAGGTGGCCGGACGGAAGGGCGCCAAGGCCGAAAACCGTCCCGGCGTCACGCGCGGCAAGCAATGGGTCACGGTCGACCGCGGACTGCTTCTGCTCGACACGCCGGGAATTTTATGGCCGAAATTCGACGATGAAGAGGTCGGACGGCGGCTTGCCTATACCGGCGCGGTCAAGGACGATGTTCTCGACACGGAGACACTTGCGGCGAATCTGATGGCGCTGCTGTACCGCCGCTATCCGCAGGCGCTTAGTGCAAGGTATAAGCTGGAGCCGCAGGAGACTGCCGACGGCTACGCCCTGCTGGAGCAGGCGGCAAAGAAGCGCGGATTCCTGCTTGCGCGCGGAGAGCTGGACACCGAGCGTATGGCCCGTATCCTGCTGGAAGAATTTCGGAGCTGCAAGATCGGAAAATTCAGCCTGGAGACACCCGATGAGATATGAAATGATCCGCGAAATCTTTAATCTTTGCAGTAACAATCAGATGCGTGACGTGTTTGTCAGCACAGTGGAAACGGACGATGCGGACGGACTGGTGCGCGGCTATTGCGTCGGAAAAGAATGCACGGCCGAGAAAACGGTTCGCCCGGACGGAACGCTGATCTACGATTTTGTCATCGACGGTCTGCGGCAGCGCATCAGCCTGACGCCGGACGATTAAGGAGACAGTATGAGCGAGCTTTGGCATTTTGAGCATATCTGCTATGACGAGGGCTTTCAGACGGTCTGCGGCATTGACGAGGCCGGGAGAGGCCCGCTGGCAGGCCCGGTGTGCGCGGCGGCGGTGATCCTGCCGCGCAATTTGGAGATCGAGGGCTTGAACGATTCCAAAAAACTGAGCGAAAAGCGCCGTGAGGCGCTGTATGAAATCATCACCCGTGAGGCCGTGGCCTACGGGATCGCCTTCGCAGACGAAAAAGAGATCGATGAGATCAATATTTTGCAGGCGACCTTCCTTGCCATGCGGCGTGCGGCGGAGCGGCTTGCGATCCGTCCGGACATCGCGCTGGTGGACGGAAACCGCGAACCGGAGCTTGGCGGCATTCCCGTCAAGACGATCGTCAAGGGCGACAGCCTGAGCGCAAATATCGCGGCGGCCTCCATTCTGGCGAAGGTCACGCGTGACCGCTTTATGGCGGAGCAGGACGCGATCTATCCGCAATACGGCTTTGCGATACATAAGGGCTACGGGACGAAGGCACACTACGCTGCTCTGCGTGAGCACGGCCCGTGCCCCATCCACCGCCGAACCTTTTTGAAGAAGCTCTATGGCGACTGAATTGCTTGGACGCTGGGGCGAAAGCGCCGCTGCCGAATATCTGCGCAAGAAGCATTACAAGCTTGTCGCGGCAAACTATCGCTGCCGTTTCGGAGAGATCGATCTGATCGTCGAAAATCGGGATTATCTGGTGTTTGTCGAGGTCAAACTGCGAAAAAGCGATGCGTTTGCACAGGCCAAGGAGTTCGTGCATAAAACAAAACAGGAAAAGATCAAACAAACGGCTGCTTTGTATCTGTCCCTGCACGAGACGGGGAAGCAGCCGCGTTTTGATGTGATCGAGGTCTACGCGCCCGACGGCACGCAGACAAAACGGCCGGAGATTCGGCACTGGGAGGATGCGTTTTCTTGAAGCTGCGCCTGTTTGATGCACATTGCGATACGGCCTATGAGCTATGGCGTCGAGGGGAAGCTCTGTACGATAACACCTGCCATATCGACCTGAAAAAGGCATCCGCTTTTTCCGCTTACGCGCAGATCTTTGCTTTTTGCAGCTATGCCGGACAGCTCGAGCAGGCGGGATTTCACACCTGTCGGGAAGCGCTGACGCTTCCGTTGGAGACCCTGAAGCGGGAGCTTCGCGCCAATGCCGACCGTATCGGACTTGCGCGTTCGGCGGAGGAGCTGGAAAGGCTCCATGCCGACGGGAAAGTCGCGGCGCTTCTGTCCGTTGAGGGGGCTGAGCTGATCGACTGCAACCCCGAGCGTCTGCCGGGACTGCGCGAGGAGGGCTTCTGCATGTCCACGCTGACTTGGAACGCGGATAACGCGCTGGCGGGCTGCCGCGGCTCCGAACGCGGACTGAGCGAGCAGGGGAGAAGCTATGTACATGCGGCGCAGGCACTGCGTCTGTTGATCGACGTGAGTCACCTCGGCGACCGCGCTTTTTGGGAGCTGGTCTCCTGTACCCATGCGCCGATTCTTGCGAGTCATTCAAATTGCCGCGCCCTGTGCGGCAGCGTCAGAAACCTGACGGACGACCAGATGACGGCAATCGCGGAGACAGGCGGCGTTGTCGGGCTGAACCTCTATGCGCCTTTTCTGGGAGGAAAGGCCGATCTTGACCGGGTGCTTGCGCATCTGGAACGGATGCTGCGTCTGTGCGGGGAAAGGCACGTCTGCTTTGGCGGCGACTTGGACGGCTGCGACAGCTTGGCCGACGGCTTTACCGACCTGCGCTCGTACTGTGTGCTTCACGATCATCTTTCCGCGCACGGCTATTCCGAGGAGCTGCTCGATCGGCTGTTTTTTGACAATTTACTGCAATTACTGAAACGGGAGGTACTTTGATGGCGCTCTACGCGATCGGCGATCTGCACCTTTCTCTCGGTACCGATAAGCCCATGGATGTCTTCGGCGGCGCATGGGTCGGCTACATGGACAAGCTCCGCGAGGGCCTGTCCGTAATCAAGCCGGAGGATACGACAGTCCTGCTGGGCGATCTGTCGTGGGCGCTGGATATGGAGGGCGCGGCGGCGGACTTTGCGTTTATCAACGCCATTCCCGGCAGAAAGATCATTCTGAAGGGAAACCATGACTATTGGTGGACGACCGCGACAAAGTTCTATAAATTCTGTGCCGAAAACGGCTTCGAGAATATGTTCATTCTGAATAACAACTGCCATTTTTACGAAGAAACGGCGCTGTGCGGAACGCGCGGCTGGTTTTTCGAGGAGGATGCCGCCGCAGGCAGTCACAACGATAAGATATTTAAGCGCGAGCTGATCCGGCTGGAGACCTCTCTGAAAGCGGCGGGCGAGCACGAGATCTATTGCTTCCTGCACTATCCGCCGCGCTATCGCGGTTACGAGTGCCCGGAGATCTTGGAGCTTCTGAAGCGGTATCGGGCGACGCTCTGCTGCTATGGACATCTCCACGGCGACAGCCATAAGCTTGCCGTTGAGGGACTTTATGACGGCGTGGATTTTCGCCTCTGTGCTGCGGATTTCCTGAAATTTCGGCCGCTTCGCCTGAAATGATCGGGAAAAACGAAAAAATAGCTTGTATTTTATTAAAATATCTGATAAAATAATTCGACTCATTGAAAACAGTGCGCCATGAGCGCATAAATAGGAGGATACCGTAATGAATGTTAAGAGCGTAGAGAAAGAAGCTTCCCGCGCAAGTGTGACCGTGGAGATCACGAAGGCGGAGCTTGAGCCGTCCCTGAACAAGGCGTATCTCAAGTACCGCAAGAACATCTCCATCCCCGGCTTCCGCAAGGGCAAGGCCCCCCGTATGATCATCGAGGCCGCCTACGGCAAGCATGTCTTCTTCGAGGATGCAATCGAGGAGCTGTTCCCGACGATCTATCAGGACTGCGTCATGACGCAGGATATCAAGCCCGTCGGCAGACCTTCCGTTACGAATATGGAGATCGGCGACGACGATACCGTTACGCTGACCGTTTCCACCGACCTCTATCCCGAGATCACGCTGGGCCAGTACAAGGGCATCGAGGTCGAAAAGGCCGAGGTCGAGGTCGCCGCGTCCGAGATTGACGCCGAGGTCGACCGCATGGCGCACAATGTCGCGCGCATCAGCACCGTCGAGCGCCCCGCGCAGAACGGCGATACCGCCGTGATCGATTTCGAGGGCTTTAAGGACGGCGTGGCGTTCAACGGCGGCAAGGCCGAGAAATATGAGCTGACGCTCGGCTCCGGTTCCTTTATTCCCGGCTTTGAGGAGCAGGTCGTCGGCATGTCCGCAGGCGACGAGAAGGAGATCAACGTGACCTTCCCGGAGAACTATCATGAGGCTTCTCTGGCCGGTGCACCCGTTGTGTTCAAGGTCAAGGTCCATGAAGTCAAGGAGACGGTCGTTCCCGAGAAGGACGACGAGTTCGTCAAGGACGTTTCGGAGTTCGACACGATGGACGAGCTTCGCGCCGATATCGAAAAGCGCATCCGCGAGGAAAAACAGGCCGGGATCGACCGTGCCTTTGAGAACGCGGCACTGGAGAAGGCTGCTGCCAATATGACCGCCGAGATCCCCGACAGCATGGTCGAGGAAGAAGTCGAGCGTCAGCTTGAGCGCATGGACTACGAGCTGCGCAGCCAGGGCGCGTCTCTGGACGCTTATGCGAAGATGATGGGCGGCAATATGGACGCGATCAAGAACAGCCTGCGTCCCGGCGCACTGAATGCGGTCAAGACCAACGTGATGCTCGACGCCGTTGTCGACGCAGAGAAGGTCGAAGTCTCCGACGAGGAGTGCGAGGAAGAATACAAGAAGCTGGCGGAGTCCTACCAGATGGAGCTTGACAAGGTCAAGGAGCTTCTGGATATGAAGGGTATGAAGGGCGACCTTCAGGTCCGCAAGGCTGCGAAGCTGATCGCCGAGAGTGCGGTCGCTGTCGCGCCGAAGAAGGAGGAAACCGCCGAGAAGCCGAAGAAGACTGCTCGCAAGTCCGCCAAGAAGGCAGAGACGAAGACCGAGGAGCCGAAGTCGGAGGAATAATCTGCCGCTGCGGCGGTTAGAATGTTCTGAGAAAGGAGCATGATTTATGAGCTTAGTTCCCTATGTTGTGGAGCAGACCAGCCGCGGAGAGCGGTCGTATGACATTTTCTCCCGTCTGCTCAACGATCGGATCATTTTCCTGTCCGAAGAGGTCAACGATACGACCGCCAGCCTGATCGTCGCCCAGATGCTTTATCTTGAGGCGCAGGACCCCGATAAGGACATCCAGTTCTATATTAACAGCCCCGGCGGCTCCGTTACCGCCGGTATGGCGATCTATGATACGATGCAGTATATCAAGTGCGACGTGTCCACGATCTGTATCGGTATGGCGGCGTCCATGGGCGCGTTCCTGCTGTCGTCCGGTACGAAGGGGAAGCGCATCGCCCTGCCGAATGCGGAGATCATGATCCATCAGCCCTCCGGCGGCGCACAGGGTCAGGTCACGGACGTGCAGATCCATGCACAGCGCATCGCCGACATTAAGAAGAAGCTGAACGAGATCATGGCCGCCAATACCGGCAAGCCTGTCGAGCAGGTGACGCTGGACACGGAGCGCGACCACTTCCTGACCGCAGAGGAGGCTAAGGAATACGGCCTGATCGACCGCGTCATTTATCAGAGATAACAAGGAGAGATTGCTTTGGCTGAAAAGTTGATCCGCTGTTCCTTCTGCGGCAAAACACAGGCGCAGGTGCGGCGTATCCTGTCCGGTCCTACCGCGAATATCTGCAACGAGTGCGTGGAGCTTTGCAGCTCCATGCTGGAGCAGGAGCTGTACGCCGATGGAACGCAGCATGAGCCGCCCGACCGTCTGCCTACGCCGAAAGAGATCAAGGAGTATATGGACGGCTACATCATCGGTCAGGACGAGGCAAAGATCGCCCTCTCCGTTGCGGTGTATAACCATTATAAGCGCATTTACTTCGGAGAAGAATCCGACGTGGAGCTGCAAAAGAGCAACATTCTGCTGATCGGCCCGACCGGCTGCGGCAAGACGCTTTTCGCGCAGACGCTTGCGAAAATTCTGAACGTTCCCTTTGCCATTGCCGACGCAACGACATTGACAGAGGCAGGCTATGTGGGCGAGGATGTCGAAAACATTCTGCTCCGACTGATCCAGGCGGCAGATTTTGACGTGGAGCTTGCCGAGCGCGGCATCATCTACATCGACGAGATGGATAAGATCGCCCGCAAGAGCGAGAATACTTCGATCACACGTGACGTTTCCGGCGAAGGCGTGCAGCAGGCACTGCTGAAAATTCTGGAGGGAACGACGGCCAATGTCCCGCCGCAGGGCGGCAGAAAGCATCCGCAGCAGGAGTTCATCCAGATCGATACGAGCAACATTCTGTTTATCTGCGGCGGCGCCTTTGACGGACTGGATAAGATCATCGAGCGCCGTGTCGACCGTTCCAGCCTCGGCTTCGGCTCTGAGCTGAAAAACCGTAAGGAGAAGGATGTCGGCGCCCTGTTTGCGCAGGTCCAGCCGCACGATCTTTTGAAATTCGGCATCATTCCCGAGCTTGTCGGCAGACTTCCCGTGGTCACCAGCCTCGGCAGCCTGAAGAAGGAAGACCTTGTCCGCATCCTGACCGAACCGAAGAACGCTCTGTGCAAGCAGTACACCAAGCTGCTGGAGCTGGACCATGTCAAGCTGGACTTTGAACATGCCGCGCTGGAGGCTATCGCGCAGAAGGCGATCGATCGTAAGATCGGCGCGCGCGGTCTGCGGGCCGTCCTTGAGGGCGTCATGACAAAGGTCATGTATGACATCCCGTCCGACCCGTCGATCACCGAGGTGCTTATTACAAAGGAGTGCGTGGAGAACGGTACGGAGCCGACCATCAAGCACAGAAAGCCCCGCAAAACGCAATCCGACGCAAGCTGACAAGCAAGAATAAATCCGTAGGGTCACGGCGGCTGTGACCGTAACAGCGACCCGATCGTGGTTGCGGGCGGTCATTTTGCGCCATGGCCCTATCGGTTTTTACGTTTGCTGCCGGAAAACCTGTCGGCGCTATGCCGAGAGGCAAAGCATTCCGGCGTTTACCCTCCGAAGAAAGGAGATACAGAATCATGAACGAAATCATTATATCCGAAGAAATGCCCGTGATCGCTCTGCGCGGACTGACCGTTTTTCCGCAGACGACATGCCATTTCGACGTCGGACGCGAAAAATCCGTCAAGGCGTTGGAAAAGGCGATGCAGGGCGACCAGCGTGTTTTTTTGGTAACGCAAAAGGATATCCTCGCGGATGACCCGGACTTCCGCGATCTCTATGCCGTCGGCACGGTGGCACAGGTACGCCAGGTCTTAAAGATGCCCGGCGACAGCGTGCGCATTCTGGTCGTGGGCGAATACCGCGCAAAGGCGTCTGCCGCGCTGAAAACAGCGCCGTTTTTGTCCGCGCGCGTGGAATCGCTGCCCGAGATTTCCGATTATCCGCATACGGCCCGTGTGGACGCGCTGATGCGTCAGGCGGCGCAGCTCTTCGATGAATTTATCGAGCTGTCGCAGCGCCCCGTGCAGGATACGATGCTCAAGCTCGTCGCATCGCACGATCCCGGCTATGTCGCCGATCTTTTGACGAACGCGGCGACCTTCGGCTTTGAAAAGAAAATGCAGGTGCTTGAGCAGCTTCATCCCGTTCGCAGATTGGAGCTTGCGAATAAGCTGATGCATTCGGAGCTTGGCGTTTTGGATATCGAAAACACCATCCAGGAAATGACCCAGCAGAATATGGACAAGAGCCAGCGGGATTATTATCTGCGCGAGCAGATGAAGGTGATCCGTTCCGAGCTTGGGGATAACGACGAGGAAGCGGAGATCGAGGAATACCGTAAGAAGATCGATGCGCTTTCCGTTACCGACGAGATCAGGGAAAAGCTGAGCAAGGAGGTGCAGCGCCTGTCCAAACAGGGCTACGGCTCCGCCGAGTCTGCGGTGATCCGCAGCTATCTGGACGTTGCTCTGGAGCTTCCGTGGAATAAACGCACAAAGGAGCGTCTGAATGTTGAACATGCGCGCCGCATTCTGGACGAGGACCATTTCGGCTTGGAAAAGGTCAAGGAACGTATCCTTGAGATTCTTGCCGTCCGCCAGCTTGCGCCCGACATGTCCGGTCCGATCATCTGCCTTGTCGGTCCTCCGGGTGTCGGCAAGACCTCGATCGCAATGAGCGTTGCGCGCGCGCTGAACCGTAAGCTTGCCCGCCTTTCGCTTGGCGGCATCCATGACGAGGCGGAGATCCGCGGACACCGCAAGACCTATATCGGCGCGATGCCGGGCAGGATTTTGTCTGCCGTTTCGCAGTGCGGGTCAAAAAATCCGCTCCTGCTGCTCGACGAGATCGACAAGCTGGGGAGCGATTATCGCGGCGATCCGTCGGCGGCGCTGCTTGAGGTGCTTGATTCCGAGCAGAACGCGACCTTCCGCGACAACTATCTGGAACTGCCCTTCGATCTCAGCGAGTGCATGTTCATCACCACCGCAAATACGACCGATACGATCCCCAGACCGCTCCTCGACCGCATGGAGGTCATCGAGCTTAGCTCTTACACCGATGAAGAAAAGCTGATGATCGCAAAGCAGCACCTGCTTCCCAAGCAGTTGAAAAAGCACGGCCTGAAGAAGTCGCAGCTTCGCGTTACGGACGACGCCATTCGAGAGATCATTCAGTGCTACACGCGGGAATCCGGCGTTCGGAATCTGGAGCGGGAGCTTGCGGGCGTCTGCCGCAAGGCGGCGATGCGCATTGTTTCCGATCCGTCGGCTTCGCGGCTGACCGTCACGGCCAAGGAGCTGGAGGCCTACCTCGGACCGAGAAAGATTCTGCCGGACAAGCTTGCTCCCGCCGACACGGTCGGCTTGGTGACCGGGCTTGCATGGACGGCGGTCGGCGGCGAAACGCTCGAGGTCGAGTGCAACGTGATGGAGGGAACGGGCAAGCTTGAGCTGACCGGCAACCTCGGCAACGTCATTAAGGAGTCCGCGCAGGCGGCAATGAGCTATATCCGCAGTCGTGCCGAGTTCCTGAATGTGCCCACTGATTTTTACAAGACGAAGGACATCCATGTTCATTTCCCCGAGGGCGCAATCCCGAAGGACGGGCCGTCCGCAGGAATCGCCGTCTGCACGGCAATGGTCTCCGCGCTGACAGACGCACCGGTAAGACGCGACATTGCGATGACGGGTGAAATCTCGATCCGCGGCCATGTGCTTCCGATCGGCGGTCTGAAGGAAAAAACGATGGCGGCCCTGCGCCACGGCGTCAAGACTGTGATTATTCCACAGGCGAATGAAAAGGACCTTGCAGAGATCGATCAGACCGTCCGCAAGGCGCTGAATTTCATTCTGGTCGAGCAGGCCGACGCGGTCCTGAATGCCGCGCTGATCCGTCCGACGGTACAGAACTGCGAAACGAAGCACCGCAGAGCATCCGCCGTTCTGCCACAGGAGCAGACGGCACCGAAAGCGGGGATCCGCCAATGAATCTGCAAAAGGTCGAGTTTATCCGTTCGGCGGCGCGTCCGGGCGACTTTGTGACGGATGCGCTTCCCAAGATCACCTTTGCGGGGAAGTCCAATGTCGGCAAGTCCTCAGTCCTCAACTGCATTTTGCAGCGGAAGAACTTTGCGCGTGTCGGGCAAAAGCCGGGAAAAACCGCACATATCAACTACTTTAAGGTCGACGGAAAGGCGTATTTTGTCGATCTGCCGGGCTACGGCTATGCAAAGGTCGCGGCGGCGGAAAAGGAACGCTGGGACAAGCTGACCGAGCGCTATTTTGCCGCGCCGGAGCAGATCACGCTTGGCGTCCTGATCGTCGACGCGCGCCATGCGCCGACTGCGCTGGATATTGTAATGGAGCGGCTTTTCCGCGACAGCGGATGTCCGTATGTAGTCGTTGCAAACAAGCTCGACAAGCTGAAAAAAAGTGAGTTGGAGCCTAATATGGAGCGTATCCGCAGTATGCTCGCGCTTGCCCCCGATGTTAAGCTTATTCCTTTTTCGGCTGAGAAGGGGACGGGCAGGGCGGAGCTTGTCGGCGTTATCGCCGCCGCCTGCGGAGAATGAAAAGATAACGCGCGGAGCATCTTGCTCCGCGCGTTCAGCATGTCGAGAAACCTCTCGGCACGCTGACAGTCTGAATGCCCGGAGCATCTTAAAATGCCCCGGGCGTTTGCGTTGTTAACGAATGAAATTTGTATGGCATTTCGGCTCATATACGGGGAGAGGAACGCCTGCGGCCCGTCCTGCCTCGATGCACTTTAGCAGCCATGCCATATTTTCCGCCAGTGTGCGCATGGTCTGCAAGCCTTCCTCGTCGCGCAGGACCTCCTCCGGCGTATTGCCATGCACCTGATTCCAATACTGAGAGGTGACGATCGGCATGGAATTGATGCCGAAATATTTGTGAAGCCGGTCGTAGCCGGCGGAAGCGCCGCCGCGCCGACAGGAGACTACGGCCGCCGCAGGCTTTCCGACAAGCTTCTTCCCGGCGCTGTAAAACAGACGGTCCAGAAATGCGGTGGACTGTGCGCTCGGCCCGGCGTAGTAGATCGGCGCACCGACGATAAAGCCGTCACATTCGTCCAGCCGCGCCGCAAGCGCGTTGACGCCGTCGTCAAAAATACACGGCGCACCGTTTCTGCATTTCCCGCAGGCGATGCAGCCGGCTATGGGCTTAACGCCTACCTGAAACAGCTCCGTTTCGATGCCGTGCTTTTGCAGGGCCGTTTCGACCTCATGCAGCGCGGTGTAGGTGCAGCCGTTGGCATGGGGGCTGCCGTTCAAAAGAAATACCTTCATGTAAACCTCCGTTTCATATCGTCAATGCCGCGCGGGAAGGGCCGGGCTTAACGCCGACGGATATCCTCCCCGGCAAATTTGATAAAGCGATAAGTGCCTACGACGCGGGAGGCGATCTGCGGAGAATAGCGCTTCTCGATCGCGTCGGGCGTGAGATTGGTAGAGATGATCGTAGCGCGGTGCTCCATTATGCGCGTGTTGACGATCTGGTACAGCGCGGCGACTGTGAACTGCGTCGTCATTTCCGTGCCGAGATCGTCAATGATGAGAAGGTCGCATTCCAGATATTTTTTGGTAAGGCCGCGCGACTCTTCGTCGGACGAAAACTTTTCGATCTCGAAGTCCGAGAATAAATGAATGGCTGTTTCATAGACGACGCTGCAGCCCCGATCGGCGACCGTTCGCGCGATACAGGCGGAAAGGAAGGTCTTCCCAAGCCCCGTTGCGCCGGAAAACAGCAGATCGCCGCTTCCGGGACGGAAGCCCTGCGCGTATTTTTTGCAAATGTTGTAGTTGGACTGCATCAGCTTACGCGGCGACGCTCCCAAATTCGGGTCGTAGACATCCGGATAATAGTCCAAGCGGAAGCTGTCGAAGGTTTCCTCGCCGCTTCCGAGCAGACTGGTCAGTTCTTTTTTCTGCTCCTGACGACAAAGCTCTCGCAGACAGGAACACATGGTCGAGCCGGTGTAGCCCGTGCCGCCGCACTTGGTACAGATCGGTGCGTCGTCAAGGAAGCCGTCCCCGAAGTCCGCCGCCTCAATGATCCATTCGCGTTCGCGCTGAAGCGCCAGATTGCGCTGACGGACCTCGGCGATCCCCGCCATGGGGTCGTCGCCCTTGCGAAGATAGCTTGCGACTGCCTGCGAAAGTGACAGCCGAAGCTCGTTGTCGATCTCCTTCAATCTCGGATAGCGCTCGTAGGCGATGCGGCGATGCTCCTCGTTTTCACGGATGCGCTCTAACCGTGCGCGGTCGAGTCTGGCCCGTGCCCGATGGAGAATTTGTTCGCTGTATGCCATGGTCAGTCCTCCTGTCCCTCGGCCAGCGCACGCGCAACGGCCTGCTTTTCAAGCTGTGTAAGCGCGTCGCCGTGGTGCTGATACATTTTGTCGCCGCGGCGCGACTGCTGCGGCTGGGGTGCGGAATCGCCCTCCGCGATCTGCTGAGGCGTATGTAAATCTTTCTCATGCCATGATTTGAGGATCGAATTCATATAGGCCCATTTCAGCGAACCCGTATTGAGGCAGGTGCGCTCGTATGCCATGTGAATGACCTCGTCGGAAAATCCCATGCCGATCCATGCGGCAAGGTATTGCTCTTCGGCCATCGTCAGGCGGCGCTGGTCAATTTGCAGTTGGAGACGAAGCCCCTGAATCCGCGTGTGAAGCCGAAGCTGCTGCTGAACGTAATAGCTGGCCGTTTCCAGATTGTCGATGTTTTCGTCGGCCCAGTGATAGGCCTCCTTTTCGATCATGCGCATGGAGGGGGCGCGGACGCCGCGCCGTCTGCACCGCTCAACGCAGTAATGCAGCAGGATCCCGACGACCTCGGACGGAAGCCGCAGATAATCGGTAAATGAAAGCAGAGTCTTCAGCTCCTCCGTAGAGAGCGTGCGCCCCAAGCGGCGCTGGGCTTCTCCGACGAGCTTCGGAAAGTCGCCCTGACGGCTGCGCATTGCCTGACGGACATCCTCCTCCGTATAGACGGGGTGCTCGGGCTGGACGGGAGGGCGCTCGGCGCTTTCCCAAAGACCGAGCTGACGCAGGCAACCCGTAGCGCCGATCATCTGCGGCACGGTAAAATGCAGCGCATCCAGCGCCGTTTCGAGCGGCTGCCCGGAGCGTCGATAGAGATAAAGCACGGCTGCATCCGAACAGCCGCAGGACAGCAGCTTTCGCAGTTCTTCGGTTGTTAAAGTGAGAGCCTGCATTTCTCTTTATCTCCTGTTGAAAGATTCCGCAGTCGCGGCGGCGTTATAAAAATATTATAGCACAGGCGCGGTGCGGCGGCAAGCGCGGGGACATGCCGAAAAACAGAGAATTTCAGCCCTTGGATTTGGCAGGAAACTATATCTTGTGCAGGACAGACCGTCAAATCACAAATCCGCCGTTGACCGGTAGAATCTGCCCGGTGACGAAGTCCGCCTCGGCCAGATAGAGAAGCGCCTGCGCGACCGCCTCGGGCGTGCCGTTGCGTCCGAGAGGCGTTTCCTCAGCCAGCTCGCGCAGAACGTCCGGCCCGACCGTGTTTGTCATATCCGTCGGGATCACACCCGGGCATACGCAGTTGACGCGAATATTGGACGGCCCCAGCTCCTTTGCCAGCGCTTTGGTCATGGCGATGACCGCACCCTTCGACGCGGAATAGGCGGCCTCGCACGATGCGCCGACCTGCCCCCACATGGACGCGACATTCAGGATGCAGCCCTCCTGACGGTGCAGCATCGCGGGAAGAACGGCATTGACGCAGTGGTAGACCCCGCCGACATTCACGCGGAACAGGCGTTCAAATTCCGCTTCCGTGATCTGAGAGATCAGACCGTAATGCGCGATGCCGGCGTTGTTGATGAGAAGCTCGACGGGCGCGAGCCGGTCGACCGCCTGCCGCACCGCGTCAGGGTCCGCGACATCACAGCATATCGCCTGCGCGCCCGTTTCCGCGCTGACCGCGTTCGCGGCATCGTGATTTTTTTCGTAGAAAAAGGCGACGCGCCAACCGGAGCGCGAAAACAGCCTTACGGCAGCCGCGCCGATCCCTCGGCTGCCGCCCGTGATCAAAACCTGTTTCATAGGTGCATCCTTTCAAAAAACGAGGCGGCCCGATAATAGGTGCCTCAATTGTGAAAAACGCCCCTCGGCCGAGGGGCGTAGACAAATGACTGCGTCAAAACGCAAAGCGGGAAAACAGCAGACCGATCAGCGCCGTCTGGATTTGGTTTTGTGTTCATATTGGCGGCAGGAAGAGATCTTGCTGTCGGAATCCGACATGAACTGCTTCAGCTTTTCTTCAAACGTCAGCGGCTCCTTCGGCGCAGAAGGCGCACGGCGGGATGTGCGCGGACGTTCGCCCTGTGCCGCAGGGCGCTCCGACTGCGTGCGGGGATGCTCCTCCTGCGCACGCTTGATCGAGAGGCTGATCTTGCCGCCTTCGTCGATGCCGAGCACCTTGACGCGGACAGTCTGCCCCTGCGTCAGATGCTTATGAATGTCGCTGACATAGCCGGAGGAGATCTCCGAAATATGTACCATGCCTACGCGGCGCTCCGGGAGCTGGATAAATGCGCCGAAATTTGTGATGGATTTGACCTGACCTTCCAGGATCGCGCCGACTGCTAACTCCATATACCTTGTAGTTTCCTCCGTCTATTTGCTGCTGTCAATGAAAATGCTGTCACCGTCTTCGAGCAGATTCAGGCGTTCGCGGGCAAGCTTACGCACCGAATCATCCGTACCGAGCGCATCGTAATCCTCCTGAAGCTGTGCGTTGGCGTCCTCAAGCTCCGTGATCTCGTCGCGAAGCGCGGCGCGCTGCTGCTTTAAGGCTTCCAGTCTCGGCTGAAGCGCGGCGACGGTGGCGACGGCGTAGAGCAGGACTGCCAGCAGTATCAGCTTGGTAATGAGTGACGATTTGCGCAGACGCATGTACGGTTCCCTCCAGTGATTTCTTTCGCTGCTTATTTATTGTAACCGATTTTTTTCGGCTTGAAAAGGCCTTTTTGACATTTTTTTGCAAAAAAGCAAGAATTTTTTTACATAAACGCCCGAAAGCACGGATCGGCCACGTCGCCAGACGCCAAAAACCGCTTACTCCGCGCAGAATCCACGGGCTTAACAGAAGAAAATACAGACATGTTCCGACGAGCATCCCGATCGGCATAAAAATGCGGAAGCTGCCGCCGCCGGGATAGAGCGCAAACAGACAGTTGCCGAGGAGCAGCACAAGCACGAACAGAAGATCGAGAAGCTGTGTCAATCCCCGAAGCGACCTGCGCAGGCCGCGCAGAAGATCGTAGCTCAGGCCGTAAACGGCGCCGAATGCCGCCGCCCACAGAAACTGCACGGCCTGTAGACTCAGAGGCTGCTCCATTTATCCGAACAGACGACGGAAAAAACCGCCAGCCTTTTGCAGTTCCTCGTAGGACAGACTGTTGATCGTCCCGCTGACGGAAACCTGACCGCCGTCCGTCGACAGGGAATTGAGATGCAGCTCCTGCCCCCGCACGATCAGAAGCCCCCGAACGGTTTGCAGGACGACTGCGGCCTCATCAAAGCTTTCGATCTCTTTTACGCCGCTGACGCGCAGCTTGGAACGATCGTCCAGATGAAGGTCATGCGCCTCCTGCCGATTTGCCTCATTTGCCATCGTCATCCCTCCGCAATATATATACGCTGCGGAAGAAAAAATATTACAAAACCTGATTCGGGTCGTACATCGCCGCGCTCAGTACGTCTGCCAGCTCGACCAGACCGTGGTGCCGGCCGTAGCAATAATCAAGCTCGATGCCGCGGCTTCGCAGCTCAAGCGGCGTCGGCTCCAGCGATACGGAGAACGTGACGCGCGTTCCGCCGTCTTCGGTATCTCCGGCGCTGATCGTGCCGCCGTGCAGGCGGGCGATCTCGCGCACCATCGGCAGCCCCAGCCCGATCCCGCGGCGCGGATCGCCGAGAGGATGCTCCGAAAAACGGTCGAAGAGATTTGACGCGGCATCCTTGGAAATGCCCGTGCCGGTGTCGCTGACGTGGATGAGCAGGAAATATCCCTGCTTTTCGGCCGAGAGTGTGATCGTGCCGCCGCGCGGCGTATAGTTCATGGCATTTGAAAGCAGATTATACAGCGCACGCTCCAGAAGCTTCCCGTCGACATCGCCGCGAACGGGTCCCTCCGGCTCCGTGAAGCGGAAGCACAGTCCCGCCGATTCGGCAAGCGGCCGCACCTCGTCGGCAAAGGTGCGCAGAAAAAGCGTCAGATTGGTGGGAACACGGTGAAACTCCCTGCGGCGCAAAATCAGCATACCGCCGTCGGACATCTGATTGCACAGACGAAGAAGCTGATAGACGGAACGATTCAGCGCGGCGGAGGCTTCGGGAAGCTCGCTCGCGTTTTCAAACAGCTCGGTCGAAGCAGTGACAAGCTGCTGTAACGGCTTGCGCAGGGCGGCTGAGGCATTGACGAGGGCTGCGGCGGTGGTGTTCTGCTCCGCCGTTCTTCGCGCCGCGACAAATAGATCGCCGTATTGCGTGGAGCGCACGGCGGCGTCATATTCTTCGCCCGAGAGCAGCAGCGGAAGCCGCAGCACGCCCGAGCGATCCCAGAGCGCGAACAGCGCGCCGTCGCCTTCCAAAAAAGCCTCGAGCGGAGTCCCGTCCGCCAAAAGCGCGTGCGCGGCGCTGTTATGCCAGCATACGACTCCGTTTTCCACCAGAAAAGCGGGCTGTGCAAACAGCTCAAGCACCTGCTTGAATCGTTCGTCCATGCGGTACCACCTCCGTTGTAGTATCTGTATTTCCGTTAGGATATTCTATGGTAAACCATGGAAAATGAAAGGCACGGCCTGACGAGAAGAAGCGGAAAGAGGCGCTGATCTGTCTGGAAAAACGAAATACTGTTTTGCCTATCCTTTGTAGTTCAATTCAATCATACTCTATTTTTGCCCGAAACGCAAGTGAAAGGACACGAAATATTGTGAAAATCGAGAGATACGATATAAAATAGCCGAAAACTGCAATAAAATTGCGGTTGCTGTATAAAAATATCTGTGGTATAATCAAGGGTGCTCTTGCAGCGGACCGCAAGTCTGCAGGAGCGTCGGGCGCAGTGCTTTCGCGCCCGAAATATCTTTGTCAGGAGGCGCTCCATGCGAAACACGATCCTTGTAAAGGGCGCAAGAGAAAACAACCTGAAAAATGTTGACGTCGAGATCCCGCGCGACGCGCTGTGTGTATTTACCGGACTGTCAGGCTCCGGT
The DNA here is from genome assembly GCA_934630495.1 of uncultured Oscillospiraceae bacterium. Lineage (GTDB taxonomy): Bacteria > Bacillota > Clostridia > Oscillospirales > Oscillospiraceae > JAZOXB01. Next base: position 49,376 of record CAKTVW010000004.1, read on the forward strand.
AAATCCTCGCTGGCCTTCGATACGATCTATGCCGAAGGACGCCGCCGCTATGTGGAGTCTCTTTCCTCGTACGTTCGGCAGTTTCTCGGACAGATGGACAAGCCGGACGTCGACCTCATCGAAGGGCTTTCGCCCGCAATTTCGATCGATCAGAAGACCACCTCGAAGAATCCGCGCTCTACGGTCGGCACGGTCACGGAGATCTATGATTATCTGCGTCTGCTGTGGGCAAGAGCCGGTACGCCGCACTGCCCGAAATGCGGCCGCGAAATTCGCAGGCAGAGTATCGACCAGATCGTCGATAAGGTCCTGACGATGCCGGAGGGAACGCGCTTTCAGGTCCTTGCGCCGGTGATCCGCGGCAAAAAGGGCGAACACGCCAAGGTGCTTGAGGATGCGCGGCGGAGCGGCTTTGCCCGCGTCCGCATAGACGGAAGCCTCTACGATCTCAGTGAGGAGATCAAGCTGGATAAGAACAAAAAGCATCAGATCGAACTGGTGGTCGACCGCCTGATCCTGCGCGGAGATATTATGCGCCGCCTGACGGATTCCGTCGAAACGGCGCTCGGCCAGTCGGACGGACTGGTCCTGATCCAGTGCCCGGACAGCGGCGAGGAGCAGCTTTTTTCGCGCAACTATGCCTGCGACGACTGCGGCATTTCCATGCCCGAGCTGTCTCCGCGCCTGTTCTCCTTCAATAATCCGATGGGTGCCTGCCCGGAGTGCACCGGTCTGGGCTATCGGCTCAAGGCCGACCCGTCGCTGATTATTCCGAATCCGGAGCTGTCAATTTTCGACGGCGGCATTCAGGCCAGCGGATGGGGGAATATCAAAAGCGATTCCATTGCGCGGATGTACTTTGAGGCCATGGCACAGAAATACCGATTTGATCTCCACACGCCGATCAAGGACCTGCCGCAGTCCGCTCTGGACATCATCCTTTACGGCACCAACGGCGAGAAGCTCCATCTGCAATATGAACGCGGCAACGGGCGCGGTACGCTGGAGCAGGCGTTTGAGGGCGTGGTCCCGAATCTGGAACGGCGCTTCCGCGAAACGCAGTCCGACGCGATGCGCAAGGAGCTGGAGGAGTATATGACGACTTCTCCGTGCCCGCACTGTCACGGAGACCGGCTTTCCGATATTGCCCGCGCGGTAACGGTCGGCGGGATATCGATCACGAAATTCTGCGATATGTCCGTCCGCGACGAGCTGCGCTTCCTCGACGCGCTGAAGCTCGAGGGGACGCAGCAGGTGATCGCCGAACAGATCCTCCGCGAGATCCGCGCGAGGCTCGGCTTTTTGGAGAGCGTCGGCCTGCAATATCTGACGCTTTCCCGCGCGGCAGGAACGCTGTCGGGCGGCGAGGCGCAGAGAATCCGTCTGGCTACGCAGATCGGCTCGTCGTTAATGGGTGTTCTGTATATTCTGGACGAGCCGAGCATCGGCCTGCACCAGCGAGACAATGATAAGCTGCTGGAAACGCTCAAGCGCCTGCGTGACCTCGGCAATACACTGATCGTCGTTGAGCACGACGAAGACACGATCCGTGCGGCGGACTATATTGTTGACGTCGGCCCGGGCGCGGGCATCCACGGCGGTCATATCGTTGCAAGCGGCACATTGCAGGATATTCTGAATGCGCCGGAAAGCCTTACGGGGCAGTACCTTTCCGGAAAGAGAAAGATTCCCGTTCCGCAGACGAGAAGAGTAGGAAACGGAAAGACGCTTTCCTTCTTCGGCTGTCGCGAGAACAACCTCAATAACATCGATGTGAGCATCCCGTTAGGGACGTTTACCTGCGTGACGGGTGTTTCCGGCTCCGGGAAATCCTCACTCGTCAATGAGATCATTGCCAAAAAGCTGGCGGGCGTTCTGAACCGTGCGCGTATTCGTCCGGGCAGGCATGACCGCGTTGAGGGTGCCGAGAATCTGGATAAGGTGATCGTGATCGACCAAAGCCCGATCGGACGGACGCCGCGTTCCAACCCCGCGACCTATACAGGTCTGTTTTCCGATATCCGCGAGCTGTTTGCATCCACGGCCGCTGCAAAGGAACGCGGATACAGCCCCGGCCGCTTCTCGTTCAATATCAAGGGCGGGCGCTGCGAATCCTGCTGCGGCGACGGTTTAATCAAAATCGAGATGCACTTTTTGCCCGACGTATACGTCCCCTGCGAGGTATGCCGCGGCAAGCGCTACAATCGCGAAACGCTTGAGGTCCAGTATCGCGGGAAGAACATCTCCGACGTGCTGGACATGACCGTCGACGAGGCGCTGGAGTTCTTTGAGAACCAGCCGCGCCTTCGGGAAAAAGTCGAGACGCTGGCGCAGGTCGGCTTGGGCTATATCAAGCTCGGGCAAAGCTCGACCACACTCTCCGGCGGCGAGGCCCAGCGCGTTAAGCTTGCTACCGAGCTTGCGCGCCACGCGACCGGACGGACGCTCTATATCCTCGACGAGCCGACGACCGGACTGCACATGTATGACGTGCATAAGCTGCTCGAGGTCTTACAGAAGCTGGTCGATGCAGGCAACACGGTGCTTGTCATTGAGCACAATCTGGATGTGATAAAGACGGCGGACTATTTGATCGACCTCGGCCCGGAGGGCGGCGACGGCGGCGGAACGATCGTCGCCTGCGGCACACCGGAGGAGGTTGCAGAATGCGACGCCTCTTATACCGGCGCGTATCTGCGCCGGATGCTCGAAAAGTAAGGAGACGGTACGATGGAGCGCGACCGCTTGACAAAGCGCTTTTTACTGCGCAGTCCGGACGCATTGACGGATGCGGAGCTGTTGGAGCTGCTGCTTCGCTTTACGGGCGACGGGGCAGGGGAACGCGCGGAGGCTGTGCTTGCCCGCTTTCCGAATATTGCCGCAGTCATGGAGGCCGATACGGAGGCGCTGAGCGCCGTGTCTGGACTGAGTGAAAACGACGTTCTGCTGCTGCGGCTGGTACCGGAGCTGCACAGACGCTATTTTCTCTCCCGAACACAGACGGAAGAGCGCCTGACGGACAGCGCGGCGTTCGGCCGCTATCTGCTCCCGTACTTTTACGGCGCGCGGGACGAAATGGTCTATCTTCTGAGTCTGGACGCGGCGGGCAAGGTCCTGAACTGCCGCCTTCTCGGACACGGCAGCGTCAACTCCGCCAATGTCCCCGCGCGGCGTCTGGTGCAGGAAGCGCTCGGCGCCAACGCGACCGCCGTGGTGCTGGCGCATAATCATCCCTCCGGCATCGCGCTGCCCTCAAAGGAGGATGTGGAGCTGACGCTCCGACTGCGCGACGCTCTGGATGTGATGGACATTCTGCTGCTGGATCACATTGTCGTTGCCGACGATGATTTTGTTTCCATGCGCGACAGCGGCTATCTGTTCCGATACTGACGAACCTCAGCTTGAAGACAAAAAGCATCCCGACAGGATGAATCCTGTCGGGATACTTTTTGCCTTGTAACTATTTCAGTGTGCGGAAGCGCTTGTTCAGCTCTGCGGCGGTCGTCTCGTACGCGGCTTCAATGGCGGGATAGCGGACGGTATCGGCATAGGCGTCCTGCAAGAGAAGCTTTGCGATCAGACGAAGCATGGCGGGGTTCTTGACGAGCAGAGGCCCGGCAAGATGCGTGCCGAAGCAGTTTTTCTCGCGGAAGCCCTCGCCGTCGAGGTCGCGGCTGTTTCCGAAGCCCATCATCGGCTGAAACAGCGGCGTCCGAATGCCGTCCGTGCGGCTGCACTTGTTCATAAAGCCGACGACCTGCTCCGGGAACAGCTCCGTCGTCGCAAGCACGTCGCCCGTGATGCGCCGCTTGCCCTCAACGCTTTCAAAATCAAACAGCTCGAGGCAGTCGCAGCGATTTCCGTCGGCATCGGTCACGCTTTTTCCGAGAAGCTCAAACGCATTTCCCGTAAAAAGGACGACCTTGTTTGCATTTACGGCGTCGCGAAGCGGCTGCGCATACTTTTTAAGCTGCGTCAGAGCAAGCTTCTGCCTGCGCTCGGTGCCCGCGCCCATGTAATAAAAGTCGTAACCGGAAATATCCTTTTCTTCGTAAAGAGAGAGCGTATCGACGGCGACGCTGTGCCCGAGGTCGGTGAGATACCGTGCCAAAACAGCGACGTTTGCATATTCGCCATAGAGATTCATGACGTCGTCATAAAGATGCAGGAGCTTTAATTTCATAACGGCCTCACTTCCTTTCGGTGTTGGAGAGGAACTTTTCGCGGTCGGAGAAGCAGGTGACCGCATAAAGCTGTTCCTCGCCGGATGCCTTGATCGCGCCGCAGGCCTCGTCAATGTCCTGATAAACATGCAGCTTGTCCTGCGGGACGGAGGTAAAGGCGAAGCGCGTGGCAAGATCGTTGCAATACTTGCCGCAGAGGTAGATGTTCTTTACGATATCGTTGTTGAGCAGGTCAAAATTGATATCCCAGAGCCAGGAAGTCTCGCTCGTGAAATACTTTCGGCTTACGGCGTCGACGATCACGATAACGCTGCACGGAACGCCCTGCGCCATGGCATATTTAAAGGACATGTCGTAGGAAACGGAGTTCTCGTGCTTGGAGATCAGGAAGGTGCCGGGGTGCCTGCCGAGCGTAAACTCGATGTAGCGGCCGTTTTTGATAATGTAGTTGCCGATGTGCTCGGCGACCTCGCTGCCCGGAACGCCCAGCAGCGTACAGACGGAATAGGCGGCAAGAATGTTGTAGATATTGTAAATGCTCTTAAAGGCCAGTCGGATGCGGTCCTTGCCGTTGACCGTAATGCAGCCGTTCGGAAGATCGATGTCTGTTACGGTGAAGTCCGTATCATGCCGCGCGAAGCCGCAGGCGGGGCAGTGATACAGGCCGACGTGGTTGAAGTGGTAGTAATCGTAGACCATCGGCTTGCCACAGACGGGGCAGTAGAGGCCGTCGTTATAGGCACCGATAAATCGGTCGGTATCGACGGACGTATGCGCCAATCCGAACCAGAGCACATTTTTCCGTCCGCGCCCGAAAAGGGAAACGGTCGGGTCATCGGCATTCAGGATCAGCATGGTCTCGTCAAAAATGCTTTCCGCGATCGCGTCAAAGACCCATTCCGGATGACCGTTTCGAGTCAACTGATCGCGGTAGAGATTGGTAATAACATAATGCGTCGGCTTGAACCAGCGGAACGTGTGCTTGGCATAACGCTCGTCGGATTCGATCAGCAGGACGTCCTGCTTCATCTTGCCGCCGAGGGTGCAGGAGTTGAGGATCATGGTGGTCACGCCCTCGATCTGGTTGGAGCCTTCGGCATTGTAGGCAACGGTCTTCCCGGACGCCTTCAGGACGGTGGCGATCATTTCGACGGTCGAGGTCTTACCGTTGCTGCCGGTGACGGCTACGACGGCCTTTGGGAGCTGAATACGGCTGAGAATATCCGGGCAGATCTTCAGGGCATACTTGCCGGGCAGACTGCTGCCCTTGCCGACGATGCGTCCGACGAGCCGAACGAAACGGCATATCAGGATGGCGAGAAGCTTTCTCATGTTTTTCTTCCTTTCGGTGCAAACGCGCAACTTTTACAATATACCACAGCTTGTCCGATTAAGCAAGCATTTGAAGAAATTCTTCCTCCGACAGAACGGGGATTGCCAGCTCGGTGGCCTTTTTCAGCTTGCTGCCCGCGTTTTCTCCCGCGACGACATAGGTGGTTTTCTTTGAGACGGAGCCGGAGACCTTCCCGCCGCAAAGCTCGATCTTTTCCGTCGCCTCGTCGCGCGTGAACAGGCTCAGCGCGCCCGTAAGGACAAAGGTCATGCCCGCGAAACGGTCGTCCTGTGACTCTGCGGTGCTCTCAAAATTGACACCGGCGCTGCGGAGCTTTTCGATCGTGTGCCGCGACTGCGGGTTGGAGAACCACGAAACGATGCTATCCGCCGTGACCGCGCCGATGTCGCGAAGCTGCGTCAGCTCCTGTGCGTCGGCCTGCATCAGCTTGTCCAAGCTGCCGAAGCTTCGCGCCAAGAGCTTGGCGGCCTTCTCGCCGACCTGTCGGATTCCCAGCGCGTAGATCAGACGGCTGACATCGTTCTGCTTGCTGGCTTCGATCGCGTCGAGAAGCTTGGACGCGGCCTTTTCGCCGTTTTTCCAAAGACTCTTGACCTGCTCCGGCTCCAGCGTATAGATGTCGGCAGGGGAGGATATATGACCGGCGGCGATAAGCTGCTCCACAATGGCGTCTCCGAAGCCGTCGATGTTCATGGCATTGCGCGAGACGAAATGCGAGATATTGCGCACGAGCTGGGCCGGGCACTCGATGCCCGTGCAGCGCATGGCCGCGCCGTCCTCGTCGCGCTCCACCGGTGCGCCGCAGACAGGGCAGACGGACGGGAGACGATACGGAACGGCATCCGCCGGGCGCTTTTCGGCAACGACCTCCAGAATCTCCGGTATGATCTCGCCGGCCTTGCGGATCTTTACGGTGTCGCCGATTCGGATGTCCTTCTCGGTGATAAAATCCTGATTATGCAGCGTGGCGTTTGTAACGGTCGTTCCTGCAAGCCGCACCGGCGCTACGACTGCCTTCGGCGTCAGAACGCCCGTGCGCCCGACCTGCACGACAATGTCCTGCACGACCGTCTCGCGCACCTCGGGCGGGTACTTAAAGGCGCAGGCCCAGCGCGGGAACTTCGCGGTGCTGCCGAGAATGGTGCGGTCGTGCAGATCGTTGAGCTTGACGACTGCGCCGTCAATATCAAAGGGGAAATCATAGCGCGTCCGACCGATCTCGCGGATGCGGTCGATCGCTTCCTGCGGAGTTTGGCAGAGCGTATGCGGAATGACCTTGAATTTCCGTGCCTTTAAATATTCCAGTGTTTCGCCGTGGGTCTTAAAGGAAGCGCCGTCGGCAAGCTGGAGATTAAAGATCAGGATATCGAGCTTTCGCGCTGCCGCGACCGAGGGATCGAGCTGACGGAGGCTTCCCGCCGCGGCATTGCGCGGATTGGCGAAAAGCGACTGCCCCGCCTGCTCGCGCTCGGCGTTGAGCTGCTCAAAGACGGTGCGCGGCATGAATACCTCGCCGCGCACGATCAGACGGGCGGGGGCGTTTTCAAGGTGCATCGGGATAGAGCGGATCGTTTTCAGGTTTTCTGTTACATCCTCTCCGATACGGCCGTCTCCGCGCGTTGCGCCGCGGACAAAGCTGCCGTCCCGATATTCCAGTGCGACGGAAAGACCGTCTACCTTCGGCTCGACGCTGTAGACCGCGTCGGGGATCGACTGACGCAGGCGTTCGTCAAATTCGCAGACCTCGTCTTCCGAAAAAACATCCTGCAAACTTTCCAGCGGAACGGCGTGCTCGACCTTCTCAAAGCGGCTCAGAGCTTCGCCGCCGACGCGCTTCGTCGGCGAAAGGGGAGAGGCGTACTGCGGATAGGCTGCCTCAAGCTCTTCAAGCTGCCGCAGCAGGCGGTCATATTCAAAATCGGGCATCGTAGGCGCGTCGAGAACGTAGTATTGATGGTTCGCTTCCTCAAGCAGCTTGGTCAGACGCTCGATTTCCTGCTTCGGATTCATTGGTGCTCCTCCATTCCGAAATAAGTGGTCGGCACGGTGCCGACGATCACGGTCTGTGCGATCATGACCGTCGCGTCGACAGGAATCTCCTGCGTTCCCGCAACGGTGACGATCGTCACGTCAACATGGATCGTAATTGTGATCTCATGCAGTGTTTGATTGATGCCCGCACTGGAAAAGCTGTTGTGAAAGGCGGCGTCGGAGGTCCGTACTGCGATCACCTGTACCGCTACTCCCGGCCCTTGGCCCGAAAACAGCTCCGGAAACACAAAGCTGCCCAGCGGAACGCTCAGCTTTTCAAGAGAAGCGCTTTCCAGCTTCTCGTCAATGCGGGAAAGAATGCTGGTTTTTAAACGGTTGATCTCCGCCATGTTGGCACGGATGGCCGTGACGGTCCCGTCCGCATCCTTTTCAACGGTGACGATCCGATCGTAGTCGATCTCGCCGTCGGCGATCTGCTCGGCGATCGAGGCGTTGATCGCATCGGAGGCCTGATTGTCGACTTGAATCGCCATCAGCGAACGGGCCATCGGCGCAAGCCGAAACCGAAACAGCAGCGTCAGGCAGGTCAGTGCGGTCAACCCCGCCGCGACGGCGGCGCGCAGCTTGGCTCTCTGCGTATAGGACATTAGATACCACCCCGTATACTGTATGCCTTTTCGGGGCGGGATATGTCAGCGCGGCGGTCGGGAGGCTGATCGTGCTTTGCAGGCTCAGGAGAGCTTTTTCATGCGCGGCGCGGCGGCGACCGCCATCAGGCGCTTGGTGCCGACCTGATCGAACGCGATCTCAAGCATCGCGTCGTTGCCCATTTTCAGGACGGAAAGGATCATGCCGTTGCCGAAAATATCGTGGCGCACCATATCGCCCTTTGCAAAATCCGGCAGAGCGGCCGTCGGCCCGGACGGCGCAAAGGAACCGATCGTGCGGCGGAAATCCGGACGCGCGGGCCTGTGTGCGGCGGTCTGAGGGGCGTACTGCGGCCGTGCCGCCTGCTTTTCCAGCAGGAGCTCCGGCGGAATTTCGCCGAGAAAACGCGACGGTCGGTTGACGGAGGTATGACCGTAGAGCATTCTCTGGCGTGCGCTGGTGATGGTCAGTCGCCGCTTGGCACGCGTGATCGCCACATAGCAGAGCCGCCGTTCCTCCTCCATTTCCGCCTCGTCTCCGATGCAGCGCGAGCCGGGGAAAAGACCCTCCTCCGCGCCGACGATAAAGACATTCGGAAATTCCAGACCCTTGGCGCTGTGCATGGTCATCATGACTACCGCGTCGGCATTTTGGTCATATTGCTCGATATCGGTATAGAGTGCGATCTCCTCCAAGAAGCCGTTGAGCGTCGGCTCGTCGGTGTGCTCCGTGTAGGTCACAAGAGAGGATTTCAGTTCGCGTACGTTTTCCAGACGGGTGCGGTTTTCCAGCTCGTCCTTCTGCTCCAGCATGGCGACATAGCCGGTGCGGATCAGAAGCTCCTCGTAAAAGTCCGGCAGCGACATGGTGTTCAGAAGCTCCGCGCAGTCCTCGATCAGTATACTGAAATCCATCAGCTTCTGCGCGGCGCGTTCAAGCTGCCCGTAGGAATACGGATCGGAGACCACGGTATATAGCGGCGAGGCCTGCGCCGCGCAGAGCCGCTCGACGGTTTCGACGGTTTTCGGGCCGATCCCGCGCGGCGGCTGGTTGAGGATGCGTTTGAGCCGCAGATCGTCCGCGCGGTTGTTGATAACACACAGATAGGCCAGCATATCCTTGATCTCGGCGCGGTCGAAGAAGCGCGTGCCGCCGATAATGCGGTAGGGAAGTCCCACACGCTTGAACGCGTATTCCAAAGCGTTCGACTGCGCGTTGGTGCGGTAGAGAATGGCAAAATCCTTGAAATCATGCCCGCCGGATTCCGACAGGATCTGATTTGCCACGAAGCTTGCCTCGTCGCTTTCGTTCGCAGCCTCGTAGTGCAGCAGCTTATCGCCCACGCCGTTGTTTGTCCAAAGGTGCTTGCCCTTCCGTCCGCGATTGTTGGAGATCACGGCGTTTGCCGCGTCGAGGATCGACTGCGTGGAGCGGTAATTCTGTTCAAGGCGAATGACCTTCGTCCCGTGGTACTGGTTTTCAAAGTCCAGAATGTTTTGAATCGTCGCGCCGCGGAAACGGTAGATGCTCTGATCGTCGTCGCCGACGACGCAGATGTTCTCGTAGCGCCCGGCCAGCAGCGAAGCCAGCAGATATTGCAGACGGTTCGTGTCCTGATATTCGTCGATCAGAACATAGCGGAATTTTTTCTGATAATATTCGCGGACATCATCATACTCCTGCAGGATTTGCACGGTCAGCAGAATGATATCGTCAAAGTCCACGGCGTTGGCGCCCTTGAGGCGCTTGCGGTATTCGGCGTAAAGCTCCGCGATGCGCTTCAGACGGTAATCGTCTCCCACATCCTTGGCAAAGTCTTCCGGCCCGCACTGCTTATCCTTCGCACGGGAGATCATACCGAGCACCTGACGCGGCGGAAAGAGCTTTTCGTCCAGATTGCGGTCGCGCAGGATCTCCTTCATCACGCGCTCGGAATCGGCGGTGTCGTAGATCGTAAAGCTGCGGTCGTAGCCGATGCGTTCGATCTCGCGCCGCAGGATGCGGCAGCAGGCGGAGTGAAAGGTCATGGCCCAGACGTCGTTTGCCTCCGAACCGAGCATATTGGAAAGCCGCTCCTTCAGTTCGTTTGCGGCCTTATTGGTAAAGGTGATGGCGATGATGCTCCACGGCAGCGCGGGATGCAGCGCGGCAAGCTCGTCGGCACGTTCGCGGCCCTCTAACGTGGGTGCGGCGGCCTCAGCCTCTAAAAAGAGAACGTCGTCCTCCGTGACACCATCGGGGACCTCACTGCTGTCCGCACCGCAGCCGTAGCGGACCAGATTGGCGATCCGATTGATCAGCACGGTCGTTTTGCCGCTTCCCGCGCCTGCAAGCAGCAGGAGCGGTCCCCGGGTGGTCAGTACGGCCTCAAGCTGTCTCGGATTCATGTCGGAAAACTGTCGGGCGATATAGGCGCGCCGCGCGGCGGCGAATCTGGCTTCAAAATTTTCAGTCATAGCTGTTCTCACTTCTCTTTATGATCGCATCTATTTTACAGCATTTCGGACGAGAAATAAAGAGCTGTGAGAAACTTTTTGCTTTTTGGCGGCAGAGCTGATATAATGAAAAAACGAGATAAGCTTTTTTGATCGGATATCAGTGCTAGGAGGCGCAGAAATGTCTATTTCCTCTACCGCGCCGTGGTATGCCTATTACGGACAAATGCCGCGTACCCTCGACTACCCGAGAACAACGCTTTACGGGCAAATCGCAAAGACGGCGGAGGCCTGCACGGACGACATTGCCTATGAGTTCATGGGCCGCCGCACGACCTACGCGCAGCTTCTTGCGCGCATCGATCGGGCCGCGCTTGCGCTGATGCGTCTCGGCATCGGAAAGGGCGACCGCGTTACGATCTGTATGCCCAATACGCCGCAGGCGGTGGATTGCTTTTATGCGCTGAGCCGTATCGGAGCAGTTTCCAACATGATCCATCCGCTTTCGGCCCTGCAGGAGATCACGTTTTACCTTGACCAGTCCGACAGCAAGGCGATCCTGACCCTTGACCGCTTTTACGGCAAGGTCCTTGCAGCCGCGCAAAGGGCCAAGAAAAAGCCGCTGCTGCTGGTGGCACGACTCGAGGACGAGCTGAGTCTTCCCATGCGCCTCGGCTTTGCCCTGACGGAAGCGAAAAAATACCCGAAGCTGCCGAAAAACGGCGAATACCGCCTGTGGAGTGAAGCGCTGAAGCAGGCAGACGGTATTCTGCCCGCACCGGACGACGATTATGCCGCCTGTGCCTGCATTCTCTATTCCGGCGGCACGACCGGAACGACAAAGGGAATCTGTCTGTCCTCGTACAATTTTAACGCACTGGCGCTGCAAACGATCGCCGCCAGCGGCGTGAAAACGCTGCGCGGGCTGTCGATGCTTTCGGTCATGCCGATCTTTCACGGCTTCGGCCTCGGCATCGGCATTCATACGGCGCTGGTCGGCGGCGCACGGTGCATTCTGGTCCCGAATTTCAGCATCAAGACCTACGCCGCTCTGCTGCGTAAGAAGAAACCGAATTTTATCCCCGGCGTTCCGACGCTGTTTGAAGCGCTTTTGCGGGCGGAGCATCTGGACAGTCTGGACATGTCGTTCCTTGTAGGCGTGTTTTCCGGCGGCGACAGCCTTTCGTCCGAGTTAAAGCACAAGGTGGACGCCTTCCTGCAGGCGCACAATGCCAAGGTGCAGATCCGCGAGGGCTACGGCACGACGGAGTGCGTAACGGCAAGCTGCCTGACACCTGTGGACTATGCGCGGGAAGGCTCGATCGGCATCCCGTTCCCGGACACCTATTATAAGATCGTCCGCGTCGGTACGGCCGAGGAGGTCGAGGCCGGAACGGAAGGGGAGATCTGCCTGTCCGGCCCGACGGTCATGATGTGCTATCTTGACAATCCCGAAGAGACGGCGCAGGCGCTTCGCCGCCATACCGACGGCAGAATCTGGCTGCATACCGGCGACCTCGGAAAGATGGATGCCGACGGCTTCGTTTATTTTCTCCAGCGCATCAAGCGCATGATCGTTACCTCCGGCTACAACGTTTACCCGAGTCAGCTTGAAAACATTATCGACGGCCACGAAAAGGTGCTGCTCTCCTGCGTGATCGGTGTAAAGGACCCCTATAAAATGCAACGCATCAAAGCGTTTGTCGTGCTGCGGCCGGGAGTAGAGCCGTCCGAAGCGCTGAAGAAGGAGCTGCTTGCCTACTGCAAGGAGCGCATCGTGCGCTACGCGCTTCCGTCCGAGATCGAGTTCCGCGAGGAGCTTCCCAAGACGCTTGTCGGCAAGGTCGCTTATCGCGAGCTGGAAGCGGAGGAGGCGAACAAATGAAAAAAGAGCGCATCTGGGAGCTGGACGCGCTGCGCGGGCTTTGCATTCTGGGCATGATCGCGGTCCACCTTGTCTTCGATCTGGTCAGCTTTGCGGGGCTGAGGCTGCACATTCCTGTGTGGTTCACTTTTATGCAGCAATACGGTCACGTCCTGTTCATTCTGATCTCCGGCATTTGCGCCACGCTTGCCGCGCGGAGCTTCCGACGCGGCGTGATCGTGTTCGGCGCAGGCCTGCTTGTCAGCTACGTCACGCTGTTTATGGATGTGGTCCTCGGCATGGGCGAAATTCGCATCTGGTTCGGCATTCTGCATCTTTTAGGCGCGTGCATGATGCTCTATCCGATCTTCAAGCGGCTGCCGTTCTGGGCGCTGGCGATCTTGGGCGCCGCGTTTCTCGCGCTGGGCGTATGGATGTCAGGCGTTCGCGTAAGCGTCGATTTTCTCTTTCCGCTCGGCCTCAGCTCCGGGAAAATCTTTACGGGAAGCGATTATTTCCCGCTGTTTCCGGGATTGGGCTGGTTCCTGCTCGGCGCGGCGATCGGTAAGACTGCCTACCGCAGAAAGGCCAGTTTGCTGCCGAAGGTGCCTGCCGACGCGCTGCCGCTGCGTTTTCTGCGCTTTTGCGGTCGGCATTCGCTTGAAATTTACATACTGCACCAGCCGATCCTGACGGGGATCGTGCTGCTGATCTTCGGCTGAACCGACAAAAATCGTCAAATCGACGGGCAAAAAGGAATATTATTCACTCGTTTTGTATATATTCCCAATTGACTTTTCTGTTTTAAAGCGATATAGTAACAAAAAACAATTGGGGAGGACGCAGCGATGTTCCGTCAGTTTGCCGAACGAATGATGTCTTGCTTCGCATCGAATGCCGATGCGTGCTTTGCTGCGTCTGCCTTTTTGCTGATTATTATGATGGGTGCCGTTTTGTCGGTATCCATCATTTTTATTTTGGTCGTATTTTCCCTGCTTGTACTGCAGCAGCGCCCCGTGTGTCGAAGATATCCGGCGTCTGATTGATCGTATCGGTATACGCGATCGGCCCCGTCCTTCGACGAGGCCGATTTTTGTATAGTCCCGAGGTGCTTTCGCACCCCGAAAATCTGAAAGGAGAAATTGAAAATGAAAAGATTTGCTGCATTGGTAATGGCTGCGGCCATGGTCATGTGCTTGTTTGTCGGCTGCGGGACCGACTCCGGCTTTGACGGGAAAACGGTCAAGCTCGGCTTCAGCGGTCCGCTTACCGGCGACGCTGCGATGTACGGAAACAGCGCAAAGAACGGCGTTGAGCTGGCAATCGATGAGATCAATGCGCTCGGCGGCATTCAGTTCGAGCTGAATGCAAAGGACGACGCCAACGACGAGGAAAAGGCGGTAAACGCCTACAACAGCCTGAAGGACTGGGGAATGCAGGCAATGATCGGCGCGGTCACCACGACGCCCTGTATTGCCGTAGCGTCGGAGGCATATCGCGATCGGATTTTCTGCCTTACGCCGTCCGCATCCTCCACGGAGGTCACCGAGGGGAAGGACAATGTGTTCCAGCTCTGCTTTACCGACCCCAATCAGGGCACTGCTTCCGCCCGCTACATTCAGGAACACATGCCGAACGCAAAGATCGCCGTGATCTATGATAATTCCAGCGCTTATTCCACGGGCATTTACCACAATTTCGCGGCGGAGGCGAAAACGCTCGGCTTGAATGTCGTCTCCGAAACGACCTGCAATGCCGATACCGTCGATTATACCGTGCAGCTTGACGACGCACGAAACAACGGTGCTGATCTGGTATTCCTTCCGATCTACTGCACGCCCGCGTCTGCGATCCTGAATCAGGCCAACAGCGACGGCTACCGCCCCGTATTCTTCGGCGTGGACGGCATGGACGGCATCCTCGCCATTGACGGCTTTAACCGAGAGCTGGCCGAGGGCGTAATGCTGCTGACACCGTTCGCAGCCGACGCCGCCGACGATCGTACGGTGAGCTTCGTGAAGGCCTACCGCGCGGCCTATGGCGAAACGCCCTCGCAGTTTGCAGCAGACGGCTACGACTGCGTTTACGCGATCTATGAAGCTTTGACAAACGCGAATCTTCCCGCAGGGACGAGCAGAGAGGATTTCTGCAGCGCAATGATCGCGCAGTTTACGACCATGCGCTTCTCCGGCCTCACCGGCTCCGACATGACATGGAACGTCGGCGGCGAAGTCGATAAGGCTCCGGCAGCCGTCGTCATCAAGGACGGCGTCTACGTCGATGCGGGCTGACACGGCGGTCGTTTCGGACGTCGTTCGCGGCTTCCTCGCTCCGACTGATACCAATCATTATCCGGCGGGAGGGTCTCTATGTATTTTCTGTCAAAAGTCATCGACGGCATAAGCCTCGGCAGTATCTATGCCATTATCGCGCTTGGCTATACCATGGTCTACGGCATTGCAAAAATGCTGAATTTTGCGCACGGCGATGTCATTATGGTCGGCGGATATATTTGCTTTATTGCAATGAATCAGCTCGGTTTTTCTCCGCTCGCAGCGCTTGCAATGGCAATGGCGGTTTGTACGCTGCTGGGCGTGCTGATCGAACGGCTTGCCTACAAGCCGCTTCGCGCGGCATCGTCTTTAGCGGTGTTGATCACGGCGATCGGCGTGAGCTATCTGCTGCAAAACATAGCGCAGCTTATCTGGTCGTCCAGCAAAAAATCCTTTACCGTCGATCTCAGCTTTGCCGATATTTCGCTTTTCGGCGGGAAGCTGCACATTGAAGGCGTGGCGGTGTGCGCGATTTTGGCATGTGTGCTGGTAATGACGCTGCTGACGGCGTTCATCGGGCATACCAAGACCGGCAAGGCGATGCGCGCCGTAGCGGAGGATAAGAGCGCCGCAGAGCTGATGGGCATCAGCGTCAACCGCACGATCTCCGTGACCTTTGCGATCGGCTCGACCCTCGCGGCGATCGCGGGCCTGCTCTTCTGCGCAAAGACCTCCACGCTTTCCCCGACAACCGGTTCGCTTCCCGGCATCAAGGCGTTTACCGCCGCCGTCCTGGGCGGCATTGGCTCGATCCCCGGAGCGCTGCTGGGCGGACTGCTTCTCGGCGTGATCGAAATTTTCAGCGCCGAGTATATCAGTGACCAGCTCAAGGACGCCATCGTATTTGCCGTCCTGATCGTTATTCTGCTGGTCAAGCCGAACGGCCTGCTCGGGAAAAAGACGACAGAGAAAGTGTGAGGTGAGGGAAGATGCTTCGTTCTAAAACTACGAGAAAGAATCTTGTGACCCTTTCCGGCGTTGCGGCGGCGTATATTCTGATGCTCGTCCTCGACGGCACCCATTCGCTTTCGTCGGCGGTCAGCGGGGCTCTGATCCCGATCAGCGCATATATCGTTATGGCGCTGTCACTGAATCTGACGGTGGGCATTCTGGGTGAGCTGAGTCTCGGTCATGCCGGGTTTATGAGCATCGGCGCCTTTTCCGCCGCCGTCGCCTCCGCAGGCCTGGGACAATATATCCACAGTCCCGTTTTGCTGATGATCCTCTGCCTGCTCATCGGCGGAATCCTCGCCGGAATCGTCGGCTTCCTGATCGGCATTCCCGTTCTGCGCCTGAAGGGCGACTATCTCGCCATCGTGACGCTTGCGTTCGGTGAGATCATCCGCAATATTGTCAGCACGCTGTATGTAGAGCTGCGCGACGGTGCGCTGCATTTTTCGCTGTTTAACAAAAGTGAGACTGCTTCCGGTAAGTTCCTGATCGAAGGACCGCAGGGCGCAAGCGTGACGCACCGCATCTCCACCCTCGGCTTCGGCTTCGCGCTTGTCATGGTGACGCTGATCGTCATTATGAATCTGGTCCACAGCAGGGAAGGACGCGCGATCCAAGCGATCCGAGACGACCCGATCGCAGCAGGCTCCGTCGGACTGAACATCACGGCGTATAAGATGAAGGCGTTTGTGATCTCGGCTGCCTTCGCGGGAATGGCGGGCGTGCTGTTCGCCTTGAACATCAGCACCTTCCAAGCCGGTAAATTCGGTTTTAATCAGTCCATTGCCGTGCTGGTCATGGTCGTTCTGGGCGGCATGGGAAATCTGCGCGGATGCGTCATCGCGGCAGTCGCCGTTAAGCTGCTGGAGCTGGTGCTGCTGGACTTCGCGGATATTTGGATGCTCATTTACGCGGTCGTTCTGATTGCCGTGATGCTGCTCGGCTCCAATGCGCGCGTCAAGCAGCTTCGGGCAATGCTTTCCGCAAAGCTCCGCCGTAATGCCGGACGAAAGGAGGCCGTAAAATGAGCGAACAGAGAACAAAAATGGTGCCGGTGCCGACCGAATCCATTATCCCGGAGCGCGATCTGGGCAAGCTGCCCGTTCTTGACATTCGGAACCTCGGCATTGATTTCGGCGGCCTGACGGCGGTGGACAGCTTTACTTTGACGATCGGCGCAACGGAAATTGCCGGTCTGATCGGCCCGAACGGCGCGGGAAAGACCACGATCTTTAATCTCCTGACAAATGTTTATCAGCCGACGCGCGGCTCGATCCTCGTGCGCGGCATCGACACCAAGGGAATGACGACGGCGCAGGTCAATCGGATGGGCGTGGCGCGGACCTTTCAGAATATCCGCCTCTTCGGCGGCATGTCGGTGATCGATAATGTCAAGGTCGGGATGCACAACAGCATCCGCTGCTCCTTTGCCTCGTCGATCCTGCATCTTCCTTTCTACTACCGCGCTGAGCGGACCGCCTCCGAACGCTGCATGGAGCTGCTGGATTTCATGGGCCTTGCGGATATGGCGAAGCAGCAGGCTTCGTCCTTGCCCTACGGCGCGCAGAGACGGCTGGAGATCGTCCGCGCGCTTGCGACCGACCCGTCGATCATCCTGCTCGACGAGCCTGCCGCCGGCATGAATCCGTCCGAGACATCCAAGCTGATGGAACAGATTCGAAAAATTCGCGATACCTTCCATATTGCGATCATGCTGATCGAACACGACATGAATCTCGTTATGGGCGTCTGCGAGGGCATCGCGGTCGTAAATTACGGCAGGATCATTGCCAAGGGAACGCCGGAACAGATCTGCAGCGATCCGGTCGTGATCGAGGCGTATCTGGGCAAGAAGGGAGCGGCGGCACATGCTGAAGGTTGAGAATATCCATGTCTATTACGGTGCGATTCATGCGATCAAGGACGTGTCCTTCGAGGTCAACGAGGGAGAGACCGTTGCGCTGATCGGCGCGAACGGGGCAGGGAAGTCAACGACCTTAAAGACCGTTTCGGGCCTGATGCACCCCGCGAGCGGCACCATTCATTTCCTGGGAAAAGATATCACGCACACCGAAGCACACAAGCTTGTGGCCTGCGGCTTGGCTCATGTCCCGGAGGGGCGGCGGATCTTTCAGCAAATGACCGTGCTGGAAAATCTGGAAATGGGCGCGTTTACACGCAAGGGAAAGCTCGACGATGCCTTGGAAAACGTTTTCGCCCATTTCCAGCGTCTGGCGGAGCGCCGCAAGCAAATCGCGGGGACCCTCTCCGGCGGCGAACAGCAGATGCTGGCCATGGGACGCGCAATGATGATCTCACCGAAGCTTCTGATGCTCGACGAGCCGTCGATGGGACTTGCACCGATCCTTGTTGAACAAATTTTCGATATGATTCGCGAATTGAAGGAGAGCGGCACCACGATCTTGCTGGTCGAGCAGAACGCGGGAATGGCTCTTGACATTGCGGATCGGGCCTATGTTCTGGAAACCGGGCGCATTACGATCTCGGGCACCGGCGCGGAGCTTTCCAGCAGCGAGGAGGTCAAAAGGGCCTACCTCGGCGGCTGAATTATAATAAAGGCACAATTTAAGATAAACGGCACAAAAAATCCGCTCACGGTCGCAATGACCGTGAGCGGATTTGTGACATTTTTTCATATTTTGCTGAAATAACAAGCAGCCCGCCTAATTCACCGATGGATACTTCCTAGCCGATCGCACTTAATTGGGCAGGCACGTCCGATACAGGAATGTCACAACCTGTGCACGGGTACAGGTATCATCCGGGCTGAATGTGCTTGCACTCGTTCCGGAGGTTACGCCGTTTTCCGCTGCCCACAGGACTGCCTTTGCATAATATGCGCTCTTGTAAACATCGTTAAAGGGATTGTTTGCCGCAATCGGTTCAGGCTGCCCTTTATAGCGCCAGAGGAAGGTGACGATCTGTGCCCTTGTACAGGTATCGTCCGGGCTGAATGTCGTTGCAGATGTGCCGGCCGTGATTCCCTTTTCGACTGCCCACAAAACCGCGCTGTAGTAATATGTGCCTTTTGCAACGTCCGTAAACGGATTATTACTCGTCGTCGGGGCCGGTTCTCCTGCGGTTCTCCACAGGAAGGTCACAACCTGCGCGCGGGTGCAGCCGACTGTCGGGCTGAACGTCGTCGCGCTCGTTCCGGCCGTGATCCCGTTTTCCACCGCCCATAGGACTGCGTCGTAATAATACTCGCCCTCTCGCACGTCCACGAATGGGTTGACCGTCGGCTTGGGACGTTCGAGCTTCGGCGTTTTCACGGTTTTCGTCTGCGCGGCAAACGCCGGATTTCGGAAGGTCACGGCATACGTGATCTCGCCCTCGGCCTCGTAGGTCGCTTCCTTCGTCACGGCAGATGTGGCTGTTGCCGTTTCGCGTTCGACGTGCGACGCGTTCCGCTTGCAGGCCCGCGTCGCCGTGACCGAGCCGTTATCGTCCGCCCAGACGTAGGCCGCGTCCGCCCAGTCATGCCCCAACGCAGGAACGGTTCTCTGTGCAACCTTATAGTCACAGCGAGTGCAGTGCTTTCCTTCGGTCAGGCCGCTTTCGGTACAGGTCGCCGCAACGGCGGCATCGGTCACCATGTCATGGCCCAGCTTCGGCGTGACCTCCTGCGCAATCTTATAATCGCACCGCGTACAGTGGCTGCCCTCGGTCAGGCCGGTTGCGGTGCACGTCGCCGCAACGGCCGCGTCGACCACAATGTCGTGCGGGATTTTGTCGATTTCGCGCGTTTCCGTCCTGTTGCAGACGGCGCAGGAGCGAATTTCCGCGCCGGTTTCGGCACAGGTCGCCGTCTTCGTGACCGTCCACGCGCTCCATGTATGCGCCGCAAGGTCCTTCTTCTCGCCGCAGACGGCGCATTCATACCAGTGACCGTCGCCGTCGTGCTTCCAACCGCTCCATGTGTGGTCCGCCTTTTCCAGCGTTTGCCGTTCTTCCTTGCCGCAGGCGGCGCAGTGATGCAGGATCACGCCCTCCTCGGCGCAGGTCGCCTCCTGCACGGTAACAGCAAAAATGCAATTGCTGTCCGTGACATATTCCAGCGTCACCGGGGCAAAATCTATGTCCACCACGCCGGTTGCCGTGCTTGTGATTTGGTAATGCGCAGCGGGCGATCGGAGCGGCTTCCATGTGATTTCCACCAGCGGGAGGTCCGCGTCGGCTGCGCCGCTTTGATTGATGTAGGAAAAGCGGATTTTCCCCTCTGCGTAATTCTCGTTCACGACGATCATCGCGTTTGTGCCCTCCGCCTGCTGCACATGAACACAGCGCAGAGTCTCCGGGTCGTAGGAGATCGTAAAGTCCGCCGCAGCGACCGGCGCCCCGGCTTCGAGATAAAACACAGACTTACTCTGTTCGCCGACGACCATCTTTTCCGTTTTCAGGTACGCATCCGGATAGTCGATTACTTCCGGCAGCTTTTGCAGCGTCAGCGACCGGGAATAGGAGTCGGGCAGATAGGCGCTAAGATCCTCGCGGTAGACGTTCGCGGCCTGCACCGCGACGCTCGTCGTCGCATCCACGTCCGCAAGGACGCGGAGCTTCACCGTAAACAGTGAATAGGACGACAACGCTTTGCTGCCCGCATACACGAACCGCACCTGCCCCAAAATGGAGGTATTCACGGAGCATTGGCCCTTCGCCAGTTCCGAAGCCGGTTCGACGGTCTCCACTGCAAACAGTGTATGGTCATATGTGACTGTGAAATCGCCGCTGACAAAGCTCATGGAGTTGCTGTTTTTCACCTGATAGGACAGGACATCGTCCTTTTGCAGCGTCGTTCGGTCCATGTCGGCGTAGAGCGCGAAACGTTCGGTCGGCGTGGAGCGCTGAATCGTGACCGCGCCGTCCGTACTACCGATGGCTGCCGCAGAGAGGTCGGAGTCATAGGCATCGCCGATGGCGACCTTGATCGGGTACGTCCCGGCAGCGGCATCGGCCGACGTGCGGAAGCTGAGCGTCAGAAGCGCCCCGCTGCCGCTGATACCGTTCAATGACATAGCCTCGACCCGAATCGTACCGACCTCGCTGGTGTTGACGGAGGTCTGCGCCTGTGCGAGCAATGCGCCGTTCGTGGCGCTGTTCAGCGTCAGAACGGAAGCATCATAGTAAATAAATAGTTCTAACGTTGCAATATTCTTAAAATTCGCCGCATTTATCGTCACCGTGGCGGTGCTGCCCGCTGTGACGGTCACGGAATCGGCGGTGACCACCTGCCCGGCGGCAGCACCGGCCGAGGTCGGTACTGCCGCAAGAAGAAGGCAGAGCGTCAGAAGCCATGCCAAGATTCGTTTTCTCATTGCATTGCTCCCGTCTTACATTTTCAGCGAACCGACCACGCCGCTGACGTATTGCAGAATGCGCAGTGCCTCCGCTGCCTGAAGCGTGCCGTCGCCGTTCAGGTCGGCGCGGGCGAACTGCTCCGCGGTCAGGTTCACCTTGTCGTTGATCGCGTAAAGCACCAGCACTGCATCCAGATTCGTGATCTTGCCGTCGCCGTCGACATCGCCGAGGGCGTTTTCGTCGATCGCCTCCTGCACCAGCACGGCAAACGGTTCTTCAGCGCTGCCCTTGAAGGTGGACGAAACGCCGTCGCTGGCCTCAAGGTAGTATTCGATGCCGTCGAGCGTCACGTTGCCCGCCGGGATGATGGCGGAATACTTGTCATTGAGCTTGTTCATGAGGATGGTCTTCCACTCAGATGTGCCGGTGACGCGGTAGTAGAGATTTGCGTAAGCGATGTTCAGGTTGTCCGTGATCGTTGCGGTCAGGACGAGGTTCGCGCCGGTAAAGGCGTTGCCGACGGGGCTGTGGTAGATGTTCGGGGCCATTGTGTCCTTGCTCATGATGACGATCTTGCCGGAGGGGATGGACTCGGACAGGTCGGTCTGCACGACCGTGAAGTTGTAGTAGTAGATCACGCCCGGCTCGACGGTGTCGTCGAACCACGTCATGGTATCGGCGGGGATGACGGTCTTGTTGAGCTTGGTATACAGGCCGTCCTCGGCGGTGGAGCGGTAGACGTTGTAGCCCATCAGGGTCGTAAAGTCGTCCTGCGTCCACGTCAGCTCGATGCCGGTGTCCGTGGCGTTGCCCTGCATGATGAGGGCCTGCGCGGCGGTCGTGTCGATGACGAAGCCAAAGCGGTGGCGGTCCGTTTGCAGATCGAGGTCGTCCGTTGCGGAGCGGCCGTTCGAGATGGTGAGGTATTCGATGCCGTTTTCGATCAGCGTGCTGACGGTGTAGGTGCCCTCCCATGTTCTCGCATCGACGTAGCTGCCGCCGACCTCATAGTCGGCGTAGGGATAGGCCGAGCCGAAGGTCAGATTCAGCGGGATAGACGTGTCCATGTCGCGGTTGAAGCGGACGCGGAAGGTCACCTTTTCGTTGCCGACGGTGGTGATCGCCTCGCCGTCCTTGTTCAGGATGGTCACGTCGGTGACGAACGGGAAGGTGTTCTCCGGCGCTTCGGTCAGGTACGGGGCGTACATCAGCCGGGCGTAGGTCGGCATATCCGCGTAGTCCACGATCTGGCGGCCGATGAGGCTTTCGTTCGTCGTGCCCCACCAGTTGCCGCCGAGGGGTATCTCGGTGTAGTTACCGGCTGTGACCGTCGTCAGGCGCAGCCAGTGCGACACGTCCGTATCGGTAGTCAGCGGGTTGATGATGACGTTGCCGTTGAAATAGGGGTTATACTGCGTTTGCTTGAGATAGGTGTTGAAATCGGTCTCCAGCTGTTTGGGGGTCAGGATGCGCGTCACGCTCTCGTCGAGCTGAGATTCATGAATTTCTTCCGGCTCCGGTGTGTCGGGGGTCACACTCGGGGTGGGGACACAGGTAAAGGTGATGCGAATTTCTTCGGTATTCGTCCCGCCGCCCACAGCGGTCAGGCTGTTCGCCGGGAACACCAGCTCATAGGGCACACCCGCCGAGAAGCCGGACGCAAGGGTCACGGTCAGGTAGTTGTAGTCCGTGATCTCGCTCTGCGGCTTGGTCTGGCTGCCGTCCACATAGAGCTGCGGCGCAGCGGCGCGAAGCGCCCTGCTGAACGAAAGCGTCAGCGTATTATCGGTAAGCACGGAATCCACCAGATTGCTCCCGGTAACGGAAACCGTATTCTCTCCGGCCGCGCCATCCTCTCCAACGATCACAAGCACTGCTGCCGAAAGGCCGCTGCGGGTGTCGGTGGCGATCACGCTGGCCATGCCTGCGGCTTTGGGCAGGAGCTTGCCGTTTTCGATCGCGACGACCGTTTCATCGGTAGAGCGCCATGCGAGGGAAAGCTCTGCGCCCTCGTCGGCGATCGCCGCCGGGAGGTCGGCCGCGCCGTTCTCGACGGAAACGCTGAAGGCCTCGCCGGCCAGCTCAAGCGTTTTTGCCTTTTGATAGACCGTTACGGTAACGGAAGCGGTCAGCGGCTGGCCGTCCGCGCCCGTCTCGGTGGACGTCGCGGTGATCACCGCCGTGCCGGAGGCGACGCCGGTCACGATGCCGTCCGCATCCACCGCCGCAATCTCCGGATGGTCCGAGGTATAGGTCAGCGAGCGGCGCGCCGTATCTTCGGGGGTAAATTCACACGCAAGCGCAAGCGTTTCGCCGATTGCAACCTCCGCCGTTTCCGTCGGGAAGGCGATGCCTTCCAGCGGCAGATAATCGCGGACATCGATTGTCACATAGTTCTTCACAGCGCGGTCGAGGGAGTAGACCCAAACATCCGCCGTGCCGCTCTCCACCGCCGTGACCAGACCGTTCTCGTCGACCGTAACGACCCGCTCGTCGCTGCTCTCGTAGAGGAAGTTGTCCGGACTTAGCTGCTCCGGTTCGCTCAGCGGTGCAAGCTGGATTGTCATTTTATGGTCGATCATCAGCCGGTAGTTCCGGAAGGTGATCTTCTCCGGCAGGACCCTGCGGGGAAGCTCAAACAGCGCGTATTTGCTGGCTTGTGCAGTAAGCGTACCGCCTTTCGTCAAATAAATCGTATTGCCGTGGTAGCTGTCGGTAACACCCTCTTGCATCAGGTATTCCGGCAAATCGGAGCCATCGGCCATGACGTATTTCTCTTTGGTACGGTCATAGGTAATTCCGATATCATAATTCGATCGATTCAGCTTACCCAGCACCCATTCCAGCTCCGCCTGCGTTTCAAAGACAACATAGTCTCCACCCAGCGAGCGGATATACGGCAGCACACCGTCTGTAATGCCTCCATACTGCTTCGTACAAACCACGTATGTGGTGCCGGTGGTGCTGTTGTAATATGTCGTAAATCTTGCGGACTGATCGATCGCCTCAATATGTATCGTACTGTTATTTACATACTGCGGCATTCTCTGATCCACAAACGAATTGCCGAGAAAAACGGTATTGCGCAGTACCGCGTTCTTATTTGCAGAAACCGCACTGTCTACAAAA
This sequence comes from uncultured Oscillospiraceae bacterium, assembly GCA_934630495.1. Taxonomy (GTDB): domain Bacteria; phylum Bacillota; class Clostridia; order Oscillospirales; family Oscillospiraceae; genus JAZOXB01. The sequence continues at coordinate 73,585 of CAKTVW010000004.1, forward strand.
ATGCACGTATCATATGTACCATGGAGGTTCACCTTAGAGCTACTGACAAGGGCACCCGTCAGCTTATAGAAGACGCAGTTGCGGGCAAGCTTCATTTTCGTGTCGCAGATGGTATACGATTCGGAGCTTACAACACCGTCCCGCAGCGTGCGGTACCACAGCGTATCATAATTCTGCCGGAACGTGCAGCCGTAGACATCGCTGATGCCGGATGTATTCGATGGATTTGTGTCGTTCTGCACCAGATTTGTAACATCGGCATACTCCAAGCGAATCAGACCGCCATTGGCCTCGCCAAGGTCAAGCAGATAGTTGTACTTCAGCTCGCTCGGATAGAGATACACCGGATCGTCCTTTGTTCCCTTGACGAAGAAGTTGCCCTCGACGCGCAGGAACGCGATGCCGTCCTCGGCGTAGGGGTCGCCGGGGTCGTTGCTCCAGAACTGGATGTGCGTTCCCGGCTCCGCGGTAACGGTAACGCCCGGCCGGATGACTGTTGGACGGGGGATGATATACAGCCGGTCGCCGGTGAGGGTCATGTCCTCCTCGATGATCGACGGCAGGACAAAGCCGCTGCGGACTTCTTCATTCACCGTGCCCTTGAAAGTATAGGTCGTGCTGTCCGTCTCGTCCAGCGCATTTTCGCAACGGATGGTCACGTTGAGCGTGAAGCGGTAGTCGTTCGGGCAGTCCTCGGAGACGGTGATGAGGAACGGGTTTTCCCATCCGGTCAGCTCGCCGTCCGTATAGATTCTGCCGCAGTCCTTTGTGGAATACGTTCCCACGGAGCCGTAGTCCACGGTGGGATTCTGGACGGTGATGTACGGGTCGGCAATTCCGACCTCGGACAGCGTGTCGAGCGTCACCGTCGTGTTCTCGCTCATGCCCCAGCGGTTACGCAGGGTCAGGCCGAGCGCGATCGTCTCGCCCGCGTCGATCACGCCGTCACCGTTGTTGTTTGCCGAATACTTCGGGTCGTCAAAAAACGCGTAGTCCTGCACGTTCAGTTCCGGCTTCGGAAGCTTCGTCAGCGCGTCGTGCAGATTCACGATCTGCGGCAGGTTATGCGGGCCATGACCGTCCGCGTTAAGGCAGGAAGCGTGATAGTCCGACGTTGCGGCAAGCTGGCCGTAGATGAACTTCGTCGGGTACTTGTCACGGTCGGGATACTCGCTGCGCAGGATCGCCGCAAACGCCGAGACCATCGGCGCCGCCATCGACGTGCCGCTCAGGAAGCCGTACTTATCGTTCGGCAGCGTGGACATGATGCCCTCGCCCGGCGCGTACAGCTCATATTCCACGCCGTTATACTTCGTAACATCCCAGTTTGTAAACGTGGATTCGCGGCCCTGCGCGTCCACGCTCATCACGCCGAGAACATAGCTCAGCGCCGCTGGATAGTTGGGCATTGCGCCAAAGCCCTCATTGGGCTTGCCGTCGTTGCCCGCCGAGGCGACCAGCACGCAGCGGGAATACGCCGTCGCCAGTGCGTCCTGCACGGCAATAGAGCAGGCGCTGCCGCCGAAGGACATATTGATGACCTCCGCGCCGTTTTCATAGGCATACAGCACGGCCTTTGCAATGTCGCCCTGTGTCAGCGTGCCGTTATGCGCCGCCGCCTTGATGGGCATGATCTTCACGTTATAGGCAATGCCCAGCACGCCCGTGAAATTATGCCGCGCGGCAATGATACCGGCAACGTGCGTGCCGTGGCCGTTGGTATCGTCGGCACTGCCTTCGCCGGAAACGATATCCACGCCGTAGTAGTCGTCGACATAACCGTTGCCGTCGTCGTCAATGCCGTTGCCGGGGATTTCGCCGGTGTTGACCCAGATGTTGCCCTTCAGGTCCTCGTGGTCATAGTCCACGCCGGTATCGATCACCGCAACGATCACGCTGGGGTCGCCGCCGGGGTGCTTGAGCGTCTGAAAACCGCTGACAATGCCGCAGTGATGGAAATACCACTGGTCGGTAAAGCGGCCGTTCTGCTCATATTCCTGCTCCTGCGCCTCGTCGAAGTTCTCCGCCTCGTCGATCGCCGCGACCTGAATCTCATAGTTATACTCCGCCAGCAGCACTTCGTCCAACGCGCGGACCGCAGCCAGCGCCGCTTTCGGCTCCGCGCCCTCGACGAGCTTCGCCTCGTACCACGCGCAGTCCTCCATCGGGACAATCTCGTTCAGTGCACCGATCCCGGCGGCCTTCAAGCCGTCGGTCAGCGTGCCGTTCGCCAGCTTGACGAGAATGCTCTCGCCGGAGAAAGTCACCTGTTCCTCCTCGATCATTTCGGGATACACCTCGTCAAACGGCCGGTTCATCGAGCCGTCGTCGTTATACGCCCCGGAATTGTCCGAGGGATCGACCGACGGCGTGTTCTCCGTCGCTCCGCTCGGCCGATTCGGCGTGTTGTCAATCTCGTTGAGCAGCCGGTCGATCTCCGCGTCCAGCTCCTTGTCGCTCAAATTCTTCACGTCAAGGCCGCCGACCACCTCGGCCACCGGCTCCTTTTCCTCCCGCGCCAGCGGCGCATCGGGGTCCTTCTGTTCCGCCGCAGAGATAACCGCCGGTTTCTCCGCCGTCAGCATCTCGTCAGGTAAGACCGGCTCATCCCGGCCTCCGTTCGTGCTGCAAGCAGCAAAGCTCACGGCCATTGCAATTACCAGCAGTAATGCCATGGACCGTTTCCAAGTTTTCACTGTTTGTCACCCTTTCTCTGGTTTTTCCCGCACTCTTTCGACGTTTGTGGGATGCAGCTTTCGTCATTCTGATTATAATTCCTATTCGGAATGAAATCAAGTCTGTTAATCATGATAATTCTAAATGTGAAAAAGGCGGCGAAAGCATGAAAACGAGATTCCATGCCTATGGGAATGAGAACATCTACCGCGCGGCAGCAGGGCAGCTGTCAAGCACAAATATAGCATTTTGCTTTGTTTTTTCACATTGCGATACAGAAACGTCACAACCTGCGCTCTGGTGCGGGTTGGTGTTATTACCTCATCTGTTGCCATTTCAGCACCCCCTGAATAGACTCATGTGGACAAAATGTGGACAAATTGTCGTTCTGAACGTGAAAACGGCAAAAACCGCTCCTAACCATAACGATCAGGAGCGGTTTTCCTAACAATTTTATCTTATTTTTGCAGCAGAACGCACGAAATCAGAAGATTTCTTACTTCTTGAGTGCCTCTTCGACAGCGACAGCGACGGCGACGGTAGCACCGACCATCGGGTTGTTACCCATGCCCAGGAAGCCCATCATTTCGACGTGTGCCGGAACGGAGGAGGAGCCTGCGAACTGGGCGTCGGAGTGCATACGGCCCATCGTATCGGTCATGCCGTAGGAAGCGGGACCGGCGGCCATGTTGTCCGGATGGAGCGTACGGCCCGTGCCGCCGCCGGAAGCGACGGAGAAGTACTTCTTGCCCTGCTCGATGCATTCCTTCTTATAAGTGCCGGCGACGGGGTGCTGGAAGCGGGTCGGGTTCGTGGAGTTGCCGGTGATGGAAACATCAACGCCCTCATGGTGCATGATGGCAACGCCCTCGCGGACGTCGTCAGCGCCGTAGCAGCGGACGTCGGCGCGCTCACCCTCGGAGTAGCGAATTTCGCGGACGATCTTCAGCTCGCCGGTGTAGTAGTCAAACTGGGTCTGGACATAGGTAAAGCCGTTGATACGGGAGATGATCTGCGCGGCATCCTTGCCGAGGCCGTTCAGGATAACGCGGAGGGGAGTCTTACGAGCCTTATTGGCATTGCGGACGATGCCGATCGCGCCTTCTGCGGCGGCAAAGGACTCGTGGCCCGCGAGGAACGCGAAGCACTTGGACTCCTCACTCAGCAGCATTGCGCCGAGGTTGCCGTGGCCGAGGCCGACCTTGCGGTCTTCCGCGACGGAGCCGTCAATGCAGAAGGACTGCAGGCCTTCGCCGATCTTCTTAGAGGCTTCGGCAGCGGTCTTAACGCCGGACTTCAGCGCGATGGCCGCGCCGACGGTGTAAGCCCAGCAGGCGTTTTCAAAGCAGATGGGCTGAATGCCCTTGACGATCTCATAGGGGTCGAAGCCCTTCGCCTTGCAGATCTCGCGGCACTCCTCGACGGAGCCGATGCCGTACTGCGCGAGGACACCGTTGATTTTGTCGATTCTTCTTTCGTAACTTTCAAACAAAGCCATTTTCGTATCCTCCTTCTCTTATTCCTGACGCGGGTCGATGTACTTGGCGGCGTTGTCAAACTGGCCGTAGTGGCCCTTAGCCTTTTCCATGGCGGTGTTAGCGTCGTCGCCCTTCTTGATGAAATCCATCATCTTGCCGAGGTTGATAAATTCGTAGCCGACGATCTCGTCGTCCTTGTTCAGCGCGATGCGGGTGCAGTAGCCCTCGGCCATTTCGAGGTAGCGCGGGCCTTTCTCACGGGTGGCGAACATCGTGCCGACCTGGCTGCGAAGGCCCTTGCCGAGGTCTTCCATGGAAGCGCCGACGGACAAGCCGTTCTCGGAGAACGCGGACTGGGTGCGGCCGTAAACGATCTGGAGGAACAGCTCACGCATTGCGGTGTTGATCGCGTCGCAGACGAGGTCGGTGTTGAGCGCTTCGAGGATGGTCTTGCCGATCAGAATTTCGGAAGCCATTGCGGCGGAATGGGTCATGCCGGAGCAGCCGATCGTCTCGACCAGAGCTTCTTCGATGACGCCGTTCTTAACGTTCAGCGTAAGCTTGCATGCGCCCTGCTGCGGTGCGCACCAGCCGACACCGTGCGTAAAACCGGAAATGTCGGTGATCTCCTTAGCCTGAACCCACTTGCCTTCTTCGGGGATGGGGGCCGGGCCATGGTATGCACCCTTTGCAACCGGGCACATGTGCTGTACTTCAGTGGTGTAAATCATTGCAATAATCCTTTCCGTTGCGCCCGCATGAGACGCAAAATAATAACAAATGGTGAGATTTCGCAAATGCTGATCTTCATGGCTATTATACAAAAACCGTCGCAGATTGTCAACGCGAATTGATTGAAAAAAACAGGCAAATTGGCATACGGACATCGCCAACCGCGCGCTAATTTGATTTGTACTGAAATCTTGTGAAATACTCATATCCGCTGCGGCGGCGTAGATTTCGTATGAGACGGCTTTTGAAGCATCAACTGTGCTTGTGTAGTTCTTAAACACTTCAAAAGAGTCGATTAAATGAACAGTTTTAATCGGATAACTAGTAGATATTTCCCGGGATTGACCTACCGGCAACCGCCGAGATCATTATAATGAAGATTCTTACAAGTGTTTGATGTTTGCAAAAATTTAAATAATGCAGTATTCCGGAACGGCCTGCGGCTTAAAAGCCGCAGGCCGTTGGGGTTTAGCGAATAGATTTTTAGCGGATAAGTTTTGCGGTAGATTTTTTACGATAGGTTTTTAACTACTAGCTTTTTAGCCGCTGATATTTTAGCGGATGGATTTTTAACCGCCGGTTTTTAACTACTGGTTTTTTAGCCGAACAGGGCCTCGCAGGCGTTGTAGTAATTCATCAGCGCGTTCATCAGGTTCAGCGCATTTACCTT
>CAKTVW010000005.1 GCA_934630495.1 uncultured Oscillospiraceae bacterium
ACGGGCGTGAGTTGCTTGCCTTCCGAACTTTTTAGCAGTCTGTCAGCGTGCCGAAAAGGGTTTTTCGACACGCTGAACCACCCTTTCGGGTGGTTTTTTGTATTCACAAGCCTGTTATGTTCCGAAAAAGCAGCCGAGGTCAGACTTACCGTCCGACCTCGACTGTTTTTGGATGCTTCAAAAACTCCGAGCATAATGCGCAATTATCGTATCAGTCCGCAAACAGCGGCGTGGAGAGGTAGCGGTCGCCGGTATCGGGCAGGAGCGCGACAATAGTCTTTCCCGCGTTTTCCGGTCGCTTTGCCAGCTCGATCGCCGCCCAAACCGCCGCGCCGGAGGAAATGCCGACCAAAATGCCCTCGCGCTTGCCGATCTCCTTGCCCGTGGCAAAGGCATCGTCATTCTCGACGGGGATGATCTCGTCATAAACCGTCGTATCCAGAACAGCAGGCACAAATCCGGCGCCGATCCCTTGGATCTTATGCGGCCCGGCGACACCCGTCGACAGCACTGCCGAGCTTTTCGGCTCGACGGCAACGATCTTTACCTCCGGCTTCTGCGCCTTCAGATAGCGGCCCACACCCGTGATCGTGCCGCCCGTGCCGACACCGGCGACGAAAATATCGACCTCGCCGTCCGTGTCCTCATAGATCTCCGGACCGGTCGTGGCGGTATGCGCCTGCGGATTCGCCGGGTTGACGAACTGCCCCGGAATAAAGCTGTTCGGGATCTCCTTTGCAAGCTCGTCGGCCTTGGCGATGGCGCCCTTCATTCCCTTTGCGCCCTCGGTCAGGACCAGCTCCGCGCCGTAGGCCTTCATGATCTGGCGGCGTTCGACCGACATGGTCTCGGGCATGACAATTATGATCCGATAACCTCTTGCTGCGGCAACGGAGGCAAGGCCGATGCCCGTATTACCGGAGGTCGGCTCGATGATGACCGCGCCGGGCTTGAGCAGTCCCTTCTGCTCGGCATCATCGATCATTGCCTTGGCGATGCGGTCCTTGACGGAACCGGCGGGATTAAAATATTCCAGCTTCGCCAGAAGCTTCGCCTTTAGGCCGTACTGTTTTTCAAGATGCGTCAGCTCCAACAGCGGCGTCTTTCCGATAAGCTGATCGGCAGAGGTATAGATATTTGACATTTCGATAATCTCCTTTTCAAAATCAAGTATTTTCATGTATTCTGCGGTCATGCCGCGTCAGCGGCTGTTTCTGCCGCAACATCGAAAGTCCATTCCGCAAATCATTTACGTCCCGCCTTTGCTTTTATTTCCTACCAGTTAAGTATGTTGGTAGTATTATAGCCCGTGTCATGCCGTTTGTCAATAGTTTTTCAAAATTTTTCCTGCCGTCAGGCGTATTATTTCGGTAACTCCCCCACCGCCCCCGAAGCTTCCGATAAGATCAAGACATAAGAAACGCAGGGCTGCCGTCAAACAGCCCTGCGTTCATTCATTTGTTTGCGATCGACAGCTTTGCACGCCTGCACCGCCGCGCAAAGCGTCCGTTCAGAGAACGCCGATGGCGGATCAGAGACGGATGCGGCCGCCGATCAGACGTCCGGTCGCGGCAAGACGCTCAGCGTCACGGCCTCTCGGCTCCAGAACGCCGTGAGCGCCCAGAACCATCAGGATGGCAAGATAGGTATCCCAGCCGAGGGGAGCTGCACCGCGCTCCATCTCGGAGATCTTCTGACGGCTCTTGCCGACTGCGTCGCCAAGCTCCGCCTGGGACATGCGCATCTTCTTACGATACGCGGGAAGGTCCTCGATCAAGGACTCGATCAATTCTTTCTGCTGTTCTGTCTGTACAAACTGCGGCATGATTACTCCTACTTTCTTTAGAAATTTTTGTAGAGGGTCAAACAACAAAGCATTTGTCACGGGAACAAGCACTGCTCTGTTATCTACTAATATAGTATACCATGCATTTTTATGTTTGTAAACAGTTTATCAATCTTTTTTGAATAAAAATTTAATTTACATCGGCAATCTGTCTCTAAGGTAGTATAACAGAACCCCGGCGGCCACTAAAACCGCCGCCGTGCAAATAATTATCGTCAATACGACCAGCCAGCGCGGTGATGCGTCAGGTTCCTCCTCCTCCGAAACGTCAAAGGACGGGAATCCATCACGCACGATCCTCTCCGGGCGTTCTCTGACGATCGGCGCGGGGCGCTCGGTCATCAAAGGCACGGAGGGCGCGCCGAAGCGCGGCTCGGCGCCTGCTTCATCGTCCGCAGCCCGCGCAGGCAGCGGCTGATCGTCCGGCTGCGCGTCCGCCGCACTTTCGACGGGCGAAGCCGCCCGCGGCAGCTCCCTGCCGCAAAGTGCGCATACCTCGGCGTCCGGCGGATTCGGCATTCCGCAGGAGCAGCACGGCCAAGCGGCATTCGCCGCAGGACAGAGCGCCTGTTCCGGCAGCCTGCGCCAGAGCATTCCGTCTTCGAACAGCACCCGCTGCACGGTAACGCGCAGGCCGTACACGGCTTCGCGATCCAGCAGGAGCAGCCGCTCCTCTCCGAAGATCGTGTGAGGCCCCGCGCCGCAGGCGGGCAGCAGCAGTTCGCGGAGCGTATAGACCGTCTCGTCAAAGCGGTCCAGCCCCTCGACCCGCAGGCTCACACTTCGGATCGTCCGTTCTGTTCGGTTGACCATGCGAAGCTGCGCAAACACTGCCCCGCTGCGCTTTTCCTTGCAGCAGCGGTAGCTGTAGACCAGCACCGGGCACTCCGGCTGCATCCATTTATGACGCTGTGCCTCCGACAGCGAGAATCGGTCTGTCGGGATCATGTGGGAAGCCCCCTCTCGGTCGTGCTTCTCGATCAGCCCGCCCATTTCATAATGATCTTGGTGATCTCCGCGCGGGTCGCCGTTCCCGTCGGGTCAAGGATACCGTCGCCCTTGCCGTTCAGAATCTGCATTCCGACCGCCCAGCGCATCGGCTCGACGGCATAGGCGGAAATGCTGCCTGCGTCGCGGAACGCGCTCAGGTCACCCGCCACGTCGGTCTTTTCGCCGCAGTAGGCCGTATAGCGGTAGAGCATCGCGGCCGCCTGCTCTCTGGTGACGTTTTCGTTCGGGGCGAATGTGGTCGCGCCGGTGCCGTTGATGACGCCGCTGCTGTAGGCCCATGCGACGGCCTTTTCATACCAGCTCCCCTTTTCGACGTCGGTAAAGGGATGCTCATGACTTCCGCTGTCGCCGTCGATCCGGTAGAGGATCGTGGCAAGCATCGCGCGGGTCAGCTTGTTGTTCGGCGCAAAGGCAGTGTCCGAAACGCCGTTCATAATGCCGTTCTGCACGGCAAAGTCGACCGCATCATGATACCACGCCGTCTTTTCCACATCCTGATACTGCGCGCTCGGGCAGGCAAGCATCGGAAGCTCCTTTGTCTCCTTCAGATCGCAGCGTGTGCAGCTCCGTTCGCTCCGTCCGGCCGCCTGACAGGTCGGGGCGAGCACGACCGTCCAATCGGTCATGTCGTGACCGAGCTTGGCGATCGTCTTGGTTTCGACAAAGTCACAGCGCGAACAGGTCCGTTTCTGCTGTCCGTCCGCCGTGCAGGTCGCCGCAGCGGACACGCTCCAGTTGCTCATATCGTGGCCGAGCTTGGCGATCGTCTTCTGTTCCGTCAGTACCGTATTGCAAACGGCGCAATGACTGCCCTCCGTCAGACCCGGCTCCGTGCAGGTCGCCGCCCGCGCCTGATCGGTCACCGGCTGATGTCCCGTCGCGGGAATGACAAGCTGCGAAGCCGTAAGCACCGTCGTCGCCGCTTCGTCGGCGAAGTATTGTCCGCATCCGGCGCAGTACCAGTAGGCAATGCTGCCCGCCTCGGTGCAGGTCGCCGCCTGCGCTTTGTTATAGGTCAGAGTGTGCGTGGTGTGCGCACCTCCCAGCAGCTTCCATGTCGAATTGACGGTCTGGAGGCTGTCCGCGCCGTAGCTGCTCGCGGTACGCTGGCCGGGGTATGTATCCTCGGATGAGACTACAACGGGGAACGCGACGTAATATTTCCGTGCGTTTGCAATGGTATTATAATAGGAAATGCTTGCGTAAACAGGGTCCCAGTCGGCGTTCTTGTTCTTCATGACGGAGATCGCGCTTGCAACATCGCTGCCGTTCTTCATCTCCGTCCAGAAATCGTCCTCATAGAGATAGTCGCCGTCAAACGTGACGGACTGCGAATAGCCGTAAACGACCTCGACGCCCTTTGCGCGCATCGGCGTGCAAATTCCGTCCGTCGCCATGCCGAGGCAGATCGGCATCCAGAGGATGCTGTGCGGCGCGTCCTGCGTCATGTGGTTGGCGATCGCCGTGCCGTCGACGCAGTAATACGTCGAACCGCCGCTGTAGAAGCTGAACGCATGATAATACGTCTCTCCGTCGGCGGCCTTCACCGCCGCCTTGTCGGCAGTCGTGAGACCCGTGCCGCTGGACAGCGTGAGATAGGACGTATGGGCGCCGGTCACGCTGTCATAGACGTAGGTCCGGCGGTCGTCGGGATAGGTATAGTTCAGCATCTGATCGTAGTCCGTAAGGCCGTGCGAGTCGAAGATCACGACCGCGCCGTCCTGCATCGCCTTGGCGACGTTGGTGATGTTCGCATTCGTGCCGGAGTAGAGCGTGTAGGTGCCGCCGGTCGCCTTGGCAATGCTCTGTCCTTCGTTTTTATATTGCTCGGTAAAGTACTTGTCCTTGCCGTACCACGGGCCGATCACATAGACGTTCTTGCCGCTCGTCGTGCCGCCGCGGGTCGCGTAGGAAACGGTCTCGGTCACGTCCTCGGTCGGTGCGCCGGTAGCGCCCTTGGCGATCCTTGCGCGCAGCGAGGGCGAATAACCCTGCGGTTCGCCGTCGGCATCTTCCCAGAAGAACATGGCGTTCGTGCCGTTATAGGTGCAGGTGCCCTCGGTATAATCGTCCGAGGCCATGACGATCTCAGCAATGTCGCCCGAAAGCGCCGCATAATCCGCCGCCGTGACAGCTTTTCCGCGCGTTTGACGCAAATGTTCGTTTTCGTAAGCAGCAATTTGTTCCCAAAGGCTCTGCTTTTCGTTCTCCGTCGGAGCGGCAAAGGCCGTCATGACGGGTAAAAGCAGTGCGAGGGCAAGCAGCAGGGCAAATAACCGTTTCATAGTGAGGATCCTTTCCTATTTAATAATGTATTAATGTATTACAGCGGGAGCTTCGGCCGAAGCCGAACAAAATACAGTATTTCGAGCCGTCCGATCAGCAGATCGTAGACGACAAACGTAATGTTTGCCAGAACGAGCAGCGCGGCAAGCATCCATTTCCCCGTCTCGGCAAATTCCGCCCGAAGCGCGGACATCCGGAACACGAACAGCATCAGGCCGTAGGCGGCCGCGACTGCGGCATTCAGATAGAAAAGCTTGACCGTCCATCGGAGCAGGCGCGGGCGGAGCCGTTCCAGAACATGCTTGAGCATGGGGTAATAGCCGAAAAACGCAAACAGCACGGCGCTTTCCTTATCGGGGGCCAGCAGCCCGGCCAGCACGGCCACCGCCGCGAACCAGAGGAAGCCCCATTTTTTGCCGCATTCGGCATAGACTGGGATCAGCACCAGCGACGCAAGCACCGGGCAGGCAATGGAGGCAAAGGCCAGCGTCCCGCCCAGAAACATGAGCGCCACCGCCAGAGCCGCCAGCACGCCGCAGAGCGCCAGTCGGACCGTATTACTTCTTTTCATCGCAGTTTCCGTCGGCGTTATTTTTCAGCAGCTCATACTTGATCTTCCAGAGCTTGTCGGACAGATCGACGTAATAGTTATGCGGATTGTCGAAGCGCTTAACTTCATCCCACAGGGTGTCGACCTGCTGTCTGCAATAGTCGCGGATCTCGGACAGCGACGGAAGCCGATAGACCAGCTCGCCGTTTTTGAAGATCGGCACCTGAAGCTCCCGCGCGGTGTAATTATAGACCGTTTTCTGCTTCCATGTGGCCTCGGGGTCGAAGATCAGGATATCCTTGCTGTCGTCGACTGTTTCGTCGTGGACGCAGAGATAATCCGCGATCGCCTTTCCGGTGTCCTTGCCGTAGAAGCGGTAGAGCTTCTTGAAATGCGGGTTCGTGATCTTGCCGACGTTCTCCGAAATTTTGATCTTCGGCTCGATCCGCCCGTCGTGCTCCACGGCGACCAGCTTGTAGACGCCGCCGAACACCGGCTCGGAGCGTGCGGTGATAAGGCGCTCGCCCACGCCGAACATGTCGATCTGCGCTCCCTGACGCAGGAGGTCCTGAATGATATATTCATCCAGCGAATTGGAGACGGAGATCTTGCACTCCGTCCAGCCCGCGTCGTCGAGCATTTTCCGTGCCTTGCGGGTCAGATACGCCATATCGCCGGAGTCCAGACGGATGCCGCATTTCGTGATCCCCATCGGCTTGAGCACCTCGTTGAAGGCGCGGATCGCGTTCGGTACGCCGCTTTTCAGCGTATTATAGGTGTCCACCAGCAGCGTGGCATTGGTGGGATAGGTACGGCAATAGGTTTTGAACGCTTCGTACTCGCTGTCGAACATCTGCACCCACGAATGCGCCATCGTCCCGCCTGCGGGAACGCCGTAGAGCTGGTCGGAGATGGTGCAGGCCGTCCCGTCGCAGCCGCCGATAAACGCTGCTCTTGCGCCGAGGATCGCGCCCTGTGCGCCCTGCGCTCTTCGGGAGCCGAACTCAAGGACCGTTCTCCCCTGCGCCGCGCGCACCACGCGGTTGGCCTTCGTGGCGATCAGACTCTGGTGATTAAGGATCAGGAGGATATACGTTTCGACGAGCTGTGCCTCAATTGCGGGCGCGCGCACCGTCAGCAGCGGCTCCTTCGGGAAGATCGGCGTTCCCTCCGGCACGGCGTAGATGTCGCCGGTAAAGCGGAACGTGCGCAGATATTGCAAAAATTCCTCGCTGAACATCTGTCTTCCGCGCAGATACTCGATATCCTCCTCGGAAAAATGCAGGTCGCGGATATACTCGATCACCTGCTCCAGGCCGGCCGCGATCGCAAAGCCGCCGTTGTCGGGGACGTTGCGGTAAAACACGTCAAAATAACAAATGCGGTCGCGCATGGGCGTCGAAAAATAGCCGTTGCCCATCGTCAGTTCGTAGAAGTCGCAGAGCATCGTCATATTGAGCTTTTGATTTGTTATCATAGCGCACCTCATATATGGTATATTTATTTGATTATAGACCATTTTTTCAAAAATGGCAATCCCTTATTTTGCCTGTGTTTTATGGATCCGGGCATATATTTTCGGTTGACCGGGCCGCAAAAATCTGATATGATGAAAATCAAAGATCACATTTTTCAGGAGGCATTTTATGGTACTGGAAGTTGGCATTCAGGGACAGGCCGAGGCTCTGGTCGAGCAGGAGGATACCGCGAAGGCCGTCGGCTCCGGCGATCTGCTGGTCTACGCGACGCCGTGCATGGTCGCGCTGATGGAGGGTGCCGCCTGCGAATCTATCGCGCCGTATCTTGCCGAGGGCGAAAGCTCCGTCGGCATCAGTATGAACGTCGCGCATACGTCGGCCACGCCGGTCGGCATGGAGGTCCGCGCGGAGAGCCGCGTCACGGCCGTAGACGGCCGCAAGGTCACCTTTGAGATCACGGCCTTTGACGAAAAGGGCGAGATCGGCCGCGCAACGCACGAGCGCGTCGTTATCAAGGCCGAACGTTTTCTGGAAAAGACCTACGATAAGCTTTAAAAAGCGGTGATTACTATGCAGAATCAATTTTTAGAGGCGGGACAGGTCGTCAGCACCCACGGCATTCAGGGCGAGGTCAAAATTCTTCCGTGGGCGGACGGCCCGGAGTTTCTGCTGGATTTCAAGACCTACTATCTGAACGGCAAGCCCTACGAGGTCCTCTCGTCGCGCGTTCACAAGACCTGCGTTCTGGCAAAGCTTCGCGGCGTTGACACGCCGGAGCAGGCGACGCTATTGCGCGGGCAGACCGTCACGATCGACCGCAGCGGCGTCCGTCTTCCCGAGGGCACGGTGTTCATTGCCGATTTGATCGGCTGCGCCGCGCTGGACGACGACGGGCACGAGATCGGCAAGCTCACGGAGGTCCTGACCATGCCGTCAAGCGACGTGTATGTTATCAAGGGCACGCACACCTATATGATCCCCGCCGTCAAGGAGTTCGTGCGGGAGATCGACGTGGCGGCGCGGCGCGTCCGCGTGCACCTGATCGAAGGAATGGCGACCGATGAGAATTGATATTCTGACGCTCTTTCCCGATACCGTCGGCGATATGATGAACGAATCCATTCTCGGCCGAGCGCAGGAGCGGGACATCATCCGCATCGAGGCGCATCAGATTCGCGACTACACGGCCAATCGGCAGAATCAGGTGGACGATTACCCCTACGGCGGCGGGCACGGAGCGATCATGCAGGCCGACCCGCTCTACCGCTGCTGGTGCCACGTCTGCGACGAGGCGGGCGGTCCCGTCCATACGATCTATCTCACGCCCTGCGGGCACGTTTTCCGTCAGGAGGACGCCAAGCGCCTGTCCAAAATGGATAACCTCGTGCTCGTATGCGGGCATTACGAGGGCATCGACCAGCGCTTTATCGACGAATGCGTCGACGAGGAGATCTCGATCGGAGATTTTGTCCTGACGGGCGGTGAAATTCCCGCGATGGCCGTGGCGGATTCGGTATGCCGCCTTGTCCCCGGCGTGCTGTCCGATGCCGAATGCTTCGAGGACGAGAGCCATTGGAACGGTCTTTTGGAGTACCCGCAGTACAGCCGCCCGGCGGTGTGGCACGGCAGAGAGGTCCCGCCGATCCTGCTTTCCGGCGATCATGCCAAGGTAGACCGCTGGCGCAGGAAGCAGTCCATCCTCCGCACCTTCCACCGCCGCCCGGATATGTTCCGTGCGCTCACCATTCCGAACCGAACCAGGGCAGAGAAAAAATTCCTTGCGGAGCTGGAGGAGGAAGACGATGCATTCCGAGATCGAAACGCTGAAAAGCTGGATCCGTGAGGCGCAAAGCGCCGTGTTTTTCGGCGGCGCGGGCGTCTCTACGGAAAGCGGCATCCCCGATTTTCGCAGTGTCGACGGTCTTTACAGTCAGAAGTTCGAGTACCCGCCGGAAACCATCATCAGCCATAGCTTTTATGAAAAGGACCCGTCCTATTTTTTCCGCTTCTACCGCGAAAAAATGCTGCCGCTCGGCTTTGAGCCGAACGTCACGCACCGCGTTCTGGCGCGTCTGGAGCAGGAGGGACACCTTTCTGCCGTGGTAACGCAGAATATCGACGGCCTGCATCAGAAGGCCGGCAGCAAGCACGTTTACGAGCTGCACGGGAGCGTTCTGCGCAATTACTGCACCCGATGCGGCAAATTTTACAGCGCCGAATTTGTCCGCGACGCAAAAGATGTTCCCCTGTGCGGCTGCGGCGGCATCGTCAAGCCTGACGTGGTATTATACGAAGAAGCGCTGGATGAAAACACCGTCGCGAAGGCCGTCTCCGCCATTCGGAAAGCCGATCTGCTGATCGTCGGCGGCACGAGCCTGACCGTCTATCCCGCCGCCGGGCTGCTGCGCTATTATCGCGGCGATCGGCTGGTGCTCATCAACCGCGACGCAACACCCTACGATGCCTATGCCGATCTGGTATTTCACGATTCGCTGGGCACGATCTTTTCGCAGCTTGTCTGACCGGAGGAATACGCCATGGAACACGCCATGAAGGTCATTGCGACGATCCGCAGCGATTTCCCGGCCAAATTCGGCATCCCGCGTCAGAGCGGCCTTGTCGAAGAGCTGCGCTCTACCGTCGTTTTTACGCCGGAATACCGAAATGCCGACGCTCTGCGCGGCTTGGAGGGCTTTTCCCATCTTTGGCTGATCTGGGAATTTTCCGAGGCCGTGCGGACGACATGGTCGCCTACCGTTCGCCCGCCGCGGCTCGGCGGCAATGCGCGGCTCGGCGTCTTTGCCACCCGCTCTCCGTTTCGGCCGAATCCGATCGGTCTTTCCTGCGTCAGGCTGCTGGAGCTTCGCCGCGACGCATCGCTTGGGACGGTTCTGGAGGTCGCCGGAGCCGATTTGATGGACGGAACGCCGATCTATGACATCAAGCCCTACCTCCCCTACGCCGACGCGCATCCCGAAGCGATCGGCGGCTTTACGGAGCACGCGGACGCCTTTCTGCTGGATGTCGACTTCCCACAGTCCCTGCTGCAAACGGTCCCGCCGGAAAAGCGCGAAGCGCTGCTCGCCGTTCTTGCGCACGACCCGCGCCCGTCCTACCAAACCGATCCCGATCGTATCTACGGCATGGAATTTGCCGGACTGAACGTGCGTTTTACCGTTCATGAGCGGACGCTCACCGTCTGCGCCGTCGAATAACGAAAAGCAAGCCTTTTAAAATCTACTCCGCTTTTAAGATAAGGTTTGTCAAGAGGCGTTTCTGCGAAAAACTACAGATCCTTTAATATACCAATATGTCATTTAGAGCGGTTCTCAGTTTTGAGAACCGCTCTCAGACTGTCAAAAAAGTCCGTAATCGTCAAAATCGGTTAACTATTTATAGATTTTCAGTCTCTAAATTTTATTTCAAAAAACAGAGTATTTCGAATTACTAATGCAAAAAAGCGCTTGCTTTTCAAGGATTTTGACTTACTGCGCAACTCACGCCCTACCGTACCCACGTACGCCGACGGGCGTGAGTTGCTTGTCTTCCGAACTTTTTAACAGTCTCCCAGCGTGCCGAAAAGGATTTTTCGACACGCTGAGAGCGGTTCTCAGTTTTGAGAACCGCTCTAAATTTGCTTTACTCCGTATAATACTGCGCCTGTGCGTTCCAGAGTTCATGGTATTTACCGCCCGTATCGGCGAGTAACTCGGCGTGGCTGCCCTGTTGGATAACTGCGCCGTCATGGAACACGGCGATCTCATCGCAGAATTTGCAGGAGGACAAACGGTGAGAGATATAAATTGCCGTTTTATCGCCTGCGATCCCATCGAACTTGGCATAGATCTCCGCTTCGGCAATCGGGTCGAGCGCAGCAGTCGGCTCATCCAGAATAATAAACGGCGCATCCTTGTAGAGCGCGCGGGCAATGGCGATCTTTTGAGCCTCGCCGCCGGAAACGTCTACGCCATCGTCGGATAGATTTTTGTAAATCATTGTGTCCAGCCCTTTTTTCATCGCAGCAAGCCGTTCGCCGAAGCCGGCATCGATCAACGCTTTTTTCGCCCGTTCGCGGTCATAGGCCATGCTACCCGCCACATTATTGCCCAAAGGCTGGCAGATCAGCTGAAAATCCTGAAACACAACGGAAAAGATGCTCATGTAATCATCATAGCGGTACTTGCGGATATCAATGCCGTTGAGCAGAATCTGTCCTTCCTGCGGATCGTATAGACGGCACAGCAGTTTAATAAAGGTCGTTTTGCCGCTGCCGTTTTCGCCCACAATGGCAAGCCGTTTTCCAACCTTGAACTTCATATTCACATGGCGCAGCGCCCAAATGCCGGAGCCGGGATATTTGAAGGAGACATCTCTGAACTCTATTTCGTAGCACCGATCAGACCGTTTCTCGGTAGTTAAGCTGCCCTGATACATGGTATTGGGAATGTCCAGAAATTCAAAAGTCTTTTCCAGATAAGGTGTGTTGGTTTTCAGGGTACCGATCATATCGGTGAGCGCAAACACATTGGTGACCATTGCCGTGGCTGCTCCAATATATCGGGTACAGTCGCCCACATCGAATGCACTGCCCAGCGCTTTTAAGCAGGTAAACAGATAGATTATGCCTGTGGTAAGTGCTGTGATACATGCTCCCAAGCTGGCATAGATGCCCATTTTTCCTCTTGCTGCTTTTCCGAAAACACCATGGACCCCGAAAACGGAATTGCCGTTCCAGTAGGCTCGAACCAGCCGCTGCTGGTCATTCATCCGAATGTCGATACTGCGTCCTTTCGCCTGACCAATGAATCCGAAATGGCTGAACAGCCGGTTTCCAAATGTCGCTTCCTCCGCAAAATTGCTCCAGGACTGCATTGCTTTGGCGCTGAGCCGACCGGCAAGGACGCTGACGGTCAGGATTCCTGCCGCCAAAACAAGAATAAAGATCGGGTTATTCAACACAGTCAGCCACCCGGCGCCCTCCGGCACAGAGGTGGTAAACAGGCTGACAGTCAGGGCGGCACCGCTGAGCAGGCCGATCATGCCGGTCACTGCACCGGCATATAGCTCGTGGACTCGCATCAGTCCCCAACCGGACCATTGCTCATTCTGCTTGATCTGTTCCCGAAGATCATGATTTTCCTGCTTGTCCAGCTCCGAATAATCAAGCTGGAACATTTTGTGGATAAACAGTATTTCTTTACGCCCGTAGAGGTCATTGAGCAGTGTATTATAGCGCCTATAAAGGACTGCTTTTACGATCGCTGCAAATCCGACACACAGCACCCCCGCCAATACCCAAATCCAAAGATGCTCCGCGCGGCGAAGCGTCGCCAATTCCGTCAGGATCTTTGCCGAGAAGAAAACGGTCAAATAAGGTGTAATCGCATGAAAAACACAGTACAAGGTCAAAACCGGGAAAAAGCTCGGCGTTACTTTATGGAGTTCCTTGATCGCACGCAGGTGTATTGCCGCGGCATGGCGCATATCTACTTTTTCATTCATATTCAGAACTCCTTTCCCTCTTGATAGTAGCGGCTCTGGACCTCAAAGAGTTTTGCATACTCCCCGCCCAATGCCAGCAGGCTTTCATGGGTCCCTTGCTCTTTGATGCCGCCGTCTGCAATGAAAATTATGCGGTCACAGAAACGGGTGGAAGCTAAGCGGTGGGAAATAAACAGGGAGGTTTTCCCTGCGGTCATGGAGCTGTATTTCATATAAATGTCGTTTTCCGCAATGGGGTCAAGGGCTGCCGTTGGCTCGTCCAGCAGCAGGATGAGGCCGTCCTTATACAGTGCTCGCGCCAGCATCAGCCGCTGCATTTGGCCGCCTGAGAATAGAAGCCCGTCCAGATAAACCTCTCGCCCTACATGAGTCTGTAGACCATTGGGCAGCTTCTCGATCATGGAGGTCAATCCTGCTTTCTCCACGCAGTCGGCAATTCTGTTGTAGTCGATCCCCTCCGTAGTCTGGGCAATTTGCTCTGCGATGGTCACATCCAGCACGGAGAACTCCTGAAATACGGCGCTGAACAGTTCGTAATACTTCTTGCGGTCAAAATACCGAACGTCCTTTCCGTTCAGCATTATCTCGCCCTGCGTGGGGTCTAACAGGCCGCACATGAGTTTCACCAAGGTGGTCTTACCGGCTCCATTTAAGCCTACGACGGCAAGTTTTTCTCCCGGTCGAACGGTCAGACTCAGATCGTGAATGGTGTCCGCATCCGCACCCGGATAGCGAAAAGTAACATTTTCCAGCTTCAGCTCATAACCCGCTGCTTTGGGAATGTCCTCTCCGTCCTCAAACTTAAATGGCTCCGGATAATCCAAAAACTCACGAACGAGGGAGATGTCAAGACTTTCTTTATGCAGCGTACTCATCTCTCTCAGAATGCCCATGACCCACTCGGTGAACGTGGTAACCGCTGTGATGTACAGCAAGAACTCAGAGACGCTCAGGCCATTGTTCAGCGCCATGCGGATAAGATACACATAGGCGATGCCATTGCGGGCCATTGTCAGCACCGCTTCCGTAATATCCGCCAATACCTCTACCCGTTCACACCGCAGGCTGAAATCCAGATAAAGATCATGGATTCGTTCCAGCAATTCATTCAGCCAGTTTTGAAGGCCAAAAATGCGGATGTCTTTGGCAAGCTCCACGGATTCCGCTTTGGCACGGATGTAGTGCTTCTTCTGAAAATAGGTTTCTTCTTCCTCCCGATGCTTATAACGCCAGTTGTTTGTATATCTGGAAACAAGGAAACCGATCACACAGGTCGCAATGACCACCAGCAGAAGCACCGTGTCGATCCGGGACAGGATCGTCAGGTACACCAGCAAGCCGCCCACATTCTTGAGAAACATCGTCAGTGTCTCCCAAATGTGTTCCGTTGCCTGATCGTTTCCGGAGCAGGAGAAATACGCTTTTTCACGGAGCTTTACAAAATCTTCGTTCAGAGTATTGGGATAAGAGGTGCTGTTGCACTTGCTCGTGATCTTTCCGGTAATTGCAGAACGAACGTCCACTCGGGGGAACAGGGTATTCTGCTTGACGTACTCCTTCAATCCTTGAACAAGGAATAGTGCGGCAGTAAATATACCGATGGTCGCCAGCAGTTCCCCCACAGATACCCGCTGCTCCACTTTTGCAAGCACCTCCGGTGCAATATATAGCTGGACCAGATTCAGCAGGACCTCCAGTACGGCGGTCAACAGGCAGAACAGCAGAACTCGTTTGCCATTCTTCCATGCTATTTTTACCATCCATCCGACATTTTGAAGGGTGCTATATTTTGGCTTTTCTTTGCTATTCATTTTACCTCACCTCGCGGCTTTACTCTATCACAAAAAACGCCCCCGGATCATTCCGGGGACGAATTGTTGGCTCCGGGTGATGAATTGCAGCCTTCACACCTGCGGAAGCAGTATTTCGGTCGTGAACGCACCGTCTTCGCTGTTCCTGCTGATATAGCCGTCAAGTCGTTCCACGATCGCATCGATTCGCACCAGGCCAAAGCCATGGCCATCGCCTTTGGTGCTGCGGAACAGCTTGCCCTCCTTCTGCATTTTCTTTCCGGCCGTAAAATTGGTGAAAGAGATATAAAGCTGCGTGTTTTTCATATCCATATACACCCGAATGAGCCTTTGGTCCTCCGGCAGCTTCATACTCGCCTCAATGGCATTGTCAAAAAGATTGCCAATGATGCAGCATAGATCAATTTCCGAGGACTTTAGCTTGACGGGAATATGTGCATCCGCCACGACTTCGATTTCTTTTGCCTTAGCAAGCGAAATCTTGGAATTGAGGATCGCATCGGTCATCGGATTGCCGGTCTTAATAACCGTATCAACGGTCATAAGATCCTCGTCAAGCAGATCAAGGTAATTCTTAACGGCATCCCAATTCCCGCTGGCAGCGTATGCTTTCATCGTCTGAATATGGTTCCTGTAATCGTGCCGCCAGCCACGCATCTGACGGTACATGTTATCCACTTCCCGGTAATGCGTTTCGATCAGCTCCTGCTGATAGGAAGCGATCTGCTTTTCAAATTTCTTTGAAAACAAGCCCATCTGCCTTACCTCATGTTGATAATTGCCCGGTTAACGCCGTCATATGCTCCTCGAGGGATAGAAATGGCGGTCCCATCGTCCAGCTTGATCTCTGTCTTGGTCACGCGGCTGATCTGCGTAAGATTGACGATCGTAGAACGTCCAACACGGTGGAACCGCTCGTCAAGCTGTTTTTCAAGCTCACCCAACGTCATTTTCACCGTAACATCGGTCGAAGCGTAAATCGTAACATAGTTGCCAAATACGGCTGCATATCGGATCTGATACACGGGGATGCGCACCATTTCGCCGCCGATCTCAAAATTTATAACCTTTTCGTTCTTCGCGATCTTCTCTGCGGCGCGGTCAAGTATCGAGCAGAGCTTTTCTTCTTTTACAGGCTTCATCAAGTAGTGGAGTGCGGCAACCTCGTAGCCCTCCGAGATGTAATCTGAGTAGCCGGTGATGAAAACGATCTGTACTGTATCATTGCTTTTGCGCAGCTGCTTCGCCATCGTGACGCCGTCCATCACTCCCATTTCAATATCCAGTAACAGAATATCGTAGTCGCTTTCTTCCGCATAGCGGAACAGGAAGCTCTCGGCCGAAGCAAACGTGTCGATATGTACCACATGACCGGCAGAAGCAGCCCAGCGATTTACCATATCCGAAACATATTGTCTATCCGTAACAGAATCATCGCAAATTGCAATTTTGTACTTCATATTTTCGCCCATCACCCATGTAAATAGAACAACCCGGAGGATTATACCACAAAAGCGAGGAATATTATCCTTTACCGGATAAACATCGCGTCGCCGAAGCTGAAGAAGCGGTAGCGCTCCTGCACGGCCACGCGGTAAGCATTCATGATATGCTCGTAGCCCGCAAAGGCCGACACCAGCATGATCAGTGTGCTCTCCGGAAGGTGGAAATTCGTGATAAGCGCATCCATTGCCTTGAAGCGGTAGCCGGGGTAGATAAAGATATCCGTCCACGCCGAGCGCTCCGTAAAATGTCCGCTGTCGTCCGCAAGGGATTCCAGCGTGCGGCAGGAGGTCGTCCCGACGCAGACGATCCGTCCGCCCTCCTCCCGCGTTTTATTCAGAATATCCGCCGTTTCCTGCGAGATCATGCAAAATTCCGAATGCATGTGGTGCTCGGTGACCTCGTCGACCTGCACCGGGCGGAAGGTCCCCAGTCCGACATGCAGCGTTACAAAGGCCAATCGGACGCCTTTTTCCGCGATGCGCTGCAAAAGCTCCTTCGTAAAATGCAGGCCGGCGGTCGGCGCGGCGGCAGAGCCGTTGACGCGGGAATAGACGGTCTGATAGCGCTCTCCGTCGGACAATTCTTCCTTGATGTAGGGCGGAAGCGGCATTTTCCCGAGGCGCTCCAAAATTTCCAAAAAAATTCCCTCATAATGGAACTTGACCAATCGGTTCCCGCCCTCAAGGACGCTTTGGACCGTCGCCGTCAGCGCACCGTCTCCGAAGGACAACTCCGCGCCTTCGTGGAGCTTTCTGCCCGGCTTGACCAGACATTCCCAGACGCCGTCGCCCTTGTCCTTAAGGAGCAGCACCTCGGCCGCTCCGCCCGTCGGGACGCGATGCCCGAGAAGGCGCGCGGGAAGAACGCGCGAATCGTTCATAACGAGGCAGTCGCCGGGGTTCAGATACGCAATGATATCGCTGAAATGCCGATGCTCCAGCGCACCGGTCGCTTTATCCAGCACGAGCAGGCGCGAGGCATCCCGCCGCTCAAGCGGGGTCTGCGCGATCAATTCCTGCGGGAGATCATAATAGAAATCACTCGTTTTCAAGCCTTTTCTTCTCTTTTCTTCAATATTTTTTTCATTATACTCCATCCCGGCGGCGTTTGCAAGCACCGTGTTCGCGCGGACGGCATAGGATGGCGCGGAGGTGTTTTATTTTGAAGAAACCGATATTTTCCGGTGTGGCGACGGCGCTTGTCACGCCGTTTTCCGATGGGAAGCTCGATCTTGCGGCCTACGACCGTCTTCTGGAAACGCAGCACGATGTACAGGCTCTGGTCGTCACCGGCACGACCGGCGAGTCCCCGACGCTGACGGGCGCAGAAAAAGCCGCGCTCTGGCGGCATACTGCACAGCGAAAGCACGGCGGCTGCAAGGTCATCGCGGGGGTCGGCACGAACTGCACCGCCGAATCCGTCCGTCAGGCGCGCATCGCGCGGGACTGCGGCGTCGACGCGCTGCTGGCGGTCACGCCATACTATAATAAATGTACACAGGCGGGCTTGGTCGAGCATTACAGCGCCATTGCCGACGCGACGGAGCTTCCGCTGCTGCTCTATAACGTGCCGTCACGCACGGGCGTGAACCTTCTGCCGGAAACCTGCAAGATCCTCTCCGAGCATCCGAGCATCAACGGCGTCAAGGAGGCCGGCGGCGATCTGAAGCAGGTCGCCGCCATTCGGAAGCTGTGCGGCAACGCGCTGAATATCTGGAGCGGCAATGACGATCAGACGGCGGCAGTCATGGCGCTCGGCGGACAGGGCGTGATCTCCGTGCTCTCAAACGTGCGCCCGAAGGCCGCGGCGGCACTGACGGCAGCCGCTCTGGCGGGAGAGGACGCAACGGCAGCCGCACTTCAGGCCCGTTATCTTCCTCTGATCGCCGCGCTGTTCTCCGAGGTCAACCCGATCCCCGTCAAAGCCGCTCTGCAAGCCATGGGATTGTGCAGCGAGGAGCTGCGGCTCCCGCTCACGCCGATCTCCGCAGGAAACCGCGCCGCGCTGCACGCCGCGCTTCTGGCCTGTCCGGAGCTTACGAGCTGACCGCCCTATTGCGCCTGTAAATACTCCGCAAGGGAGAACGCCGCCGCCGCGCCGTCGCCTGCCGCCGTCACGATCTGTCTGACGTTCTTGTGCCGCACGTCCCCGGCCGCAAAAACGCCCGGGACCGCCGTCATGCACCGTTCATCGGTCAAAAGATAGCCCTTGTCGTCCGAGGCAAGCTGTTCCTTTACCGACCCCGTCTCCGGTGCGCGACCGATCGCGACAAACAGTCCGTCCAGCGCAAGCTGATGCGCCTTCCCGTGCTGCTGATATTCCACGCCGGAAAGGCGCTCCTCTCCGATCAGCCGTGTGACCGCAGCGCCCGGGTGCGGCGTGATCTTCCTGTTTTCCGTAAGCGCCGACCGCTCCCGCGCCGTAATGCGCATTTCCGTACGGCGAAACAGAAGATGGACCTCGCTTGCATACTGCGCCAGACAGAGCGCTTCAGAGGCCGCGCTTCTGCCGCCGCCGACGACCGCGACAGCCCGGCCGCGAAAAAGCGCTCCGTCACAGGCCGCGCAGTAGCTGATCCCCCGACCGATCATGCGTTCTTCTCCCTCTATGCCGAGTCGTTTTGCCGAGGCGCCCGTCGCAAGGATCACGGCACGCGCCTCATATTCGGCATCCTTCGTCGTCAAAAGCTTGACGTTTTCCGTCAGGTGCGTGAAAAGCACCCGCCTTGAGACGATCTCTGCGCCGCTCGCGCGTGCCTGCTCCTGCATAAGCCTCGCAAGGCTCACCCCGTCGGTACACGCAATGCCCGGATAGTTTTCGATCTTCACGGCCTGACTCATCTGCCCGCCGACGGTATCGCCCTGAAAAAGCAGCGTCGTCAGGCCGAAGCGCGCGCAGTAGATCGCCGCGCTGTACCCCGCCGGACCGCCGCCGATAATCGCCGCATCATACAGCATTTTCATCACCTACGGCAAGGATTCCCGCATCCGCCATAAAATATGCGCCGCGCTGAACTGCGCGGCAGCAGCATACCGAAAGGATTCTTTTTACATACTGCCAGACTGAAACGCCCTCGTGTGGCCGAGGCCGCACGAGGGCGTTATTTATACCGATTGCCTTTTGCGGGAGGTCAGCGCGTACAGCTCCTCGGCGGCGAGCCGCGTCTTGGCGACGACATCGCCGCCCGTTTTCGGAAAACAGTAGTACAAAAGCCCCGCCTTTCCGATGCAGATCATATCTCCGATCTCGTACCAGAAAAAGTCGGAATAGAGGCTGTACGACGCGCCGGGCTTCTGGCGGTAATCCAATGCGCCGTCGCAGCCCGTCAGGCGGAAGCCCTCGACGCTGTGCTCCAAACGCCCCTCTCCGACGCGGTAGATCGCCTTTGTTCCCTTCATGACATAAATATCAACAGACACATCCAAGCGATACGTCCCCGCTTCCAGCTCCCTGCGCACGCAGTCACGCTCCCAGCGGTACCAATCCGGGATATGCGTAAATTTCGTCTCGCCGTCGATCGCGCGCAAATATCCCAGCTCTGTCAGCTCGTAGATCTTTCCGCAGCTTTCGCAGCGAATGGCGATCCCCTCGCCGCGCATCGCCCCCTCCGCCATGCAATGCGGGCATTTGTACAGCACGCGGTTGAGGCAGTCGGCGCGAAACGGCTCCGTTACGGCGATGCCGTGCTCCTGCTGCCACGCGAAATTGTCGAAGGTAAACTCCTTTTGCAGGATCGCGTTCAGTTCCGACGGAGAACGCTCCGCGATCTCCTCCGGCGAGAGCAGATACTCCATCCGCGCCGAAACATCCGTTTTCCGAAGCCGGAGATTATTATAAAGCGGGTCATGCAGGAATGCGCCGTTGGTACGGATCATGACGACGGGCACATTGAGCAGCTTCAGGCATTTCCCCACGCTTTCCGGCAGCGGGGTCGCGGTGCCGTCAAAGCTGTAGCTGGCCTCCGGATAGAGAAGCACGGAGGAATGCAGGCGATTGACCGCGTAGAGCATGTCGCGCACCAGCGCGTAATCGCTGACAAACTTGACGGCGGGGATGCAGCCCAGATGCCGCATCAGCCAATTTTTCCCCACAAAGCCGTCGGAGGTGCAGACGATATTCAGCGGTCTCGGGTACATCAGTGTTGAAGCGATCTTGAGATCGATAAAGCTGGAGTGATTCATCAGCACCAGACACGGCTCATGCTTGCCGAGCCGCTCCATGCCGACACGCTCACAGCTGAAATGCACCTTTCGCAGCGTCGGCGCGGAGGCAAGGCGCAAAAGCGTCCGGAAAAACAGCGACGGACGCCGCGGCCTGCGGCGCTTTTCCTCCGGAAGCGTCAGCACCTCGGCATACGGCACAGCCTTGACCTTGATCTTCACAGGCATCACCCGCTCTCATTGATTTTCGTTCAATTGTCGGCGGGAGTCGAAGCCCCCTTGTGCCGCAGGAGCCAGATCCATGTCAGCAGCGCACAGATCGCAATGTTGATATAGAACGAGATCCCGCGAGCCAGCAGATTGAAGCTGACGGCATCGGTAAAATAGCTGCTGAACACATCGACGAACAGCCAGTCGCTCACGCCGACTGCGCCGGGCAGCGGCATGGAATTGGAGCCGAGGTACACATAGCCCTGCGCGATAAAGACGTCGAGGCAGTCCTTCGCGCGGCCGCCCAGCGCAAGAAATACGAACACGGAGACCAGCAGCATACAGACGCGCTGTCCGAGATTGTACAGCATGCTCCGCAGAAGCATTCCACGATGGCTGCGCACCACGCGCACGCATTCGGCGTAATTCTGCATCATTCCGGCAAGCTTTTTCTGTTTTTCCGCTCCGTTTCGCACCAAGTGCAGCTTTATAAGCAGGTTCAGGCACCAGTTGAAGATGGAAAACGTCATCTTCGGCAGCAAAAGCAGAAGCAGCAGCATGACCGCGATCAAAAGCTGTATGACCGCGCCCAGAACGACCAAGACCTTGGAGACGGTATGAAAGCCGAAAAACATGGACGGTCTGAGCAGCAGGCAGAGGAGGCTGACGGCAAACAGCGCCGCCTTATACAGGACCAGATTCAGCACCAGCGCCACCGACGCCACCGAGACGGGGATGCCGTCGGTATACATGCAGTACGCCGCTGCGGGCTGCCCGCCGGAGGCGGACGGCGTGATCGCGGAAACAAACAGGTCCGCCGCGCAGAAGGTAACGCCGTGCATGATCGGTCTGCGATAGCCCATGCTGCCGCAGATATCCCGAAAGCTCAGCCCTTCAAACAGGATAATGCCGAGCATCATCAAAAAAGCGCAGATAAGATAGATCGGATCGGCATTCTTGCAGCACTCCCAAAAGCCGGAGTAGGAAAAGTCCTGCGTATTCGTCAGGATCAGCACCGTCACGACGGAAAGCAGGATAAATACGATCAGCCACATGATCTGTTTTCGCGTCACTCGCAGCACCTCCCTTAACAAATTCGCCGCGCCTCGTGCGGCAGTGGCAAAACGATTTTTTACAGTATACCATAAAGCCCCCGGTAAATCAACCGAAGATTTTTCGGGCACTTTTTGCGAAATAAGCTTGCGCGGGCCGGGGTTATATGGTATGCTCAAAAAAACGGAAAGGGCGGTGTTCTCCGATGAAGTTGGTCGAAGCGCGAATCGAGATCCCGATGGGAAGTCAGAATAAATATGAGATCGATCATGAGACGGGAAAGATCAAGCTCGACCGCGTACTCTACTCGGCGGCGTTTTATCCCGTAGAATACGGCTTTATCGAGCATACGCTCAGCTTGGACGGCGACCCGCTGGATATTCTGGTGCTGACCTCCGCGCCGACCTTCCCCGGCTGCTATATCGACTGCCGCATCATCGGCGGAATGGATATGATCGATTGCGGACAGGAGGACACGAAGCTCGTCGCCGTCAATATCGGCGATCCCCGCTACGACCATGTGCAGCGGCTGGAGGATCTTGCTCCGCACTATCTCAAGGAGCTTGAGAATTTCTTTTCGACCTATAAGACGCTGCAGGAAAAGGAAACGAAGGTCCTCGGCTTTTTCGACGCCGAGGAAGCCGAGCGGCGCTTGGACGATGCCCGCGCGCGCTATCGCGCACACGCGGAATAAGCTTTAAGCGCCGACGCAGAGCAGATGCCAACGATCTCTCTCGCCATTACACGCGCAGAATTAAAACAGGGAGAATTGCGGCAGCGCAATTCTCCCTGCCAGCGTGTCGAAAAACCCTTTTCGGCACGCTGACAGGCTGTTAAAAAGTTCGGAAGACAAGCAACTCACGCCCGTCGGCGTACATAGGTACGGTAGGGCGTGAGTTGCGCAGTAAGTCAAAATTCTTGCGGAGCAAGCGAATTTACACATTATAAAGTTTGGAATATTCCGTTTTTTGAATCAAAACTTAGATAGTAAAAATATGTTAAAATGTTAGCCGATTTTGACGATTACGGACTTTTTTGACAGTCTGACAGGGAGAATTGCGGCAGCGCAATTCTCCCTGTGAGCGTGTCAAAGAACCCTTGGTCATGTCATTCCGATGACGTAGCCGTTGGTGGCTTTGCCGCCTTACGGATACGGACACTCCGCTTGCCGGTCGGAGCGAAGCGACGTGGGAATCTCATGTAAAATGTTTCGGATTCGCCGGAGTCTGCCGAAGATTCAGAATGATTCTACGAGATTGCCACGGCCCCTCACGGGGCCTCGCAATGACATGTAGGGTAGTTTCCGGTAATTCTCCCTGTTTTCGTTCGTACAATATCGGTTTATTCGAGCGTGAAGTCGTATTTCATCGCAAGCGCGGCGAAGAGCTTCTGCATGACCGCGTTGGCGATCGCCACGATGTCCTTCTGCATAATATAGGCAATGACCTCCCGCTGCCGCTCAAAAGGAACGCGGTACGCGCTGAGGCTCATCTGCAGGAATCTGTTCAGCTTTCTCTGCAGCGTGAAGTACTTATCGCACGGGCGTGACATATAAGCACACATGATCCCGGCCGTTCCGATCTCCAGCTCGTAAAAATCGCTCTCCCCGCATTCGGGAAGATAGGAGCCGAATATCCCGTACAGTTCGGTAGAGGTCTTCTGGTATATATACTCCGCCGCGACGGGCTGCGAATACGCCTCCAGATAAATTTCCCGCAGATTCTCGTTCTGCTCCACAAGGGTCATTTGGATCGCCGTTTCCACCGCATACAGCATGACCGGATCGGCATCGTCGCCGACGATCTCCCGCGCAATGCCGAACTGATTGCCGAACATAAATTCCGTCAGCTCCAGCAGAACGGCATCCTTTGAGGGGAAGATATTGTGAAACGTGCTGCTTGTCACATCCGCTTCCTTCATGATCTCCGCCATTTTGGAGTTATGATACCCTTTTTCAATAAACATCCTGACACAAACGGAGAGTATCCGTCTTCTGGCATCCTCTTTGTCATATCTTCTTGCCATGGCGATCACATTCCTTCTGCTTTGGATTATATTCCAATTATACTCCAAAAAATTTCGTAAAGCAAGCAGATATCGTAAAAAATATAAAAAAACTGAAAAAATCCGCACGGCAAAATCTTTTCAACTCGCCGTCAGACTGCAAAAAAGCTCGGAAGCCAAGCAGTCCGCAAGGGGCGCGCCGCATCCGTAAAGCTCCTTCGTCGCCAACGGCCGCGCTGAGGGTCCCCCACCCTACGCGAAAATTTCAATCCCGTGCGTAGGGCGCGATGCCCACATCGCGCCGCGAATTTCGGGTGCAGAAACGACAGTGCCTATCAAAGCAAAAAGAACAAAAATTAACCGATTTGGGCGATTATGAGCTTTTGACAGTCTGAACGCCGACAGGCGCAAGCATTGCACCTGTCGGCGTTTTCTATATTTTCTATGGAAGCTCTGATTAAATCGACAAGAGCGGACGTCGAGAGATTTTTTGGCGGGTTGAGATTTGAAAAGCGCAGAAATACTTTGTGTACCCGCAAGGGGGGACGTTTGCGAGCGCCGCCGGTGGCGGATACAGCGAGCAAAAAGGAGTGGCAGCGGTCAAAATTTGAAGCCGCCGTCAGCGCGGCGTGCAAATTTTGGGTACCGCAACAGGAACAGCCGCATCCGTAAGGCTCCGTTGTCGCCAACGGCTGCGCAATATTTCAAGTTTTTCAAACCGAAAAGCCGACGAAAAAGATCCGACGACGGCCGCAGGCGATTTATTCAGAGATTCCCTATATCTCCAGCAGCTCGAGCAGCTTCTGGACAAGATACGGCTCCGCCGCAAAATCGTGTGCTTGCAGCGGCTCCTGTGTGCCGCTTCCCTGCAGCGCAGCCAGCAGCGCGTCGGCCTCCGTGCGCGTCAGCTCCTGTGTGACCTCCGTGCCGTCCGTCTGCTGAAAGCGCCACGAAAACACGCCGAGATTGTCCGTCAGCGCAAGCGAAAGCACGGCGTAGCTCTGCATTCTCCGCTGCATTCTCTCCAGCTCGGGGCTGTCGGGCCGAAATGCGTCGCCCTGCACGCTGTCCGACACGGTGCTGAGTGTACGGCCGTCCCGCGATGTTCCCAAGAGAAGCGTCAGCGCACCGTCTTCCTCTCTGATCTGGCAGGTTGCGTCCGTCCCGGCCCGCTCCCCGACGGCGTAGCGCAGTACAAGCAGCACCATCAGGACCGTCATCAGCACCGCGCCCGCCGCCAGCAATACTCTGCGGCCGTTTCTGCATCTGATCCGCTTCAAATAATCGATCTTCTGCGGTTCGCCGTCCGAGCGGCTTTCCGCTTCCCGTTTCATCAGCTCCGCCATGCTCCGGCAGCTCTCGCAGCGTTGCAGATGCGCTTCGACCTCCCGCACCGTTGCCTCGGACGCCACGCCGTCTAATTCATGGAAAACTCGCCGTGCTCCAGCAGCGCGTTCACTGCGGCGCTCAACGGTCCCGGCAGCGGCTCGTCGGAGGCGATCAGCTCGGCGGCGGCGCTCTGCGCCTGCCTGAGGACCTCCGGATCACGCAAAAGGCTTCCGACTCGAAACATCGGCAGGCCGTGCTGACGGTTTCCGAAAAAATCGCCCGGGCCGCGCAGCTTCAGGTCCTCCTCCGCAATGCGGAAGCCGTCGTTCGTGGCGCAAAGCGCCTTCAGCCGTTCGCGCGTCTCGGTATTGCGGTTATCGGAGACCAGCACACAGTATGACTTTGCCTTTCCGCGTCCGACGCGTCCGCGAAGCTGATGAAGCTGTGACAGGCCGAAGCGATCGGCGTTTTCAATTACCATCAGCGTCGCGTTCGGCACATCCACACCGACCTCGATCACCGTGGTGGACACCAGAAGGTCGTATTCGCCCGCCGCAAAGGCCTGCATGATCGCGTCCTTCTCCGCGCCCTTCATTTTCCCGTGCAGCAGCGCAACGCGCAGATTCGGAAACACGTTGTCGCGCAGCGTCTGCGCCCAGACCTCCGCCGCCTTCAGATCGTCCGTTTCACTTTCTTCGATGGCCGGGCAGACGATAAAGCATTGGTGTCCTTCGGCGGCCTGTCGGCGGATAAAGTCGTTCAGGCGTCTGCGGTAGCGTTCGTCGACAAGGAACGTATCGACCGGCTCGCGGCCGGGCGGAAGCTCGTCGATCACCGACACGTCCAGATCGCCGTAGAGAAACAGCGCAAGCGTGCGCGGGATGGGCGTGGCCGACATGACCAGCAGGTGCGGCTGCTCCCCCTTGGCCAGCAGGGCCGACCGCTGGGCGACGCCGAAACGGTGCTGTTCGTCGGCAATCACCAGCCCCAGCTTGGAAAAGGCCGTCGCGTCCGTCAGCAGCGCATGCGTACCGATGGCCAGTGCGATCTGCCCATCGGCAAGCGCCTTTCGGCAATCGCGCTTTTGGGCGGGCGTCATCGAGCCGGTCAGCAGCGCACAGTGTACGCCGAGCGGCTCCAGCAGCGGCGAAAGCGTGTCAAAATGCTGCTTCGCCAAGATCTCCGTCGGCGCCATAAAGGCCGTCTGACAGCCGTTTTGCGCAGCGCAGTAGGCCGCTGCGGCGGCGACCATTGTTTTTCCGCTTCCGACGTCGCCCTGTACCAGTCGGCTCATCGGCCTGCCGGAGCGGAAATCGTTCAGCACATCCCGAACGGCCCGCATCTGCGCGTCCGTCAGGCGGAACGGAAGCGCCGCAAGAAACGCGTCAAGCGCCGTATTTTCCCACGGCGCGACCGGACGGACTGCGCGCTTTGCCCGCAGGATCGCCAGCGCCGCAGAAAAAACGAAAAACTCTTCAAAGATCAGGCGCTTTTTGGCGGCCTCGAGCGCTTCACCCGATGACGGAAGATGAATTTCGCGATATGCCGCAGCCGCATCGCAGAGCGCCCAGCGCGTCCTGACGGACTGCGGCAGAAGCTCCTCGACCGTGCAGCGCTGCATTGCATTCGCCACCGCCTGCATCACCATTTTGTTGGTCAGTCCGGCGGTCAGCGAATAGATCGGAACGATACAGCGCG
Organism: uncultured Oscillospiraceae bacterium; assembly: GCA_934630495.1. Taxonomy (GTDB): domain Bacteria; phylum Bacillota; class Clostridia; order Oscillospirales; family Oscillospiraceae; genus JAZOXB01. The sequence goes on from CAKTVW010000005.1 coordinate 26,445, forward strand.
TCAGACCGCCGCGCGCGTCGAGCGCTTCAAACAGCGGATTGACCATGGCATACCCGAGATAATCGCCGGTCACCGTCCCGTAAAAGCAATAGGTCTCTCCCCGCGTGAGACGCTGGACAGTATATTCGGCGTTAAAAAACGTCAGGTTCAGTCTCCCCGTATGATCGGCAACCGTGACCTTCGTGACATTCAGCGCACGGTTGCCGGGCTTCGGAATACGGTGCGTCAGCGGATTGCTCACGACCGAAGCCACAAAGCAGGCGGGAACATCCGCCTCCAGCGACGCAATCGGCAGAAGCTTCGTCCGGTCCTCATAGTCGCGCGGGTAAAAATGCAGCAGATCGTCCGTTGTTTCGATGCCGAGCTTCGCGAACAGCTCCGCCTTCTTCGGCCCGATTCCCGGCAAAACGCGTATAGACTCCACTTTGGCACCTCCCGATCATATTTTTATAGGAAGCTCTGATTAAATCAACAAGGTCAGAGCTTCCTTTATTATAATCGATTCCTGCGGGAATCACAAGCAAAAAGAAATGCGCGGCCCTGCGCCGCGCCGCCCGAAAAAAGCAAAAGCCTGACGGAAAGCTCCGTCAGGCGGAATAATCCAATTTTGCTTACGCCATTGCGTTCATCTTGAGCGTCATGCTGCTCTTCTTGCGGGCGGCGTTGTTCTTGTGAAGGATTCCCTTGTTCACGGCCTTGTCAACAGCGACGACGGCTGCGGTGTAAGCAGCGCCTGCCTGGGCCTTGTCACCGGCGGCAACAGCGGCGTCGAACTTCTTGATGGTGGTCTTCAGAGCGGACTTTTCCATCTTGTTCTTTTCGTTGGCAGCGCGGGACAGAGAGACTCTCTTCTTCGCGGACTTGATGTTGGGCATGAATTTGCACCTCCTCTGATGGGCATTTATCCAAGATCCATGATTTCACTTCATGCAGTAATACATTATACAGATTAGACATGCCAAAATCAATAGTTTTTTTAAGAAAATTGAAATTTTTTTCGAAAACGGCAAAGACTATTCAAAAATCGGGAGGAGACGGTCAGAAAATGACGATCAGAACGGACCTTGCGGTGGAAGCCAAGGCATTATGGGAGCAGTCGGCACGGAAAACTACGAAGCTGGAGGGAGTCCGCGCCGCCGAGAGAACGCGCGACGGCACGGAGATCACACAGGTGGACATTCTCGACGAGCGCGGGCGCAAGGCCTTGGGGAAGCCCGTCGGAACGTATGTCACGCTGGAGCTTCCGCGCTATGACCGCGACGTGCGGAAGCCCGCGCAGACACTCGGCGCGGAGCTGCGGGAGCTGCTTGCACCCGCCGGAGACGGTTGTGTCCTCGTTGCAGGGCTTGGAAATCTCTCGGTCACACCCGACGCCCTCGGCCCGCTGACCGTCTCACAGCTTTTTCTGACGCGGCATCTGATTGCGGGGCTTCCGGCGCAGTTCGGGCAGTGCCGCTCCGTCTGCGCGGTCGCCCCGGGCGTTCTGGCAACGACCGGGATCGAAACACTGGAGCTTGTCAAAGGCGCCGTCTCGCATGTCCGTCCGCAATGCGTGATCGCCGTCGACGCGCTTGCCGCAGGGAGCATGGAGCGGCTCTGCCGCACCGTGCAGTTTTCAAACACGGGGCTGATCCCCGGCTCGGGCGTCGGAAATCGGCGGGCGGCGTTCGACCGCGAAAGCCTCGGCATTCCTGTTTATTCTCTGGGCGTGCCGACGGTCGTCGACGCGTCCGCCCTCTGCGAACAGGCGCAGGAGCAGATGATCGTCACGCCGCGCGACATCGACGCGCAGGTACGCTATCTCAGCCGCGTCCTCGCGGGCGGTCTGAACCTTGCGCTCCACCCCGATCTCGACTATGAGGATTTTGTACAATTCGTTCCGAATACGGCGATTTGAATTATGTCAACCGAGCATTCATGCAATACAGCTCCGCTGCAAACAGGGCGCTGTGCAAAAACCTGTGCAAAATGTGCACAACTCTTGAAAAAGCAAGGGATTCCATTTCGATTGCCGTTTGCACGTCCTGTGTATTGCCTGAATATTTCGATGCATAACCGCCGAAAAAACGGTTTCAATAACTGCCTCTGCGCAGCTATAAACTCATATTATGTAAACCGTTTTGCCTGTTTTTTCGTCGAAAAAATCCGAATTATTTCATTTATGGACGAATCTTGTATGTTGTTTAACGTGTTTTCACTCGCTGTGCAAAAACGGCCGTTCGTCGAATTGACGAACGGCCTCAGCGTGTCGAAAAACCCTTTTCGGCACGCTGGCAGACTGTTAAAAAGTTCGGAAGACAAGCAACTCACGCCCGTCGGCGTACATAGGTACGGTAGGGCGTGAGTTGCGCAGTAAGTCAAAATTCTTGCGGAGCAAGCGAATTTTCACATTATAAAGTTTGGAATATCCCGTTTTTTCGAATCAAAACTTAGATAGTGAAAATCTTTTAAAATGTTAGCCGATTTTGACGATTACGGACTTTTTTGACAGTCTGGGCCGTTCGTCGAATTGACGAACGGCCTTGTTTCATCCTTTTCCCTGTTTGGGATCATTTTTTGACAGCATCCGTGTTTTGGGCAGTCTGCACATCCGCAGGCGCCGCAGCCGTTTTTCCGCTTTCGGAGCAGGAAAACGATCGAAACGGTCAGCCACACTCCCACTGCGGCCAGAAGCAGGATCGACAGTCGATCCATCGGCCTACACCAAAAGTCCGGCGATCAGATAGACCAGCGCCGCGACGAGCCACGCAACAACGCACTGGAACACCGCAACAAATACACCGCGCCACTTGCCGCCCAGCTCGCGGCTGATCGCGGCGATTGCGGCAACGCACGGCGTATACAGCAGCGTGAAAGCCAAAAAGCTGACCGCCGAGGCCGTCGTGAACATTCCCGAAAGGCCCGCGCTGAGGTTCTCCATTCCCGTCCCGGTCAGGATGCCCAGCGTGCTGACGACGGCCTCCTTCGCGGTAAAGCCCGTAATGAGGGCGGTCGTGATACGCCAGTCGTCAAAGCCCAGCGGGCGGAAGATCGGAGAGAGGAATCTTCCGGCCGCTGCCAGAAGACTTAGGGAGCTGTCCGTAACGAAATTCAGGCGCATATCGAAGGATTCGAGGAACCAGATCACCAGCGTCGCTACAAAAATAACCGTAAACGCCCGCTGCAGGAAGTCTCTTGCCTTGTCCCACAACAGCATCGCCACACTCCTTGCCGACGGCATCCGGTAGTTCGGCAGCTCCATCACGAACGGCACGGGATTGCCGCGAAACACCGTTTTATTGAGCAGCAGCGAGATCAGTACGCCCACGACCATGCCGCCGAAATAGAGCAGTCCCATTGTCAGCGCGGCATATTTCGGAAAAAACGCTGCGGAGAACACCGCGTAGATCGGGATCTTCGCCGAGCAGGACATGAACGGTGTCAGCAGGATCGTCAGGCGGCGGTCGCGGGCAGACGGCAGTGTACGCGTCGCCATGACGGCGGGCACCGTACAGCCGAAGCCGATGAGCATGGGCACAAAGCTCCGCCCCGAAAGTCCGATGCGCCGCAGCAGCTTATCCATTACAAACGCCACGCGCGCCATATAGCCCGTGTCCTCCAAAATGGACAGGAAGAAAAACATAACGACAATAATAGGCAGAAAGCTCACCACACTGCCCACGCCCGCAAAAATACCGTCGATAATGAGACTATGTACGACCGGATTGATCCCATAGGCGGTCAGGCCCGCATCAACAAGTGCGCTGAGGCGGTCGATGCCCATTGCCAGAAGATCCTGAAGCGCCGCGCCGACGACATCAAACGTCAGCCAGAAGATCAGCAGCATAATGCCGATAAACAGCGGGATCGCCGCGTATTTGTTCGTCAGCACACGGTCGATCCGGATGCTGCGCAGATGCTCCTTGCTCTCCCTGCATTTCACGACGGTCTTTGCGCAGAGCCGCTCGATATAATCGTAGCGCATCGAGGCGATCGCGGCATTGCGGTCAAGGCCGCCCTCCTCCTCCATCTGGACAATGCTGTGCTCGAGCAGCTCCCGTTCGTTCTGATCGATGGCGAGGCGGGAAATGATGTCCTCGTCCCCCTCGATCATCTTCGTCGCGGCAAAACGCCGCGCGATCCCCGCGTTGCGGGCATGGTCCTCGATCTGGTGCGACACCGCGTGGATGCAGCGGTGAACGGGTCCGTCGCCGCAGAAATCAACGCGTTCGGGAAGCCGTTTTTCCTTCGCGGTCTTTACGGCGGAATCGATCAGCTCGTCGATGCCCTCATTCTTGACCGCCGAGATCGGGACGACCGGGATGCCAAGCTCCTGCGACATTTTCGCAACGTCGATCGTCCCGCCGTTACCGCGCACCTCGTCCATCATGTTCAGCGCCAGCACCATCGGGACCTGCATCTCCAGAAGCTGCAGCGTCAGATAGAGGTTGCGCTCGATATTGGTCGCGTCGACGATATTGATGATCCCGTCCGGGTGCTCGTCGAGGATAAAGTCGCGCGTGACGATCTCCTCACCCGTATACGGGCGCATGGAGTAAATGCCGGGGAGGTCCGCGACCTCGCAGTTTTTATGCCCGCGCAGCATTCCCGTTTTGCTGTCAACGGTCACGCCCGGGAAATTGCCGACATGCTGATTGGAGCCTGTAAGCTGATTGAACAGCGTCGTTTTCCCGCAGTTTTGGTTGCCGACCAGTGCGAACATCATGTGTCCTTCACCTCCGGCAAAATCTCGATACGTGCCGCGTCGTCCAGGCGAAGCGTCAGCTCATAGCCACGCAGACGGATCTCCATCGGATCGCCCATCGGCGCGATCTTTTGGACCGTCACGCGCGTGTTGGGGATCAGCCCCATGTCCAGCAGACGGCAGCGCAGGCTCCCCTCGCCGCCGACCGCCGTTATCATACCGCTGCGGCCGACGGGCAGCTCCTTCAATGTCATCCCATCACTCCCAAGTTAGCTATCATTAACTTTATCGTCAGTATAGCACGGCCGTCGACCGCTGTCAACAAAAAGTCGGCGATCCCAAGACTCTTCGGCAGCATCTGCGGCGGGTGAGAAATAACTCTTGTTTTCCGCCCGATTTGCGATATAATAGCAGAGGATCATTCCCTATCGTAAAGAAGCCGCCCGTATATCCTATCGGCCGCGTGGACGCGATAGCACACAAGAAGGGAGTTCATTTCATGAAAAATCAGTATGTCCGGCGGCTGTGCCGCGCCGCGCTGCTGCTGGCAGTCTGCATTGCGATCCAGTTTTTGAAGAACACCTCCGTTTATATCACCGGCCCGGTCGTCAACGCCGCGCTGATTCTTACCGTACTGGCCTGCGGCTATCCGGAAGCGGCCGCGCTCAGCGTTATTACGCCGCTGACCTCCTGGTGGATCACCGGTAATCCCGTTATGAGCGCTTTCCCAGCCATTGTCCCGTGCATCATGGTCGGCAACCTGCTGCTCGTCTCCGCCGTCTGGCTGCTTGCCCGCTGGCTGGACACCCGTATGCCGAAGACCGAGCGTCTGCATTTTAACGACCCACGCTTCCGTCAGGTGCTTATCGCCGCGCTGGTCGCCTGCGTGCTCTGGGCCGCCGCCTGTTTGGCATTTCTCTCCTCGCTCTCCTCTGCGCTGCTGCTGGAAAAGACCTCTCCGCTCGCCGTCGTTATGCTGATCTCCGTGGCGGGCGCATTCGCGGTGTTTGCCTGCCTGTGGATGCTCATTTCGCGCTTTCCCGAAACATGGACGCTGATCGCGGGCATGGTCCTCGGTGCCGTCGTTAAGGCGCTGTTCATGTGGCTGATCATTTCGCGCCTCATTCTCTCCGGAACGGGCGCTTCCAAGCTGTCCGAGGCCGCGCTTTCCACCGCACGCGCCAATTTCTCCATCGTTCAGCTTCTGACCGCTCTGCTCGGCTCGCTGCTCGCTTTCCTGATCTGGCTGCCGCTGAAAAAGGCGCTTCGGAAGGGAGCATGACATGCGGGTCCTTGCCATTGACTACGGCGATGCCCGCACGGGCATCGCGATCTCCGACGCGCTGGGCATGATCGTCGGCCAGACGACGGTCATTCACAGCCGGAATCCGCAGAAAACGGCGCAGGAGATCGCCGCCTTGATGCATCAGAGCGGCGCGGAACGGCTGGTCATGGGCTTTCCGCGCAATATGGACGGCTCGGAAGGGCCGCGCGCGGAGCTTTACCGTGAATTTGCCGCGCTGGTCGGCGAAGTCTGCAACACGGAGGTCGTGCTGTGGGACGAACGCCGCACCACCGTAGAGGCGCATCAGATCCTGTCCGACTGCAACTATCACGGCAAGCGGCGGAAAAACACCGTTGATGCCGTCGCCGCCTCTCTGATCTTGGAGGGATATCTGGCATTTCTAAGGCGTTAAATTCAAAATTTTGCGTCAATACGCGTATACGGCCGCAGCTTTCCCGCACTTAGCCGAAAGGAAAGCGGACCTGCATAAACCAAACCGACCGCACCGGTTTTCCCCGGTGCGGTCGGTTATCTTATTTCTGACTTCTCTGCCCCACGGCGGAGCGGAGGTCATCGATGAGAAGGGCGATATGGGCGACGGCGGCTTCGGGCAGGCCGTCTACGTTCAGGCGCGCGGCGTCCTCGCGACCGAGCAGATAGTCCGTCGTCACACCGAAGGTGTCGGCCAGCCGGACGAGCATCTCGATCGAGGGCTGGATGTTGTCGTTCTCCCAATTTGAAACCGCCTGCTTCGACACGCCGAGCTTTTTCGCCAGCGTGACCTGCGTATACCCATGCGCAACGCGCATCTCAAGAATCCGTTTTCGCAGCAAACCCTTCGCCTCCTGTAAATAATTACGATACTATTATCAATTAAATATTGACAGAATAAAAATACTATGGTATATTGATTATAGACATCAGAGCAGCCGTTCTGCCGTCCATACATTATAGAGAAATGAGGGAGATCCTCTATGACGAACGAACAGGTTCGGTCGGCATTTGTCAGCGAGGACGAGCAACTCGTCGCGATAATGGGCAACAGCATTGCCCAGAGCTTCTTCGCCAGCGGACGAATTGAAAAAGGTTTTGCCATTCTATCCAATCGAAGGCTGTATTTTAAGGGAAGCTGCCTGATGCGCAAGGGCGCGCACTTTTCTAAAATCCGCGAGGAACGAACGGTCGATGTCACAAACATCACCGGCACCGGCTTTGTCTATTCTAACCCCATCTGGCTGCGGGTGCTCGCCTATGTTTTCTGGGTGATCGGTGCAGTGTTCCTAGTCGACGTGTTCATTCGCTTAATGAAAAACGATGACACACTTGAAATCTTAGCAACACTTGGCTGCGGACTCGTCGGCGGGATATTGGAGCTTCTTTACAGGGCTAAGAAGCGCACCATTTTTGAGGTTGCCTTTGCAGGCGGCGGGATCGGTCTGGATGCGCGGTGGGCGACCGCACAGGAAGCGGATTTTTTCCAGAAGAACCTCAAGCTGGTCAGCGACCGCCTGAAAAGCGAGGAGAAGCTATACGGCCATGCGACCAGCACCGCCGCAGAGCTTGAAAAATACGCCTCCCTGCTCGAAAAAGGTCTGATATCGCAAACGGAATACGACGAACAAAAAAGAAAACTGCTCCTCTGACAGTTCGACCGCACCGGTTTTCCCCGGTGCGGTCAAATTTTATCTTTTTTTATGCTTTCCGAACAGCTCGTTCAGGCCGACAAGGAGCAGGAAGCCGCCGAACATCCGCCGGAGCAGCCCGGTATCCAGCAGCGTGGCCAGCCACGCGCTGCCCGCTGCCGTAAGGCCCCCGAAAATCACTGCGGGAACAACGACTTTTTTGCAGATCAGGTGATTTTTGATATGAAAAATCAGTGCGGCGGATGCCGTCGGCAGAAAATACAGCAGATTGATCCCCTGCGCCGTCTGCTGCGGGATATCCATGACCGCCGTCATCCAAACCATCAGCAGCGTGCCGCCGCCGATCCCAAGGCCGGACAGCACACCGCATACTGCACCGGCCAGCACCGCCGCCCAGCTCATCGCAGCAGCAGGCGAAGCCCGCCCCACAGAATGAAAATGCCCAGCGCGCGGTGCAGCAGCTTTGTGGGCAGATGCCTGAGCAGCAGACCGGCGGCGACGCCGCCGACCGCGCCGCCGATCAGGTAGCCGATCGACTGCGCTGCAAATTCTCCGCCGCGCAGCAGGTACACGCCCGCCGATACCAGCGACATCGGCAGGATGATGCAAACGGAATTGGCAAAGCAGGCGTGTGCGGAAAGATCGGTCAGCCGGGTCAGGAGCGGCAGCAGCAGCATTCCTCCGCCCGCGCCGAACAGTCCGTTCGCGATCCCCGCCGCCGCTCCCGCCAATGCCGCGCCGAGCTTCTCATTCCTGTTTTTTGTCATTGATTCGCGCCTCCCGCCTCTTCGTATTCATTCTTCCCGCACGCAGGCGCTTTATGCGCTCATATCTGCCCTGCGCGCCGAATATACTCTGCCATAAGTCATTGAACGAGGTGGGACAATGGAACAATCTGCAAATCACGTTGTACTGGTCGGCTGTCTTGCCGGTGCGCCGCAATATTCGCACAGCAACCACGGACGGCAGTTTTATTCGTTTTTTCTGGAGGTCGCACGTCTTTCGGGCGCGGTCGACCGACTGCAAATCTTGGCCTCCGAGGCGCTTTTAGATCAATGCGCCACCGAGGAGGGAGACGCAGTCGCCGTTACGGGCCAGATCCGCTCGTTTAACAATCGGGCGGCTATGGGCAGACGTCTTATCATCTCCGTGCTGGCCGAAACGATGGAGGTCTGCAATGCGCCGCACGACAACCGTGTCACGCTGCACGGCGTACTGTGCAAGGAGCCGATCTATCGCCGCACGCCGCTCGGCCGCGAGATCTGCGACATCATGCTGGCCGTCAACCGTCCGTACCGCCGCGCGGACTATCTGCCCTGCATTCTCTGGGGACGCTGTGCGCAGGAGGCCGCATCCTACCCGGTCGGCACGGAGCTGCTTCTGACCGGACGCCTGCAAAGCCGCAATTACACCAAAATGATCGACGGACAGCCCGAGCAGCGGACCGCCTACGAGATCTCCGCGATCACCGCCGAACGGACCGACCTCACGGCATACTGATACATACGGTATTTCCGCTGCAAGGCGTTTGCATCTGCGGGCCGATCGTGCTATAATCCGTATCGGAGGCGGCGCGGTAAAGCCGTCCCCGCATTACCGTCATCACGGAGGCTTGCATGAAAACAAAGAAAAAGCGCGTGCTGTCGGCCGTCCTCCTCGTGATTCTACTGACAGGACTGGCCGCATGGATCGCGTGGGGCAACACCGCCCTCGAACTGAACCGCTGGACGATTGCCGACCGAAAACTGCCCGCCGCCTTTGACGGCTATCGGATCGCGCAGGTCTCCGATCTGCACAACGCGGAAATGGGCGAAAAAAACGAACGGCTCCTTGCGCTCCTGCAAGAAGCCGAACCGGACATCATCGTCATCACGGGTGACCTGATCGATTCGCGGCGGACCGATACGGCAGTCGCGCTGGAATTTGCGGAGCGGGCCGCCGCGATCGCGCCATGCTATTATGTAACGGGCAATCACGAGGCCCGTATCGAAGAATACGCCGCACTTAAGGCCGGACTTACGGAGCTTGGCGTTACCGTGCTGGAAAATTCGCAGCTCCTGCTCACACGCGGGGAAGACGCCGTTGCGCTGCTCGGGATCGACGATCCCAGCTTCCAAACGGACTATCTCTCCGGCGATTCCGAAGCGGTGGCAGCGCAGGCGCTTGCGGCGCTCGAGATCGAGCACGACCGCTACAACATCCTGCTCTCGCACCGTCCGGAGCTGCTTTCCGTCTACGCGCGGAGCGGCGTCGACCTTGTTCTCAGCGGACACGCGCACGGCGGGCAGCTCCGACTCCCCTTTATCGGCGGACTGTACGCACCCAATCAAGGCCTGTTTCCGAAATACGACGCGGGCATGTACACGGAGGGCAGCACGACCATGCTCGTCAGCCGCGGGATCGGAAACAGTCTGTTTCCCTTCCGCGTCAACGACCGACCGGAGGTCCTGCTGATCGAGCTGCACCGGCAGACATAGAACAGCGGAGCGCATCGCAATGCGCTCCGCTGTTTTTTTTCTTTATACAGGCTCGTCCATCAGACGGTCAAATTCTGCGGCCACGCGGTCGAAATCCTCCTCGGGAATGTCCAGCAGCTCAAAATCGTCATCCGTCGGCTCGTAAATATAGAGATAGACGTCGTTGCTGTCGTCAAAGGCCTCCAGCGCAATATACTGCTTGTCGTCCAGATCGAACACGCCCATAATGCCGCATTCAAAGCTCTCGCCGTCGTCAAATTCCAGCGTAAGGATCTCGTCCTCGGAATACTGTGCACGCTTGTCTTCCATGTTGTTACCTCCTGTTGTTGGTGTTTCCAGTATAGCGGATTTTCGGCGCGAATGCAAGTCCCTCACCGCAAGTCGTCCAAAAACTGCCGATATGCCGTGGGCAGGCCGATCGACGCGCTCAGCTCCTCGGGCGTGGCCCACACAAACCTTGCTTCCTCGCCGCAGAGCAGATAGCAGCCCGTCATGTTCCACTGGACATGGGTAAAAATATGGGTCCGCCGAACGGTTTTTTCCACGCGGAGCGGTCTGACGCCCCACGATTCGGCCAGTGCGACGGCCTGCTGCGTCTCAAGCGCCCCGACCGTATCGGGAAGCTGCCACAGGCCCGCCAGAAGGCCGCGCGGCGGGCGTTTACAGACTGCAAGCTTATCCCCGCAGCGAAGGATAAAGACTGTGCGTTCCTCGACGCGGCGCGGACGTTTTGCCTCCTTGACCGGAAAACGGAGCTGTGTCCCCGCCCGCCTTGCGGCGCAGAACGCGGCAAGCGGACAGCGTTCGCAGTGCGGCGCGCCGTTCGGTACGCAGACCGTCGCGCCCAGCTCCATGAGCGCCTGCGTAAAATCGCCGCAGTGCCCGACAGGGTAGACCGTTTCCAGCAGCGCCGCGCAGTGCCGTTTGACCCGCGCGTCCGTGATCGGCGCGTCGGAGGCCAGATAGCGCGAAAGCACGCGCAGAACGTTGCCGTCCACGGCAGGCGTCGGCTGCTCAAAGCAGATCGACGCGATCGCACCGGCCGTATAATCTCCGATGCCCGGCAGAGCGCGGATCGCGTCGTACTGCGTCGGGAAAACGCCGCCGTCGGCCATGATCTTCTGCGCGGCCTTCTGCAAATTGCGCACACGGCTGTAATAGCCCAGCCCTTCCCAAAGCTTGAGGAGCCGATCCTCGTGCGCGGCGGCAAGGGACGGAATGTCGGGCAGCTCCCGCAAAAAGCGCAGATAATAGTCTCTGACCGCCTCAACTCTGGTCTGCTGGAGCATGATCTCCGAAAGCCAGACGTGATACGGCTCACGGTCGGCACGCCAAGGCAGGTCCCGTCGGTTTTCGGCAAACCACGGAAGCAGCAGCTCAGGAAGTCGTTCCATGCTCGCTCGGTTTCTTTCTGCGTCTGCGGCGGCGCGTCGGACGGTGCAGCGCCTGCAGCTCGTCGAATTTCCGCGCAGCGTCGGACGCGCCCTCATAGATCATACGGCTGACGCGCAGCGTGCCGTCGTCGTCCTTTTGCAGGCGGATGCGGATGAGATAGCGTCCGTGCTCGGGGCACTGCGCCATCGTCATATAGCGGCGTCCCTCCTGCCCGATCCACCCGCCGTGCTCCATGGCCACGCCGCACTGCGGGCAGTGGCTTTGCAGCTCGTTCATCGCACGAATGGCCTTGTCGCGGTCCGAATAGCCCCGGAAGACCGCGCGGCTGATGCAGCCCTCCGGCGGCGCACCGTGGAAGCCGTTGACATGGCTTTCCAGCGCGGCGGCATATTCCGCGATCCCCTTTTTGAGGTCCAGCCGGCTGCAGATCAGCGCCGTGTGATAGGCGTCTCCGAGCGCGTCGTGCGCGGGGCGGGTCGGCTCGATGCCGATCAGCTCCATCGCGGAGGAGAGCGAACGCTGTGACGTGCCGCATCCGGTCTGCGCGTTAAAGATCATCTGTGCGTTATACCACTGCGTGATCCAGTCCGGCTCACCGTCATGAAGAAGGATATTGTCCTCCAATATCCGAATGTCGTCGAAGCCCCACGTCAGGAAAATGCACTCTCCGCCGATCCACGCGCGGAAGCGCTCCAGCGCCTCCGGGAAGGGCAGTCCCTCTTCCTTCAGGACGGAATCGCGCAGTCCCGTGAGCTTGGAGACGCGGCTGTTGAGCTTTTTATAATACTTCGGGCAAACAAGCACCTGAAATTCGTCGGCGACGGAGCCGTCCTCGAGCATCCGCACCGCGCCGATCTGAATGATCTCTCCGTGAATTTCCACGGGGAGCACTTTTTTTGCCGCATAGGAGCCGGGCCACGGCTGGTTCCATTCCATATCCAAAACGATATACTGCATTTCTAGCCTCCGCTCTGCAAAGCAGGGTTTTTATTAAAGCAAGGTTTTCATTTTTCAGAGAAGCTCCGATGCGATCGGCAAGGGCGGCCGATCCGGAGCCTATTTAGCATACCACATTTTTTGCGCTCCTGCAACGGCTTTTCTGAACGCTGCGCATCGTTTTTCGCAGTTTTGCTGAATGAAACGGGAACGATGGGAAATACTGTTTGCAGAAAACGGACGGAGGAACAGATGATATGCTGGGGAAGGTCGAGATCTGCGGCGTCAACACGTCGCGCCTGAAAACGCTGAAGAATGAGGAAATGGTCGAGCTGCTCAAGCGCTCACAGCAGGGCGACGAGGCGGCGCGGCAGCAGCTCATCGAAGGAAATCTGCGGCTTGTGCTCTCGGTGATCCAAAAATTTCTGAGCCGCGGGGAAAACCCGGACGACCTGTTTCAGGTCGGGTGCGTGGGTCTTCTGAAGGCGATCGCCAATTTCAACACCGATCTGAATGTGCGCTTCAGCACCTACGGCGTTCCGATGATTGAGGGCGAGGTCAAGCGGTATCTGCGCGACTACAGCGCCATTCGGGTGTCGCGCAGCGTACGTGACACAGCGTACCGCGTTTTGCAGTGCAAGGAAACGCTCACGGCGGAATCGGGCCGTGAGCCGACACCGGAGGAGCTGGCACAGCGTCTCGGGCTTCCCTTGGAATCGGTGACGGAGGCAATGGAGGCCATGGCCGCGCCGGTATCGCTTTACGAGCCGATCTATTCCGACAGCGGCGATCCGCTGACCGTCATGGATCAGGTGCGCGACACAAAAAACACCGACGAGCAATGGCTCGAGCACCTTGCGCTCCGGGAGGCGATCGGCAATCTCGGGCAGCGGGAGCGGCGGATCCTTTCCCTGCGATTTTTCGACGGAAAGACGCAGATGGAGGTCGCCTCGGAGGTCGGCATCTCGCAGGCGCAGGTCTCCCGTCTGGAAAAAAACGCGATCGCCAGTCTGCGCAAGGCGATCTGCGTTTGATCCCGTGCCTGCCAAAAAACTCGGCTGCTGTAACCACAGCAGCCGAGAAGCCTTTATTCCACGGATTTCAAGGATTCCGCCATATTGACGCGGTCGATCTTACGGATCAGGCACAGGCAGACAAGGCCGCCCAGCAGCACCGTGATTGCGAACGCCAGAACGTAGCTCAGGGGCGCGACGCGGATGTTGAACGACACCATGTCGATACGGATCTCCGACATGATGAACGCATGAAGCAGCTTGCCGAAGGGCAGGCCGACCGCTGCACCCAGCATCGTCAAGATCAATATTTCGCGGAATACATAGAGCATCGTCTCGTGCCGATAGAAACCCAGCACCTTTACCGTAGCGATCTCGCGGACGCGCTCCGTGATGGAGATATTGCAGAGGTTGAACAGCACGACCAGCGCCAATGCACAGGCGCACCCCACTACCAGCGCGATAATGTAATTCAGGCTCGTCATGGTATTGTTCACCATTTCACGCAGCGCCTCGGAAACGGTCACCGTGCCGACACGGGAGGCCTCCGTCAGCTTCGCGCCGAGCGCATACGGGTCGCCGTCGGTCAGGACGTATGCCGTCGAATCGCTGCATTCCTTTCCGAACAGCTCCGTATAAGTCTCGGACGAAACAAACGCATAGTGGTAAACGTAATTGTCACAGATATCGGTGATCGGGACCTCGACCGTTTCGGTATCACTGACGTGCAGCGGAAGGCTGTCGCCGACCTTCAGCCCGAGCGTATCGGCAAGGCGGCTGTCGATCACCGCGCCCTCCGACGGATAGTCGATTATGCGTTCGCCGTCGTGAAGCCGGATCGCGTAGGAGATATCGGGATCGTCCGTCGCGACGACGTTGACATTGCTGATGCCGTTGTCGCCCAATGCCTCATAGGCGGCCGTTTCCACGAATACACAGCGGGTCATTTCGGGATATGCCTCCCGAAATTCCTGCTGACGCTGACTGTCCATCGGCGTAGAAAAGCTGACGGCAATGTCATAACAGGTCACACCGGTAAATTGATCGTCCACAACGGTGGAAATGCTGTCGCGCAGGCCCAGACCGGCAACGATCAGCGTCGTGCAGCCGCCGATGCCGAGAAGCATCATGATGAGCCGCTTTTTATAGCGAACGATATTCCGCACGGAGACCTTATACAGGAAGGAGAAACGGTTCCAGAGGAACGGAATCCGTTCCAGCAGAATGCGCTTGCCCGCCTTGGGCGCCTTGGGCCGCATCAGGGCGGCAGGCATTCGGTTCAGCTCCGAACGGCAGGCCAGCCATGTCACGCCCGCCGAGCAGAGCAGCGATGCGCCGATCGCGATCAGGAGCAGTCTCCCGTCAAAGACATACTCGATCGGCGCAAAGCCGTAGAGCATCGAGTAGCCCTCCCAGATGACCGCCGGGAAGATCCATGTTCCCAGTGCGTACCCGGCAAGGCAGCCCAGCATCGCGGCGCTTCCGGAATAGGACATATATTTCCACGCGATCGCGCCGTCGCCGTAGCCCAGCGATTTCAGTGTGCCGATCTGTGTGCGCTGCTCGTCGATCATACGGGTCATTGTGGTCATGCACACGAGCGCAGCCACCGCGAAGAAAAACAGCGGGAACACCTTGGCGACACCGTCGACGATCGAGGTATCATTGTGGTAGGACACATAGCCGCTGTTCGTCTCGCGATCGAGAAGATAGGTGTCGGGGTGCTCCAGCTTCTCAACCTCGACCTGCGCATCGTCAAGCTGCCGCTTCCCGTCGGCAAGCTGCTTTTCGGCATCGGCGAAGCGCTCCTCAGCTTCCGTACGCGCCGACTCATATTCCGCGCGGCCGCTGTCCAGCTCCGCCTGTGCGGAAACCAGCGCCGCTCTGCCGTCCTTCAGCTCCTGTTCGCCCGTTTCAAGCGCCTTTTCGCTCTCGTCCAGCTTCGCTTTCGCCTCGTCCAGCTCCGCCTGCTTCTCTGCAAGCGTTCCCTCGGCCTCAGCGCGTTTTTCGTCCAGCGCGGCCTGCGCAGCATCGAGCTGAGACTGCGCGTCCAGCAGCGTCAGATATGCCTGATACGGCTCGCTCTTTTCAAATTGCTCAATCGCAAGCTCCACCGCATCGAGAAGCCCCTTGTAAAACAGATACTCCGCGCTCACCTCCGTCTCCTGCTCCAAGCGCGTCAGGAGCTGGTTTTTGGAGATCAGAAGCGCTTCATGCTGCACCAGAATGCCGCTGTCGTCGATCTGCGCCATACCCTCGTCCAGCTTGGCCTGCTGTGCGTCCAGCTCTGTCTGCGCCGCGTCGAGCTGAGAAAGCGCGTCCTGCTTCGCAGCCTCAAATTCGGCAAGCCCCGCTTCATACTGCGTTTTGCCGTCCTCAAGCTCCTTTCGGCCCTGCTCCAGCGTTTTCTCCGCCTCGTCGAGCTTGGTGCGGTTGGCGGAAATGGCCGTCTGCGCCTGTTCCAGCTTTGCCTGCGCATCGGCAAGCTCGTTTTCGGCCTTTTCCCGCTCGGTGCGGTACTCCGCCTTGTTCTCGTCATACTGCTTCTGCGCGTCGGCAAGCTGCTCGCGCGCATCGTCGATGATATCCTCGTAGCGCAAGGCCGCACGCTCCTCGAGCGCCCGGGTCAGCGTCGGCTTGATCGAATCGACCGCGTCGTTGTAGGCATCGGAGTATATCTCGTTCTCCGTTCCGTCGACCGTAAGGTAGATCTCGGTGAAATAATCGGTGCGGAAGCTTTCCGGCGGCAAAATGACGAACGCATTGATCGTGCCGCCGCCGAGGCTCGTCGTACCGCGGTCCACGCCCATATACAGCGGCGACTCGCACAGTCCGACGATCGTAAACTCCGATACGGTAAACGCGTCCTCCGTCGCCGTTTGGGTGACGGTCAGCGTCGTACCGATCATGTCCTCCGAAAACCGTCTGGAATCCGCCAGACACTCTCCCGCATCACGCGGCAGCCGTCCGGCCGTCAGCTTCGGCTGATTGATCTTGTCCGAGAGCGTCAGCGCCTTGAGCGTCCGTTCTCCCGTTTCGCTGTCAGCGATAAAGTCCTCACTGTGCGCTCCCTCCGCAGCAGTCACGCCCGAAAGCCCGGCGAAGTATTCCGCGTCGGCCTGTGTCAGTCCCAGCGTGCTGATGAGGCGGTAATCATAAAGGTCCGTTTCATGCAGATACCGGTCGCCCGTCAGCAGCATCGCCGGCCGCGCCACCTTCAGGCCCGTAAAGA
This sequence comes from uncultured Oscillospiraceae bacterium, assembly GCA_934630495.1. GTDB lineage: Bacteria > Bacillota > Clostridia > Oscillospirales > Oscillospiraceae > JAZOXB01. The sequence goes on from CAKTVW010000005.1 coordinate 43,110, forward strand.
AGCCGACACCCAACGCAACGATCGCCAAGATCGCCAGATATCGTCCCAGTGAGTGCGTAAGCTGACGCAAATTATTCTTGCGCCATGCGCTGCCCGTTACCATTCGATCTCCTCCACCGGTGTGACATGCTCGTTCAGCTCCACGCTCTTGACCGCGCCGTTGCGGAAACGGATGATCCGATCGGCCATCGCCGTCAGCGCGGAATTGTGCGTAATGATGACGACCGTCATGCCGTTTTCACGGCTCTGCCTTTGCAGCAGCGCAAGGATCTGCTTGCCCGTCGCGTAGTCCAGCGCGCCGGTCGGCTCGTCGCAAAGCAGGAGCTGCGGTTTTTTCGCCAGTGCGCGGGCGATCGCGACGCGCTGCTGCTCGCCGCCGGAAAGCTGAGCGGGGAAATTCTTCATGCGTTCGCCAAGGCCCACGTCTGTCAGGACCTGCGCGGGCGGCAGCGGCTCCTTGACGATCTGCGACGCCAGCTCGACGTTTTCAAGCGCCGTCAGATTGGGGATCAGATTATAAAACTGGAACACAAAGCCGATGTCCTTTCTGCGGTACTCGGCAAGCTGATGCCTGTTGAACGAGGAGACCTCTCGCTCGCCCAGAAAGACCTTTCCCGACGTCAGCGTGTCCATGCCGCCGAGAATGTTCAGCAGCGTCGTCTTGCCCGCGCCGGAAGGCCCGACAATCACGCAAATCTCGCCCTTCCCGATCGTAAAGGTCGCGTCATGCAACGCACGCACTGCGGCCTCCCCCGTGCCGTAAACCTTTTCCACATTTTCAAACCGAATAAAATCCATGCTATCCTCCGCGCTTGACCGTCATTATGCAAATACGCTCCGGCATTTGCTTTCTTATCAACTACAGTATATCGAGACACTTGAAACGGCGCAAGCGCCTGTCTGCGAAATTCACAAAAAGTTCAGATAAACAGCTTGGCCGCCGCTCGATTTGAGCGGCGGCCAATTTTTTAACGGTACTTTATTCTACATGGTACTTTTCGGCATAATAGCGATACGCGTCGGCAAAATCATGCTCGCCGCTTTTCTTTACGGCATTCAGATACTGGTGCGTACGGAAGCTGCCCGCGTGCGTCTCGATCAGCGCAACGGCCACGTTGGAGCAGTGGTCGGAAACACGCTCGTAGTTCGTCAGCAGATCGGACCAGACAAAGCCCGTCTGGATCGTACAGGTGCCGGACTGCAGACGTTCGATATGCGCGCTTTTCACCTCGGCGATCAGCACGTCGATGACCTGCTCAAGCGGCTCGACCTGCTGAGCCTTTGTCAGATCGTCATGGACGAACGCATCGATCGTCAGCTCCAGGATCTCATTCAGCGCCTGCGTCAGCGTATCGATCTCCTGCTGTGCAAGGTCGGAGAAAATGATCTTCTTATCATGGATCTCCTGCGCCGTGCGGAGCAGATTCACCGCATGGTCGCCCAAGCGTTCAAAATCGCCGATCGTGTGCAGCATTTTCGACACCTGCCGCGAGTCCTGATCGGACATGGAGTGGCTGGAGAGCTTCACGAGGAACGTGCCGAGCTTGTCCTCGTACATGTCCAGCTCGTCCTCCGAGCGGAGGATCTCCGCAGACTGCTTTTCGGAATAGCTGCGGAAAAGCATCAGAGACGCCAGAATGGTGTCGCGTGATAGGACTGCCATTTTGTCGGTCATGGCATTGGCTTCGTTGACGGCGATGGAGGGCGTGGAGAGCAGGCGCTCGTCAAGGAAGACAAAGTGCTGCTTGCCCTTTCCCGGGCGGACGATAAAATTCGCGATTGCAACGAGCTGCTTGTGGAACGGTGCGAGGATCACGGTATTTACGACATTGAAGATCGTATGCACCAACGCAACGCCGGGCAGAGAGATCGCCGTGTCGAGGAAATCAAAGCCGAACGCGGCATTTGCGCCGTAGAACAGGCTCAGGCACACGACCGTGCCGATGATTTTGATGGTAATGTGTACCACGGAGACCTTTTTAGCCTCTTTGGTAACGCCGATCGAGGAGATCAGCGCCGTCGCGCAGGTGCCGATATTCGCGCCGAGCACCAGCGGGATCGCCATGTTATAGGTGATCTGCCCGGTGCTTGCCAAGGTCTGTACAATCGAGATCGTGGCGGCGGAGCTTTGAATGACGCCGGTAAACACCGCCGAGACCAGCACGCCCAAAAGCGGATTTTCAAACGCGGTCAGGATGCCGGAAAACCGCTCGGAATCTTTAAGCCCGGAAACGGAATTGCCCATCAAAACCATGCCGTACATCAGGACGGCAAAGCCTACGAGTACCTTGCCGAGGTCTTGGCGGCGCGTTTTCTTGGAAAGAATGATCATTGCCACGCCGAGGATGGCGATCACAGGGGCAAAATTCTTCGGCTGCAAAAGCGCGATCGGGCCGTTGCTGTCAATACCGGACAGAGAGGTGATCCAGTTGGTCACGGTCGTGCCGATATTCGAGCCCATAATGAAATTGATCGTTTCGTCAAAGCTCATCAGCCCGGAGTTGACCAGGCCGACCAGCATCACCGTCATTGCCGACGAGGATTGCACCGCGATGGTGATCCCCGCGCCGAGGCCCATTGCAGTGAAGGAATTAGAAGTCACTTTTTTCAGGGAGCGCTCCAGTGAACCACCGGCGACCTTTCCGAGTCCGCCGGACATCACGTTCATGCCATACAGGAAAAAGGCCAGTCCGCCGACCAGCTCCAACACCTTTACAAGCAAACTCATGTATCTGTTCTCCATTCTGTTATTGACAAACGCAGCCACCCGCGCGGTACCGAAAAGCGGCATTTCCATATCGGAGCACCCGAAAATGTTCCATTTATACTATACGAAAATAGGGACATCTTGTCAAGGAGATTTTACAAAGAGGCGCAAATACGCCCCGTGCATAATTGCCGCGCGCACCGCATATTCTCCACTGGGGTGAGACTATGGGCAATCGCTTTACCACATTGAAATGCAAGGAAGTCGTTAACGTCTGCGACGGCTGCCGCCTCGGCTTCGTTTCGGATATCGATATCGACTGCCGCAGCGGACAGGTCGTCGCGATCGTCGTTCCCGGGCGCGGAAAGTGCTTCGGGCTGGTGGGTCGGCACGAGGATTTTGTAATCCCGTGGAAGTGCATTACACAGATCGGAGACGATATCATACTCGTTGACGGGGAATTAGACAAATTTCGCCTGCCCAGGCCGAGAAAGCAGTTGTTTTAGCAAAAAATAATTGAATTTTTTGTAAAAAGGGGCTTGCAAACCGACTGCCCTTAGGCTATAATATTACGGCATGACGAAAAGTCATGACAACAATCAAACCACACACCTTCGGATCTTCCGTCCGAGTGCCGCTTGCGGTGGACGGCTGAGCTGACGGAGGTGGCGGTCAAAACGAAAAGGAGAAACACACAAATGGCAGTCGTATCCATGAAGTCCCTGCTGGAAGCAGGCGTCCATTTCGGTCACCAGACCAGAAGATGGAACCCCAAAATGGCTCCCTATATCTATACGGAGCGCAACGGCATCTATATCATCGACCTGCAGAAGACCGTTAAGAAGATCGAGGAAGCTTATAACTTCGTCCGCGATCTGGCCGCTAACGGTGAGAACGTTCTCTTCGTCGGCACCAAGAAGCAGGCGCAGGACGCCATCAAGGAAGAGGCTGAGCGCGTCGACCAGTACTATGTCAACGCCCGTTGGCTCGGCGGCATGATGACCAACTTCAAGACCATGCGCACCCGTATCGACCGTCTGGCACAGCTCCGCAAGATGCAGGAGGACGGCACCTTCGCAATGCTTCCCAAGAAGGAAGTCATTAAGCTCGAAGGCGAGATCGCAAAGCTCGAGAAGTACCTCGGCGGCGTGAAGAACATGAAGAAGCTCCCCGGCGCTCTGTTCATCGTCGACCCGCGCAAGGAGCGTAACGCGATCGCCGAAGCCCGCAAGCTGCATATCCCCATCGTCGCGATCGTCGACACCAACTGCGACCCCGACGAGATCGACTATGTGATCCCCGGCAATGACGACGCGATCCGCGCGATCCGCCTGATCGTAGCTACCATGGCAAACGCCGTGCAGGAAGGCCGTCAGGGCGAGGCCAACACCGAGGCTCCCGCTGAGGAAGCACCGGCTGCGGAAGCTGCTGAATAAGATAAACAATGCCCGCCGCTATGACGGGCATTTTTCAAAAGATAATTTACAGGAGGAATAATACTATGGCATTTACTGCTGCTGATGTTAAGAAACTGCGTGAAATGACCAATGTCGGCATGATGGACTGCAAGAAGGCACTCACCGAGACCGACGGCGATATGGACAAGGCTGTCGAATGGCTCCGTGAAAAGGGTCTGGCCAAGGCCGCCAAGAAGGCCGGCCGCATTGCTGCCGAGGGCATGGCTTACGCCACCGTCGAGAACGGCGTCGGCGCCGTCGTCGAGGTCAACTGTGAGACCGACTTCTGCGCGAAGAGCGAGCTGTTCGTCCCGTTTGTCAAGGACATTGCGCAGGTCGTTATCGAGAGCAATCCCGCCGATGTTGACGCTCTGATGAACTGCAAGTACCCCGGCAAGGACCTGACCGTTGCCGAGACCATGCCCGAGAAGGTCATGTCCATCGGTGAAAACCTCCAGATCCGCCGCTTTGTCCGCTTTGCGGACAACACCAGCGTTTCCTATGTCCACGCAGGCGGCAAGATCGCCGTTCTTGTCAACCTCGCGGTCGAGGGCGGCATCGATGCCACGCAGATCGGTAAGGACGTCGCCATGCAGATCGCTGCTCTGAATCCCCGCTTCTGGGACAAGAGCGATGTCACCGAGGACATTCTGGAAGAAGAAAAGAAGATCCTTGTCGCTCAGATGGACAACGACGAGAAGATGGCCAGCAAGCCCCAGCAGGTCAAGGAAAAGATCGCTGCCGGTAAGATGAACAAGTTCTTCGAGGAGAACTGCCTCCTGCAGCAGGCCTTCGTTAAGGACGGCAGCATGAGCGTAGAACAGTATATGAACAGCGCCGCCAAGGCTCTCGGCGGAAGCGTGAAGTTCGTCAATGCCGTTCGCTTCGAAAAGGGCGAAGGCATTGAGAAGAAGCAGGAAGACTTCGCCGCTGAAGTCGCTGCGCAGATGAACATGAAGAAGTAATTTCAAAATAGCACACCGCCCGCGGTATGATGGCCGATGCCACCTGCTGCGGGCGTTTTTTTATCTGTATCGGGCATTTGTTTGTCGGAGGATCAACGCCGTTTTTCGAGTCAACGCGCTTGATCTAAATAGAATCTTCTAGATTGCCGCGCCGCTTTTCTCCCCGCACCGCTCTGCTCTCTCCACCGTCCTACTCCCCCGGCTGCTCTCCCCTCCGTGCTGCTCTGCTCTCTGCGTCGCTCTACTCCCCTGCACGCTCTACTCCCCTGCACGCTCTGCTTCCGGCGCTGCTCTGCTTCCCTAACGATACCGACGGAAATCTTTTGCCATAATAACGAAAAGGAGGCTGCTCCGTCGGAGCAGCCTCAAAATTCATCGATGAATTACACCAATTCGATAACAGCCATCTCGGCTGCATCGCCGCGGCGCGGCCCGATGCGGGTCACACGGGTATAGCCGCCGTTACGGTCGGCATACTTCGGCGCAACTTCCTTAAACAGCTTGTTCGCAACGTCTTCCTTCGTGATGAAGGCCAGAGCGCGGCGGTATGCGGCGAGGTCGCCCTTCTTGCCGAGGGTGATCATCTTCTCCACAACGGGCTGCACTTCCTTCGCACGGCAGAAGGTCGTCTCGAGCTTGCCGTTGGCAAGCAGATCGGTGGTCAGCTGACGGAGCATCGCCTTACGCTGATCGCTGGTTCTGCCGAGCTTACGGGTTCCAAACATTCGTATTTTCCTCCTTCTTAAAAGGTAAAACAGGATCTTTAGTTAATATTGCCGGACTCTTCCGTCGCAAGAGACAGGCCCATCATGGCCAGCTTGTTCTGTACCTCGTCCAAGGACTTCTTGCCCATGTTGCGAACCTTCATCATTTCCTCCGGCGTTCTGGTGATCAGATCGCGGACCGTATTGATGTTGGCGCGCTTCAAGCAGTTGAAGCTGCGAACGCTGAGATCAAGCTCTTCGATCGTGAGCTTCAATGCGGGGGGATCCACGTCCTGATTCTTCTCGCGGACGATCGACTGGCTGGCTACCGTATCGGAAAGATCGGTAAACAGGGTCAGATGCTCGGTCAGGATCTTCGCGGCGATGGAAACAGCGTCCTTCGCCGTGGTGGTGGAATCCGTCCACACCTCGAGCGTAAGCTTGTCATAGTCGGTCATATTGCCGACACGGGTATTCTCAACCGTGTAGTTGACCTTGTAGACAGGCGAATACAGAGAGTCGACCGGAATGACGCCGATCGGAGTCTGCGGGGTCTTGTTGCGGTCTGCGGGAACGTAACCGCGGCCGCGGCTCATCGTGATCTCCATATTCAGCGTGGCATCGGGGCCTAACGAGCAGATGTGCAGATCCTTATTGATGATCTCAACATCATCGTCGGTCTTGATGTCGCCGGCAGTGACCTCGCACTCGCCGGAGGCATCAATATAAACCGTCTTAATGCCATCGCAGTTCATCTTCGCAATGATCTGCTTGATATTCAGGACGATCTCGGTCACGTCTTCCTTGACGCCGGGGATCGTAGAGAACTCATGCTGAACACCGGCGATCTTAATGGAGGTCGCAGCAGTACCCGGCAGAGACGACAGAAGGATTCTTCTCAGAGAATTGCCCAGCGTAGTGCCGTAGCCTCTTTCCAGAGGCTCGACATAGAATACGCCATGAGACGGATCTTCGGGAGAGTCAATACACTCAATGCGCGGCTTGTCAATTTCTACCATATAATAGATACCCTCCTTATTATTTTGCAAAACACTGGTCTTGCGGTGTAAATCAGCTTACCAATAAACGAGGGTGAAGCGTTACTTGGAGTACAACTCGACGATGAGGTGTTCGGCAATTTCAAAGTCGATATCGTCTCTTGCCGGCATTGCAAGAACCTTACCCGTCAGGGTGTTCTTGTCGCGGTCAAGCCACTTCGGAGCGGCGACAAAAGCATCGTCTTCCTTGAGCTTCTTGAAGCGGTTGTTCGAGCAGCTCTTCTCGCTGACGGCGATGACGTCGCCGGGCTTAACGAGATAGGACGGGATGTTGACGCGCTTGCCGTTGACGGTATAATGACCGTGGTTGACGAGCTGGCGGGCCTCGCGGCGGGTGGAAGCAAAGCCGAGGCGGTAAACGACGTTATCCAGACGGCGCTCGATCAGGCTGAGCAGCACTTCGCCGGTGTTGCCTTCAGCGCGGGCAGCCTTCTCGTAGTACATACGGAACTGCTTCTCAAGGATGCCGTATACGAACTTGACCTTCTGCTTCTCGGTGAGCTGCATTGCATACTCGGACTTCTTCGCTCTTCTCTGACCGCCGGGGTTCTTATTGGAAGTCTTGGAATAGCCCATAGCGGCAGGAGAAACGCCGAGCGTGCGGCAACGCTTGAGAACAGGCTGAGTATTTTTTGCCATTCTTTGTTTTCCTCCTTAACAAATTAGACGCGGCGTCTCTTGGGAGGACGGCAGCCATTGTGAGGAATGGGGGTAACGTCCTTGATGGAGACGACTTCCAGACCTGCGGACTGAAGCGCACGGATCGCAGCTTCACGACCTTGGCCCGGTCCCTTGACGTAGACTTCTACGGTCTTCAGGCCGCAGTTTTCGATCGCAGCCTTCGCAGCAGTCTCCGCGCACATCTGCGCGGCATAGGGAGTGGACTTACGGGAACCGCGGAAGCCGAGGCCGCCGGAGGATGCCCACGAAAGAGCATTGCCCTGCAGGTCGGTAACGGTGACCATGGTGTTGTTGAAAGAGGAACGGATATGAACGGCGCCCTTTTCAACATTCTTGCGCTCACGACGGCGCTTGATGACCTTCTTTGCATTTGCCTTTGCCATTTACATATCCCTCCTTACTTCTTCTTATTCGCGATGGTCTTCTTCGGGCCCTTACGGGTACGAGCGTTGGTCTTGGTGCGCTGTCCGCGAACGGGCAGGCCGCGGCGATGACGCAGGCCGCGGTAGCAGCCGATCTCGGTCAAACGCTTGATATTCAGAGCAACTTCACGGCGGAGGTCGCCCTCAATGGTGTAGTTCTTGTCAATGACCTCACGAAGAGCAGCTTCCTGATCCTCGGTCAGATCCTTGACGCGGATGTCGGGGTTGACGCCAGCCATCTTGAGGATGTCGTTGGCGCTTTTTCTGCCGATGCCGAAGATATAAGTGAGTCCGATCTCAATTCTCTTCTCGCGGGGCAGGTCAATACCAGCAATACGTGCCATATACTTTTAGAGCACCTCCTTAGCCTTGTCTCTGCTTATGCTTGGGATTTTCGCAAATTACCATGACGCGACCCTTGCGCTTGATAATCTTACATTTTTCGCACATGGGCTTCACGGACGGTCTAACCTTCATACTGTTTAACCTCCTATGAGAACAATGTCTCTAGTTTACTTGCTTCTCCATGTGATCCGGCCTTGGGTCAGATCGTACGGAGACATCTGAACAGTTACCTTGTCACCGGGCAAGATCTTGATATAGTTCATTCTGAGCTTGCCGGAAATGTGTGCCAGAATGGTATGCTCGCCGCCGATCTTGACTTTGAACATGGCATTCGGCAGTGCATCGGTCACGATGCCCTCAAGTTCGATTACGTCGTCTTTTGCCAAGTTTTACAAACCCTCCTTGGTTGAAACGTTGATTTCCCGACCGATAACGGCCAGTTCCCTTCGTAATTCGCTGTTGAGTATCTGCTCGCCGGCGCGAATGCGCTCGGTAAGCGGAGAATCAGGCCGGGAGACCTTACAGACATGGATGATCTTCTTACGTTTCGGCTTTTCGACCTTGCGCTCCTTACCGTTGGCAAGGGAGACGTACACACCGTCTGTGTCCAATACATAGAACAGCATTCCCTTGTCATGTCCGGCAGTCGAGCAAACGAGATCAGATCTGGATATCTCCATATCGTCAAAGCCCCTCGGTGACGGTGAGAATTTCCGGCTCGCCGTCTGTTATGAGAACAGTATTTTCGTAGTGCGCCGAGAGCTTTCCGTCGGCGGTCACGGTGGTCCAGCCGTCCTTCAGCACCCGTACCTCGAAGGTACCGGCGTTGATCATCGGCTCGATCGCAATGACCATTCCGCGAATGAGTCTCGGACCCCTTCCGGGCTTCCCGTAATTCGGGACCTCCGGCTCCTCGTGCATCTCCTCGCCTACGCCGTGACCGACAAAGGCGCGAACCACGGAGAATCCATGCGATTCGGCATAGCTCTGGACCGCATGACCGATATCCGAAATACGATAACCCTGGCGTGCGAATTTCACGCCCTCGAAAAAGCTCTGCCTCGTGACATCAATGAGCTTCTGCGCCTCGTCAGAAATCTGACCGCAGGCATAGGTTGCGGCGCAGTCCCCATGAAAGCCTCCCCATTTTGCTCCGACATCGACGGAGACGATATCGCCTTCGCGCAATACCCTGCTGTCCGGGATGCCGTGAATGACGGTATTGTTCACGGAAACACAGACGCTCGCGGGGTAGCCGCAGTAATTGAGGAAGGAAGGTGTTGCACCTTGTGACACGATATAATCGTGGACAGCATGGTCGATCTCTTTGGTTGTTACGCCGGGTCTAACCATTTCCCCTGCCAAAGCACGGGCCGCCGCGGTAATTCTTCCGGCTCGGCGCATCACAGAGATCTCACGTTCAGTTTTAATAGGGATCATAGTCAATCACCTAACGCCGCCAAAATATCACGAGTTGCATCCTCAATCGGCTGGTCGCCGTTGACAAGCCGGAGCTTGCCGTGCTTCTCATAGAAGCCCTTGAGTGCCTCGGTCTCAGCGTGGTACACCGCAAGGCGGTTGCGAACCGTTTCCGGCTCGTCGTCCTTTCGCGTTACCAGTCTAGCGCCGCAAGCATTGCAGATGCCCTCCGTTTTGGGCGGATTTGCCGAGATATGGTAGCTGGAACCGCAGCCCTCGCACACACGGCGACCGGTCATGCGGTCGGCGATCACATCGTCGGCGATCTCGATGGAAACGACACGGTCGATCTCGACTCCCTGGTCCAAGAGGGCCTGTGCCTGCGGGATCGTGCGGGGTACGCCGTCAAGGATGTATCCCTTTTCGCAATCCGGGCGGCTGAGCCGTTCCCGAACAATGTCGATAATGACATCGTCGGGAACAAGCATGCCCTTGTCCATGAAGCTCTTAGCCTTCAAACCGGTATCCGTACCGTTTTTGATCGCTTCCCGAAGGATGTTCCCGGTAGAGATCGTAGGAATGGAAAGGCGTGCGGCAATGATCTCCGCCTGCGTTCCCTTCCCCGCACCGGGCGCTCCTAACAGAATGAGTCTCATGTTCGGCCTCCGTTATTTCTTCAGGAAGCCGGAGTAGTTCCGCATCATCATCTGTGCCTCGATGGCCGCAACGGTCTCAAGCGCAACGCTGACGACGATGATGACGGAGGTGCCGCCGAAGGAGAACGTGGTGTTCTTCATCACGACGCCCAACACGATCGGAAGGACCGCAATGATACCAAGGTAGATCGCACCGAAGAGCGTGATCTTATTGATGACCTTGCGGATGAAATCCGAAGTGGGTCTGCCCGGACGGAAGCCGGGGATGAAGCCGCCGTTCTTCTGCAGGTTGTTGGCAACCTCGACGGGGTTATACTGAATGGTAGCATAGAAGTAGCTGAAGCCCACGATGAGCAGCAGATAGCAGACGGAGTAAACGACGCTGGTGCTGCTGAACACATGGTCATACCACCATCTGCCCTCACCGTAGCCGACAAAGGCGCAGATGGTAGCGGGCAGGGAGGCGATGGACTGTGCGAAGATGATGGGCATGACGCCGGACATGTTCACCTTGATCGGAAGATGGGTGTTCTGTCCGCCGTAGACCTTACGGCCGACAACGCGCTTGGCGTACTGCACCGGGATACGGCGCTCCGCCTGCGAAACGAAGATGATAAAACCAACGATCGCCAGCATGCCGATGACCAACAGCAGCGCCCAGTACCACTTCGCCCACAGCATATCAACGATCGGGCTGATGATGCCGGTAGGAATACGGGCAATGATGTTGGCAAACAGGATCATGGAGATGCCGTTGCCGATGCCGTGCTCAGTGATCTTATCGCCGAGCCACATGACCAGCGTGGAGCCGGCGGTGAAGCTCATGACGATCACGAAGGCGGCAAGGACCTTGCTCTGTCCGGAGACGAGGATGGTGTCGCTGTAAGCGCTGCGGGAGATCATGAAGTAGTAAGCCAGACCCATCACGATGCCGAGGGCGATCGTGGTATAGCGGGTGATGCGGCTGAGCTTCTTCTTGCCCTCCTCGCCGCCGTCCTTGCTCAGGCGTTCCAGAGCGGGGATTGCGATGGTGAGAAGCTGAATAATAATGGATGCGTTGATATAGGGCTGGATGGAAAGAGCGAAGATGGTCGCCTGCGAGAAAGCGTTGCCGGACATGATGTTCATGAAGCCCAGGATCGTGCCGCTGAGCACGCTGTCGAACATATCGCTCATCGCCTTCACGTTCACGAACGGAACGGGAATAACGTTGCCGATGCGGTAAAGCAGGATGATCAGCAGCGTGAAGAGGATCTTCTTACGCAGCTCGGTGATCTTCCATGCGTTGCGAAGTGTCGTAAGCACTTACACCACCTCAGCCTTTCCGCCTGCCTCCTCGATCTTAGCCTTTGCGCTTTCGGAGAAAGCAGCAGCCTTGACGGTGAGCTTCTTGGTGAGCTCGCCATTTGCAAGAACCTTCAGTCCGTACTTGCAGTCGCGGATGATACCCTTTGCTTCCAGAGCCGCTGCATCGACGGTCGCGCCGTCCTCAAAAGCGTTGAGTGCGCCGAGGTTCACTGCGGTGAGGGGCTTTGCAAAGATATTGTTGAAGCCGCGCTTCGGGATACGTCTTGCCAAAGGCATCTGGCCGCCTTCAAATCCGACACGGACCTTGCCGCCGGAGCGAGCCTTCTGACCCTTGTGACCGCGGCCTGCGGTCTTGCCGTTGCCGGTACCGGTGCCGCGGCCCTTGCGCTTTGCAACCTGGGTAGAACCCAGAACGGGAGCAAGTTCATGTAATTCCATTCTTGTCTCCTCCTTATTCTACTTCGGTGACCTCGAGCAGATAGCCGATCTTGGCGATCTTGCCGCGGGTCTGCTCATTGTCGGGCTGAATGGTCTCCTGGCCGATCTTGCGAAGGCCGAGGGATTCCGCCGTGGCAATGTGCTTCTGGATACGACCGGAAATGCTCTTTACGAGCTTGATCTTCAACTGTGCCATGTTCGTATCCTCCTTATCCGATGATTTCTTCCACGCTCTTGCTGCGGATGCGAGCGACCTCTTCCGGTCCACGCAGGCTCAGCAGGCCCTGCATCGTCGCCTTGACGACGTTCTGCGGGTTATTGGAGCGCAGGCACTTGGTACGAATGTTGGTGATACCGACTGCTTCCATGACAGCACGGACAGCGCCGCCGGCGATAACGCCGGTACCGACGGATGCGGGCTTCATGAGGACGCTGCCGGCACCGTAGATGCCGATGACCTCGTGGGGGATCGTCGTGCCGCTGAGAGTGACCTTATGCAGGTTCTTCTTTGCGTTTGCGATGCCCTTGAGGATGGCTTCGGAAACTTCCGCCGCTTTGCCGAGGCCGTAGCCCACGGTGCCCTTGCCGTCGCCGACAACGACCAGCGCGGAGAACTTCATAACGCGGCCGCCCTTAACCGTCTTGCTGACACGGTTGAGGTAAACGACGCGTTCGATCATTTCGGGAGCATTGTCCTTTTCAGGTGCTCTGTTATAAGCCATTTCTCGTTCCTCCTCTTAGAATTTGAGTCCGCCTTCGCGGGCGCCGTCGGCAAGAGCCGCGACACGGCCGTGATAGACATAACCGCCGCGATCGAAAACGACCTCTTCGATCTGCTTGGCCTTAGCGCGTTCGGCGATCATCAGGCCCACCTTCTTGGCAGCTTCGCAGTTGCCGGTAGCGCCTTCAAACTCTTTCTCCACGGTAGAAGCGGAAACCAGAGTGACTCCGTTAACATCATCAATGATCTGAGCATAGATGTTTGCGTTGCTTCTGAAAACATTCAGGCGAGGTCTGCACGGTGTGCCGGAGATCTTACCGCGAACGCGAACATGGCGATGCAGCCGCATTGCCTTCTTATCGGTCTTCTTAATCATTTACGCACACCTCCTATTATTTCTTACCGCCGGCCTTGCCCTCTTTGCGGCGAATGACCTCGGTAGTATACTTGATGCCCTTGCCCTTATACGGCTCGGGGGGTCTCTTACCACGAACGTTGGCAGCGAACTGGCCGACCTGCTGACGGTCGATGCCGCTGATAACGATCTTGTTGGGAGCAGGAACCTCAATGTGGATGCCTTCCGGCTCTTCCATCACGACGGGATGAGAGTAGCCGACATTCAGCACGAGCTTCTTGTCTTCCTTCTGAGCACGATAGCCGACACCGTTGACCTCAAGCTCCTTGGAGAAGCCCTTCTCAACGCCGACGACCATGTTGTGCAGCAGCGTGCGGGTCAGGCCGTGCAGGCTCTTGTTTTCGTGCTCATCGTTGGGACGGGAAACAGTCAGAACTGCGCCATCCTGCTTGATGATCATGTTATGATGGAATGTGCTGGTCAGTGTACCCTTCGGGCCTTTAACGGTAACGACGTTGCCGTCAGCGATGGTCACTTCGACGCCGGCCGGTACAGTGATAGGCATTTTGCCGATTCTGGACATACTGTTACCTCCTTACCAGACGAACGCAAGGACTTCGCCTCCAACATGAGCCGCGCGAGCGGCCTTGTCGGTCATAACGCCCTTGGATGTGGAAATGATAGCGATGCCGAGGCCGCGGAGGACCTTGGGCAGCTCTTCAGCGCCGGCATAAACACGAAGGCCGGGCTTGGAAACGCGGCGAAGACCGGTAATGACCTTCTCCTTGTTGCCGAGGTACTTCAGGGTGATGTGGATCATGCCCTGTTTGCCGTCCTCCTCAACGGTATAGGCCTTGATATAGCCTTCGTCGAGCAGGATCTTTGCGATGTCCTTCTTCAGATTGGAAGCGGGGACATCCACAGTGTCGTGCTTTGCAGAGTTCGCGTTCCGGATTCGGGTCAGCATATCTGCTACGGGATCGGTGATTTGCATGTGGTGTTTACCTCCTTTAGAAGTTACGGGCTAAACCCGTTAAGACGCCAGAGTATCAGAGGAATGCAAGCCGTGAGCGGCTCCATTTTCCCCTGACTTCTGATGCCTGTTTTACATTTGGATCACACAGAAAATGTGTGGATGGGATCCCTCGGCGGTGAGCAGAGCATCGGTCAAGCCAATGTCATGCTCCCGCACACAATGGGATCGATCATTACCAGCTTGCCTTGCGAACGCCGGGGATCTCGCCCTTGTAGGCCAGCTCGCGGAAGCAGATACGGCAAACGCCGTAGTCACGCAGGTAAGCATGGGGTCTGCCGCAGATCTTGCAGCGGTTGTAGCGGCGGGTGGAGAACTTGTTTCCAGCCTGCTGCTTGAGAATCATAGCTTTTCTTGCCATTTTGTTCTTCCTCCCAAATTAAGCGTGGAACGGTGCGCCGACCATGGTCAGCAGTTCCTTGGCTTCTTCGTCGGTATTCGCGGTGGTGCAGATGCAGATATCCATGCCGCGGATCTTGTCGACCTTATCGTACTCGATTTCGGGGAAGATGAGCTGTTCCTTCAGGCCCATGGCATAGTTGCCGCGGCCGTCGAAGGCATTGGGGTTGATGCCGCGGAAGTCGCGGACACGGGGCAGCGCCACGTTGAACAGGCGGTCAAGGAACTCCCACATCTTAGCGCCGCGCAGCGTGACCTTCACGCCGACGGTCTCGCCCTCACGAACCTTGAAGTTCGCGACGGACTTACGGGCCTTAGTGGTGATGGGCTTCTGGCCGGTGATGGTGGCGATGTCCTTGCAGATCGCTTCGATCTCCTTCGCGTTGTTCTTGCTCTCGCCGCAGCCGACGTTCACAATGACCTTCGCGATCTGGGGGATCTGCATGACGCTCTTGTACTGGAACTTCTTCATCAGAGCAGGAGCGATCTCTTCGTTGTACTTAACCTGTAATCTAGCCATCGTTCGTTCCTCCTCCTTAGATTTCCTTGCCGCACTTCTTGCAGACGCGGACCTTCTTGTCGCCGTCTACGTTGAAGCCGACGCGCACGCCCTTCTTGCAGTTGGCGCAGTAGAGCTGCACCTTGTCCACACGAATGGGGATCTCGCGCTTGATGATGCCGGAAACGTCGTTCTGCTTACGGGCCTTGACATGGCAGGTAGCGACATTGACGCCCTCGACAATGACCTTGTTCTCCTTGGGCATGGCGGTAATGACCTTGCCCTTCTTGCCCTTGGACTTGCCGGACAAGACGATAACTGTATCGTTTTTCTTAATGTTCATTCTCAAGTCCCCCTAATCAGATGACTTCCGGTGCCAGGGAGAGGATCTTCATGTATTCCTTGTCACGAAGCTCTCTTGCAACCGGCCCAAAAATACGGGTGCCGCGGGGATTCTTGTCTTCCTTGATGAGGACAGCGGCGTTCTCGTCGAAACGAACATAGGTGCCGTCGGCGCGGCGAACGCCCTTAGCGGTGCGAACGATGACAGCGCGAACAACTTCGCCCTTCTTCACCGTGCCGCCGGGAGCAGCCTTGCGGACAGAGGCGACGATCACGTCGCCGATATTGCCGAACTTACGCTTGGAGCCGCCGAGCACACGAATGCACTTGATCTCCTTCGCGCCGGTATTGTCGGCAACCTTCAGATAACTTTCCTGTTGAATCATTTAGTTCCCGACCTCCTTATTCAGCCTTCTTGATGATCTCGACGAGGCGCCATCTCTTGTCCTTGGACAGCGGGCGGCACTCCATCACCTTAACGGTATCGCCGATGCCGCACTCGTTGTTCTCGTCGTGGGCCTTCAGCTTGTAGGTTCTCTTAACGATCTTCTTATACAGCTTGTGCTGCACGCTATCCTCAATAGCAACCACGATGGTCTTGTCCATCTTATCGGAGACGACCTGACCAACTCTGGTTTTGCGGAAAGCTCTGGTATTTTCACTCATTTTCGCTTACCTCCTCAGATTGCGGTCTCTTTCTCTCGAATAATAGTCTTGATGCGGGCAATGTCTTTTCTGACAGCCGCGAGCTTAACGGGATTGTCGAGCTGATTGGTCGCGTGCTGCATGCGCAGGAAGAAGAGATCCTTCTTCAGCTCCTTGACCTTGGCTTCCAGCTCAGCGGTACTCATTTTTCTCAAATCGCTTGCCTTCATCATTATTCACCACCATTCTCAGATACTGCATCTTCACGGGCGATGATCTTGGTCTTGATGGGGAGCTTGTGCTGGGCAAGACGGAGCGCTTCGCGCGCGTCTGCTTCCGGCACTCCGCCGATCTCGAACATGACCTTCTGCGCCTTGACGACAGCTACCCAGTATTCCGGAGCGCCCTTACCGGAGCCCATACGGACGCCGAGAGCCTTCTTGGAAACAGGCTTGTCGGGGAAGATCTTGATCCAGACCTGACCGCTACGCTTGGTGTAACGGGTCATGGCGATACGAGCCGCCTCGATCTGGTTGCCGGTGATCCAGCCCGGCTCAACGGCCTGGATGCCAAATTCACCGTAGGATACCTTATTGCCGCGGGAGGCTGCGCCCTTCATGCGGCCGCGCTGCACTCTGCGGAACTTTGTTCTCTTAGGCATTAACATTAGCGGTTGCCTCCTTCCCTGCGATCGTCGCGACGACGCTCGCCGTTGAAAGGTCTCCGGTCACCGCGACGCTCACCGTTGCCGCGACGGTCGTCACGACGGCGGTCATTGTTGCGGCGGTCACGGCGGGGTGCCTCCGGAGCGGTCTGACGAAGCGTGGAATTAAGGACTTCGCCCTTGTAGATCCACACCTTGCAGCCGATCTTACCATAGGTCGTATTTGCTTCGGCAAAGCCGTACTCGATGTCCGCACGGAGGGTCTGCAGGGGGATGGTGCCCTCGTGGTAGGACTCGCTGCGGGCGATCTCAGCGCCGCCGAGACGTCCGCCGCAGGAGCACTTGATGCCCTTCGCGCCCAGACGGGTCGCTCTCTGCATCGCCTGCTTCATCGCACGACGGAAGGAAATACGCTTCTCAAGCTGTGCAGCGATGTTCTCTGCAACGAGCTGAGCGTTCAGGTCGGGGCTGCGAACCTCGACGATGTTCAGAGCGACGCTCTTGCCGAGCTTCTGCTCCAGCTCCAGACGGAGCTTTTCGATCTCCTGACCGCCGCGGCCGATGACGACACCGGGACGGGAGCAGTGCAGGTTGATCTTAACGCGGGCATTGCTGCGCTCAATCTCGATCTTGGCAATACCGGCGGAATAGAGTCTCTTCTTGAGATCCTTACGAATATTGTAGTCCTCAACGAGAAGATCGCCGACCTTATCGTTGCGAGCATACCAACGGGAATCCCAGTCCTTGATCACGCCGACGCGCAGACCGTGAGGATTAACTTTCTGTCCCATAGTAACCTCCTTATGCCTTCTCGCTCACGCCGATGGTGAGGTGAGTCGTTCTCTTGAGAATGCGATTGTATCTGCCCTTTGCTCTGGGCATGCCGCGCTTCAGCGTGGGGCCGGGGTCGGCGACCGCCGTCGAAACGTACAGCTTGTCAACGTCCATGCCGTGGTTGTTCTCGGCATTTGCCATCGCACTCTTGAGGAGCTTGAGCATGGGCTCAGAAGCTGCCTTCGGGGTCTGCATGATATACGCGCAAGCGGTCTTAACGTCCTTGCCGCGAATGAGGTCGCACAGGATCTGGACCTTACGCGGGGACATCCGCAGGAATTTTAAATAAGCTCTCGCTTCCATGTCTTCTCCTCCTTACTTAGAATTGGAGGTCTTGGAGCCGGAATGACCGCGGAACGTTCTGGTGGGAACGAACTCGCCCAGCTTATGACCAACCATGTCTTCTGTCACATAGACGGGAACGTGCTTACGGCCGTCATGGACAGCGATCGTATGACCAACGAAGGAGGGGAAAATGGTAGAAGATCTGGACCAGGTCTTCAGCACTTTCTTTTCACCGGTTTTGTTCAGCTCTTCAACGCGCTTATACAGCTCAGGAGCAACAAACGGGCCTTTCTTAACGCTTCTGCTCATTATTCATTTCCTCCTTACTTACTGTTTCTGCGCTTGATAATGAACTTATCCGTGCGGTTCTTGGTCTTACGGGTCTTGTAACCCATAGCCGGCTTGCCCCAAGGAGTGACAGGGCCGGGACGACCGACAGGAGCACGGCCTTCGCCGCCGCCGTGGGGGTGGTCGTTCGGGTTCATGACGGAGCCGCGGACGGTGGGACGGATACCCATGTGACGGGTACGTCCGGCCTTACCGATGTGGACGTTGCCATGATCGATGTTGCCGACCTGACCGATGACTGCGGTGCAGTTCATGCGAACGTAGCGGACTTCGCCGGAGGGCAGACGGACCTGAGCCAGCGTGCCTTCCTTAGCAAGGAGCTGAGCAGCGACGCCTGCGCTGCGGACGAGCTGTGCGCCGTAGCCGGGCTGAAGCTCGATGTTGTGGATCACGGTGCCGACGGGGATATTTGCGATGGGGAGGCAGTTGCCGGGCTTGATATCGGCGGCGGCGGAAGCGACGACGGCATCGCCAGGCTTCAGGCCGACAGGCGCCAGAATGTAGCGAAGCTCACCGTCCTCATACTTCACCAGAGCGATGAAAGCGGAGCGGTTGGGATCGTACTCAAGGCGCTGCACGACTGCGGGCATATCCAGCTTGTCGCGCTTGAAATCAATCACACGGTACTTGCGCTTGTTGCCGCCGCCGCGATGGCGGACGGTGATTCTGCCGTAGCTGTTGCGACCGGAATTCTTCTTCAGGGTCTCAACCAGGCTACGCTCCGGCTTGGCCTTTTTATCAACTCCGTCAAACGCGGACACGGTCATGCCGCGGCGAGCCGGGGTATAAGGCTTATAAGTTTTAATAGCCATTATGCGTTACACTCCTTTAATTGAGATGGTTTAGACCATACCCTCGAAGAACTCGATGGTCTTGGAATCAGCGGTCAGCTTGACGACGGCCTTCTTATAGGAGGCGGTGCGGCCCTCGGGATATCTGCCCTGGCGCTTCGTCTTGCCGTCCATACGGATGGTGGTGACCTTGTCGACCTTCACGCCGAAAATCTCTTCGACAGCCTTCTTGATCTCGGTCTTGTTGGCGTCGGTAGCGACCATGAAGACGTACTTCTTCAGATCGGTCGCTTCCATGGACTGTTCGGTGATGACCGGACGGATGATGATATCGTATGCAGTCTTCATGCGAACACCTCCTGAATCTTAGCCAGCGCAGCCTTGTCAAGGACGAGCTTCTTTGCGTTCAGAACATCGTACACATTGATGAGGTTGGCAAAAGTGGTCTGCACGCCGGGAATGTTGCGGGCGGAGAGAACGACGTTCTCGTTGGCCTCGGCGGTAACGACCAGAGCCTTGCAGTCGGCATTGACCGCGCTCAGGAAGCCGGCGAACTTTTTGGTCTTGATCTCGTCCATCTTGATCTCGTCGATCACGACGATGCTCTCGGACTGAGCCTTTGCACTCAGAACGGACTTCAGAGCCAGACGGCGCACCTTCTTATTGAGGGTGTAGCTGTAATCTCTGGGCTTCGGGGCAAAGACGATGCCGCCGTGAGTCCACTGCGGAGCGCGGGTGCTGCCCTGACGGGCGTGGCCGGTACCCTTCTGGCGCCACGGCTTCTTGCCGCCGCCGGAGACCTCTGCGCGGGTCAGAGCGGACTGTGTGCCCTGACGGCAGTTGGCCAGATGGTTCTTAACTACGTCATGAACAACGGATTCGTTCGGCTCGATGCCGAAGACAGCCTCGGAAAGTTCAACTTCACCAACCTGCTTGCCGTTCATGTCATACACATTCGTTTTAAGCATTTGTTAACTCTCCTTTCCTTAGCCGTTTCTTGCGGAGGCCTTCTGCGGGTTACGGCCGGAAGCCTTCTGCGGGTTCTTGCTGATGCCGGCGTCGCCCTTAGCGACCTTGATGGTCTTGACGGTGCTCTTGATATAGACCAGACCGCCCTTGGGGCCGGGGATCGCACCGCGAAGCACGATCATGTTCAGGTCGGCGTCGACCTTGACGACGTCAAGGTTCTGCACGGTGACCTGCTCGACACCCATGTGGCCTGCGCCGATCTTGCCCTTGAAGATACGGGAGGGATCGGAGGAAGAGCCCATGGAGCCTGCATGGCGGTGGACCGGGCCGCCGCCGTGGCTGGTCGGAGTCCGCTGTGCGTTCCATCTCTTGATAACGCCCTGATAGCCGTGGCCCTTGGAGGTGCCGGTCACGTCGACGTGATCGCCCGCTGCGAAGGTGTCGGCCTTGATCTCAGCGCCGACCTCAAGCTCGGCGGCGTTGTCAAGCTTAAATTCCTTAAGATGCTTCTTGGCAGTCAGTCCTGCCTTCTTCAGATGGCCCAGCTCCGGCTTGGACAGCTTCTTCTCGGCGACATCGCCGTAAGCCAGCTGCACGGAAACATAGCCATCGTTCTCGATCGTCTTCTTCTGAGCGACGACGCAGGGGCCCGCCTCAATAACGGTGACGGGGATCACGCGGCCGGTCTCATCGAAGATCTGGGTCATGCCCACTTTCTTGCCGATGATAGCTTTCTGCATTTTGTTTACTCCTTAATTTAGGTTATTGGTTGGAAGACTTGGCCATTGGGGAACCATTGGTCTGCCAACGTGACCCGGGACCGCTCGGCAGCGGTCGGGGTTTCTATAATATATACTGTCGTATATTATAGCGATTACAGCTTGATCTCGATCTCGACGCCCGCCGGAAGGTCAAGGCCCTGCAGAGCTTCGATGCACTTCGGATTGGGGTTGTGGATGTCGATCAGTCTCTTATGGGTTCTGCGCTCGAACTGCTCACGGGAATCCTTATACTTGTGAACAGCGCGGAGGATGGTCACGACTTCCTTCTTGGTGGGAAGGGGGATCGGGCCGGAGACGGTAGCGCCGTTGCGCTTTGCGGACTCAACGATCTTCTCCGCGGTAGAGTCGATGAGCTGATGATCATAAGCCTTCAGGCGAATCCTGATCATGGTGTTTGCCATTTTTGTTGTTTCCTCCTTGAAACGTACTCAGTTTTCGTAGTCTGCTGGGTACGGTCGAAGCGTTTTCCTGTACGCTTAACCGTGCGTATCACTCCGGGATCATGAAAAAAGACCGACGTTGTCGGCCTTGGTCCGTACCGGCGATATACGCCACGCACATTCACGCCTCAGCCGCCCGATGACCGGACATACTCCGCAGAAGTTACCGTTTTACAACGCAATCTCCTGCATCATCGCATTGTTCGCGCAGAGTTGACCCCTTGGCCGCGAACGGCATTATCATAATACACTCACCCGTGAATGTCAAGTCCTTTTTTGGTATTTTTCATAAATTTTTTTCGTAAAATTTGTGAAAGACGGAGAAAAAGTGCCGCGCATTCCGCCGCGGCACCTTTTCCGTATAAGTCTGCCTAAAGAACGGACTGAATATCTCTGTCGCCTACAGCGCCCTGCGGCTTCGGCATAAAGTATATCTTATACTCCTCATCATTTTTCTGCAAATTCGAGGCTGAAACTGCAAAACCTTTTAAATACAGACCCAGTCTTTCCATCTCACAAAGCTCCCGTACCAAATCGCCCTCCGCAGATTCACCTGCATTGATAACGGACTTGAGCAGCTTTGCCGTATGCAGCGGTAACGATGCGGAATACCGTTCATATGGGCGTAGCAAACAGTACACCTTGCATTGTATCGAATCATCCTGCTCCGTAAGGCCCATCATAAACGGATAATAGCCCAACGCAGCCGCCTTTTGCAGTTTTTTGCACATGAAATGCTGTTCTTCCTGCCCTATCCCGCAAATATCGAAAATGTTTCGCAATAATTCCTCAAGAACGGCAGTATCGGGAAGTATGAATCTGGGATCATAATAACTCTCATACTTGCGCAGGGAATAGTAGCTTTTTGCAGCCGCAAGCCGAGAGTTTTTCTCTACCTCCGCGCCCAGAATAATCAGTGAACCGCGTTGAGAGGAAATTGCAGCCTCAATGCAGCGGGTTATCGCCGCCGCACATCCGGACGGAGAAAGCTCCGGCAGTAACGACAGAAGCTCAGAATAATTACTGCGATACTGTTCAATGGGTATTCCGCAATTCATGCGTATTGTATAACGCAGGAATGTCTTCTCGCCAGACATCCTGATTGAAAAGTCAAAAATCCGAAATTTCTTTCTCTCCTCAATTTCAGCAAGACGTTTTAATGCTGATTTCAGTGCTGGTGCTTCAGCCTCCGCCGGCGGGATGCAAATACCGCTCCTATAAAAGCGATAAACCTTAAAATCCGCCAACGCTTTTTTATTTACTGTCCAACCGATACACTCAAGACTTTTATCGCCACCGGAGCCATAGCGCTGTACGGCATTTCGGACTTGCTGCATTTCAGGTTGATATATCATTTATAAAATGTAAAATTGGAAATAAGCACCGTCATGTTTGCATCACCCTCTAGAACAAGTTGTATCTGTATCCACTCGATATTGCTTACATCGATATCGACGGAAAGCGGAGCCGTCGTTCGGTTGATCGTGTCGGTTGTATACAAAATACGGTCGTCACCGTAAATCGTCAGGCAACAGTCTCCAGTTTCACTGCTGTCGGCAACCGCCAGCGTCCCTTTCAGTTTTTGGTATGCACCATTCAAATACACTTTCATGTATCCGTTGGAATCGTCACTCCAACCGCCGTCACTAGATGAAATGGTAAACAGGTTGCCCGGATTGTATTTGTTTCCCACTACATCTTCCGTTACAACAAGGCTTGTTATCTGCTCGACATTAGAGGATTCCGATACTTTCATATCGCACAAGTTAATCGGCTTGCTTGCCCTAACGCTATCCGAAAGCGCGGTCAGCGTTGCGTCCCCCGGTAAAACGGCAAGTGCCTCCTGCAACATCTTTTCCGCCGCCGAATAGTTCTCTTCAGACAAGCACGCCTCGACCTTTTCGGTCACCATTTGATTGTAGTCGTCCTGCGATTGCTTCAGTAGCTTTTCAAGCTCCGTGTCTTCCACATATTCACTGAGAGCTTGCTTTGCCAGCCGAATTGCTTTGGGATAGTCGCCAGTATTCATCGCAGCCTTTACATCCGAAATCGCTGCCTCCTTAATATTGGCCTGGCATTCAGCAATCCTTTTCTGTGCAACTGCATAGTTCTTGTCGTCGGAAATCACTTGATTATACGCTTCGTATGCTTGAGCATAGTTCTGCGCCTCATACCAATTTTCGCCATCGGCAAACGCCTTGCGAGAGTTCCGTAGTGCCGTAATCTGAGTAAGTCTTGCGCTTGCCGCGCCGTCCTTATTAGATACGACTCCCGCATTTATCATTGCCTGTACTCGTTTGGCGGCATCCTCGTAGTCGATCTCTTCGGCAACATAGTCGTCTATATACTTATTAAAAAGCGTCTCAAAGTCCTTTTTAATCGTTTCTGATAAATCGTCAAACTCAAAGGAGAGAATAACCTCATTCTGGGCTAAGTATGTATCGAAGTCAATCTTATCCAAAGAAAAATCATCGCGAATCTCCGACACCGTATCGGTAAGCATGCGCTCCAAGAGCCATTTTTGTACCTTGTTATCCTGAACATTTTTATACTGCCCGTTGATTTTGTCGAGATCATTGTTTTCGATATCGGAAACAATCGCCTTTGCCGGAGATTTGAAATAGTAAACAACACCCCCGACCGCAATGGCAACAACAAGTCCACCAGCGGCGGCTACAGAAATAAGGACTTTCTTGCCCTTACTCATTTTCTTTTTCTTTTTATCCTCGCCAGAGGCTTGTACAGCCACGGGCGCATCTGTAGTCGTGTGCTCCGGTTCCGATATCACTGCGGCAGGCGGTACGATTTCCTCTATATTTTGAGGTGTTTTATCGTTAATTGGTGTACCGCAGGTCGTACAAAATTTTGATGTTTGTCGATTTTCCGCTCCACATCTCTGACATTTCACAATTACCATCTCCAAAGATTATATTATATGCAAAGGCCGTAATAATGTAAACGCTCTGCGTGTAAAATACACAGCGCTTTACCTTTTTCCCCAAGCACACAGACTGCAAGGGTCGCTTTTGAGCACCGTCTATGCGCCCATTCGCCCGAAATCGCACGGTCACAGTAGTATTACTCCTCCTGCATTTCGCGATTATTTCTTTCCAAAAAGTTGCTGAGGCAGTAGACAACGGTGCTGAACTGCGCGGCAAAAAGAAGGATTCCTGCAAATGCAAGTGCAAAACCAAGTGTCGCCGTTTCCAGTGAAATGATTTTCTGAGAGAAATTCGCCAGAATCGCCAGACTGAGATAAAACGAAAGGCCGACCATCCCCTTCAGCAGAGCCGGGATCGTCGGGACACGGTCAACACTGAACAATTCTTTAATTACCCGTATCGTAAGTAAAAATTGAATTGCCAAGAATCCGCAGCCCAAAATCAGGATCAGATACCCAACCCCCATCTTCCCCGCCGCAATAACCCTATCAACTGCAGTGATCAAAATGGCGATGCTGAAATACAGTGCTACGCCGGAGATCAACTTAGCCGCCAAAGCGGCGCCATGGATGATTTTCATTTTTTGCTTCATAAAATTATCCTCCATCTTTTTACATTTCTCGCAGAGTACAGGCCGTATCATAGGTATGCAACGATCTGTTTAAACAAATTTTACTGCAATTTGCAGTAAAAGTCAATACCGCATTTTGCGGTATGCTATTCTTTCTTTCGGAAGGCGGCGATGCAATGTATCAGCGGGTTCGAGATCTGCGTGAAGATCACAACCTAAAACAGCGGGATATGGCAAAAATCCTGAATTGCTCGCAGCAGGTCTACAGCAATTACGAGCTTGGTCAGCGGGACATCCCGACGGAGATCTTGATCTCGCTCTCTGCTTATTACGGCGTTTCGGTCGATTACCTTCTCGGGCTTACCGACAACCCTTCGCGCTTATACTAACTATTTCCGATGTCATTGCTGAGCAAGCCCCGCAATGACATCGGAGTAGTTTTTTGACAGTCGTAACTGCGCTTTGCGCGGCCCTTGGCTGCCCCAAACGGTCCGATCAAGATGCTTCATCGGATATTCATATTTTAAAATAGAAAAGCATCCCCGCCGGTCTGCTTCTTTTCGGCAGTCCGGCAGGGATGCTTTTTATTCGTTATTTTCTGCGGCGTACCGCGCCTTCGCGCCGTCTCGTCGTCTTCGCTCATTTCAGCAGCGCTTCTCCAGCCTTGTAGATATCGCCCGCGCCGACGGTCAGAATGATATCGCCTTCCCGCGCGGCACCGCAGAGGAATGCCGTTACCTCCGGCAGCGTTTCAAAATAGACGGAGCCGGGAATTTCCGCCGCCAGATCGCGGGAGGAAATGCCGATCTTATTGCTTTCTCGCGCGGCATAGATCTCGGCCAAAACCGCGACGTCCACGCGCTTCAATTCACGCACAAAATCGGCAAACAGCGCTTTCGTTCGGGTATAGGTGTGCGGCTGGAACGCAATGATGATCCGCTGATAGCCCATGGTCTTGACCGCATCGATCAGCGCGTGCAGCTCGCCGGGATGGTGCGCGTAGTCGTCATAGATGTCCGCACCGTTAAAGCGTCCTTTAAACTCCATGCGGCGTCCGGCGCCTGTGAAGGAGGCCAGACCCGCCGTGACATCCTCGCCGTCGACATTCATCACATAGGCGGCCGATGCCGCGGCAAGCGCGTTATAGACATTGTGCCGCCCGTACACATTCAGATGCACGCGGCAGTAGAGCTTTCCATAGCAGACCACATCGAAGGAGCGGAAGTCCTCCGACAGATTCTCCGCGTGGATATCGTTTTTCGGGTCGATGCCGAAGGAGATATAGTGTAGGTCGAACAGCGTTTCGACCGTGTTCGCGTCGTCGCCGTTGGCGATCACATAGCCCGTGCGCGGCACCAGCCCGGCAAACTTTCTGAACGAGCTTTCCACCGCCGCCAGATCCTTAAAATAGTCCAGATGGTCGGCCTCGATGTTGTTGATAATGGCGATCGTCGGATAAAAATTCAGGAACGAATCGCAGTACTCACAGCTCTCCATGATGATGGTATCACCGGAGCCGACGCGGTGTCCTGCCTTCAGAAGCGGCAGATAGCCGCCGAGCATGACGGTCGGGTCGCGCTGTGCCTCCATGAAAATATGTGTGATCATCGAGGTGGTCGTCGTCTTTCCGTGCGTGCCGGAAATGCAGATCGCGTTTTTATAGGCGCGCATGATAAAGCCCCACGCCTCGGCCCGTTCAAAAACGGGAATACCCGCCGCGCGGGCGGCGGCAATTTCCGGGTTGTCGTTGTGCGCGGCAGCCGTGCGGATAATGCAGTCGGCGCCCTTGATATTGTCGGCGCTGTGGCCCATATAGACCTGAATGCCTTTGGCAATCAGCTCGTCCGTGGAAACGGACGCATTCATATCGGAACCGGTCACGGTCATTCCCATTCCGCGCAGCACCAAGCCGAGCGGGCGCATCGACACGCCGCCGATGCCGACCAGATGAATATGCTTTCCGGGAACCAGATAAGTGTCCAAGCGTTTACGCGCCATAAAGATCCCTCCCAAAAAATCACTGCTCTATATTATATTGTATTTCCTCTGATTTTACAAGGGAAAACTCCTTCGGAAGGAAAATATCCGGAAGCGTAAACCGCAGAATGCGTCCGTCCGGATGCGGGAAGGTCAGCCGGAAGGCCCAGAGCGCAAGCTCTCCCCCGTCGGCAGCACCGTACTTGCGGTCGCCGCGCAGAGGCCAGCCCCGCGAGGCAAACTGCACGCGAATTTGATGCGTTCTGCCCGTATGCAGGCGGACCAGCACTGCGCCGTTTTCCAGTACGCGGTAGGACAGCCGCGCCTCCTTCACGCCGCCGCGTTTCCGCTTTACGACATAGGTCTTGTTGCGCGTACGGTCGTGAAACAGCAGGTCCGTCAGCTCTCCCGCATTCGGAACGGGCGTTTTTTCGCACAGCGCCAGATATTCCTTTCGGAAGCCGCTCTGCATCGCACCCGACAGAAACGCCGCCGTCTCCGACGTTTTGGCGAAAACCATGACACCGCTCACCTCACGGTCAAGCCGGTGAACGGGAAAGACGCTTCGCGGCGCAAGCAGCTCGTTCATACTCAGTTTTCCGGACGCATCTGCGGCCGAAAGCACCCCGCGCGGCTTCACGCACACGACCAGCTTTTCATCCTCGTAGAGAACGGTCACATTCTTGCTTCCAGCCGTGTCAGGATTCGTTCGCATTGTTCAAGCACCCTTCCGAGATCGTGATGCAGGAAGCATCCGCCGCGCAGGACGGGACGTCCCGCCACAAAAACCGAGTCGATCTGATATCCGCTTCCCGCATAGAGCAGATTTGTAAGAATGCGGCGGCGGTTGGTCGTAGCGATGTCCTCGGTCCGGACCAGGGAAAAATCCGCCTGACAGCCGACGGCAAGCCTTCCGAGATCGTCGTAGCCGAGGGCGGTCATACCCACCTCGGTCAGCATACGGTAGCACTCCCCCGCCGGCATGACGGTCGGATCGAGCGTCAGCACCTTTTGCAGATAGCTTCCGTGACGCGCCTCGCGCAGAAGATCGCGGTTCGCGCTGGAGGCCTCTCCGTCGCAGCCGAAGCCGACGCGTACGCCGCTTCGGAGCATCTGCGCGATCTTCGGCGCGCCGTCGGAGAGCTTCATATTGGTAGAGGGACAATGCGCCACGACCGCGCCGGTTTCCGCAAGCAGACGGATCTCGTCGTCCGAGAGCCAGATCGAATGCGCCAGGATCGTATGCTCGTCCAGCACGCCGAGATAGGCCAGCTCCTCCGCCTCGCCGCGCCCCGTCCACTGCCGAACGCGTTCCGTTTCCGCCCTGCCCTCGGCAAGATGCGTGTGGTAGAGCAGTCCGCGCTCACGCGCGAACCGTTTCAGCTCCTTCATCAGCACAGCCGTGCAGGCAGGCCGCCCCTGCGGGACCGCCGCCGTCCGCAAAAGGCCCTTTCCGTTCCAGCGGTCATAGAGAAGCTCCGCCTGCCGCAAGCATTCGTCCACGCTTGTGACCCTGATCTGGTCGTTTTCGGCAATATCCGTCGCGCCGATGCCGAAGGTCGCACGGATCCCCGCGTCCTGATACGCCTGCACCACCGCGTCAATGTGCGGAAAGTAGGTCATCTCATTGATCGCCGTCACGCCGAAGCGCAGGCTTTCCAAGCAGCCGAGAAGGACGCCCCAATACCACTCCTCCGCTGACAGCGACCACTGTGCCGCCAACATCTTGTTCAGCCACTGCGTGATATTCAGATCGTCCAGCGGCCCCTTCGTCAGGCTCTGGACCATGTGCGTGTGGAGATCGGCCATGCCGGGCAGCATCAGCATCCCGTGCGCGTCGATCGTCTCGCAGTCCGCCGTGATCGACGGCGCGATCTTTGCAAAGCGCCCGTTGTCGACCAAGACATCGGCAGACTCCGTCGTCAGCGCCGCAAAATTCGGCAGCAGCGCGTTTTTGATCAGCAGCATAGCAGCCCCTCCGCCGCCGCGCGGAACAGCCGCCCGACGTCTGCATTCTCCAAGCGCTCTCCGGTCGCATAATTCTCGGAAATCATCGCCACGGAGACCGCTCTTACCCCAAGGATCGACGAAACGACGTACAGCGCGCTCGTCTCGCCGTCGAGCACCGCCACACCCAGCTCCCGCCAACGCTCCAGACGCGCCCGCCCCTCCGCAAAGCGGGGCGTTTCCATGCTCAGACAGTCGTGGCTTCTGAAAATGCCGTAGTCCGAGATGCCGCATTTCAGCAGCGCGGACAGCAGTCTCATGTCCGGTGCGGCCGGATAAGAGACATCGATATATTCCCTCGTAGCGCCCTCGCCCCGGACCGCGCCCGACGCGGCCAGCAGCTCGCCGGGCGCATATTCTGCACGGATCGCCGGGCAAAGGCCGATCTTGACGATCGCTTCAACGCCGAGATGCTTCAGCTCCTCGACGGCGATTGCCGTCGGCATACAGCCGAAGCCGCAGCTCATCACGCTCAGCGGCTTGCCGTACATCGTCCCCGTATAGGTCACATATTCGCGGTACTCGCCGACCTTTTCCGCGTTTTCCATCATCGCGGCATACTTCGGGACCTCCAGCGGGTCGGGCATCAGGATCACACATCTTGCGACCATTGTTTCGTCGATGCCGAGGTGGTGCATCGTTCCGTTATTGTGCACCAGCTTTACGCTTCCAAAGCTCATTCCGCCGTCGCCTCCTCTAATATCTCAGCCGCCCGGATCGCGATCCGGGAAGCGGTTTTGATCCGTTTTGCAAGAAAATCGGGATCGCTGTACGCACCGTAGACCTCCGGCGCCTCCTGCGCCGCATCGGCAAACATTGAGCCGAGCGCAACGCAGATCGTCGCCGTGCGCAGGCCGAGAAGGTGCCCGTAGGTAAAGAGCATCCCGGACTCGTTTTCAACAACCAGCACATTGGTATCGATCCATTTCTGCATCCGTTCCCGCAGTCCCGGATGCGCCGCCTTGGACTCCATATAAAACGCGTCATGGCTGCGGTAAAGACCGACAAGCGCATCTTCGCCCATCTCCTGCGCAGCCTGCAGCAGCGCACTGACGGTCAGCGGGTCGGCCACGGCCGGAAACTCCGGCGGAACGACCTCATAGCTCGCTCCCTCGCCGCGCACGCAGGCGCTTGCGATCACAATACGGCCGGGCTGCATCCACGGCTGTACGCCGCCGCAGGTGCCGACACGGATCACCGTTTTCGCGCCCGCTGCCGCAAGCTCCTCCAAGGCCGTCGCCACGCAGGAGCAGCCCATTCCGCTGCTCGTCACGGCGATCGGCGTGCCGTTTGCCGTGTGTCCGGTATAGGTCGCATAGGTGCCGCGATGGGCCGTAAATTCCGCATCACGAAACAGCTCGGATATGACCTTGCTGCGATGCGGGTCGCCGGGGAGCAGGACGTGCGGCGCGGAAGCCGCCAGTCCCGTATGCGGAAAAACGCCGTCCGCACCGCGCTCCGTGGTCGGGCAGAGCCGCTCGGAATGAAATAGAACCGTTTTCATATACTGCCTCCCTTTTTCTTTTATCATATCGAAAACGCCGCAAAAAAGCAAGCGCCGCTTAAGAGCGTTGACATAGGAAAACAATCAGAAACCCAGTAAAATCAACGCTTTTAAGGGCAGAGGGCAAACAGGTTAGCTCAAAAATTGAATAACCAAGCGACA
>CAKTVW010000006.1 GCA_934630495.1 uncultured Oscillospiraceae bacterium
AAAACTTGAAATACACAAAGTATTCCTGCGCTTTTCAAATCTCAACCCGCCAAAAAATCTCTCGACGTCCGCTCTTGCCGATTTAATCAGAGCTTCCCTAACCAAAATCGGTCCTGTTGTAAACCCCGGCACAGTGGCTCCCCTACCATACCGCAAAACGTAAAACGCAAAACGTAAAACGCAAAACGTAAACACAGCCGGGCGCCGTGCGGCGCCCGGCTGTAGTCTGTCAAAGGCCTCCTGCTTTCATTGCCTGAAAGCAGGAGGCCTTTGAAATATGCTATTGTGCGTTCTGCGCGGCGGGGCGTTGAAGCCGTATCGCGGGACCGTATCGACGTGGTATTGGGGCGATATCGGTGCGGTATCGGCACGATATCAAACGTTGAACAGGAAATTAACGATGTCGCCGTCCTTCATGACGTACTCCTTGCCCTCGCTGCGGACAAGGCCCTTCGCCTTCGCCGCCGCCATCGTGCCGCATGCCTTCATATCCTCAAAGGCAATGACCTCGGCGCGGATAAAGCCGCGCTCAAAGTCGGTATGGATCTTTCCGGCAGCCTGCGGCGCCTTGGTGCCCTTTTTGATCGTCCACGCGCGGCACTCGTCGCTTCCGGCGGTGAGGAACGAGATCAGGCCGAGAAGCTCGTAGCTGGCCTGGATCAGGCGGTCAAGGCCGGAGCGCTTCAGGCCAAGCTCCTCCATAAACATTGCCTTTTCCTCGGGATCGTCCAGCTCCGCGATATCGGCCTCGAGCTTCGCGCAGATGGGCAGCACCAGCGAACCCTCCGCGTCGGCCAGTTCCTTGACCTGCTTGAAATATTTATTTTCCTCCGGTGCTTCCACGTCGCTCTCGGAAATGTTGGCAGCGTAGATCGTACGCTTGAGCGTAAGCAGGTCGCTCGTGGCGATCAGCGCGCGGTCGTCATCCGAGCAATCGTAGGTGCGGGCCAGCTTGCCCTCGTTCAAATGTGCCAGCAGTCCTTCAAAGACCTCCGCCTCATGAACAAAGCGCTTATCGCCGCCCTTGGCGGCCTTCTGCGCCTTATCGACGCGGCGCTCACACATTTCGGCATCGGCAAGGATCAGCTCCAGATTGATAATATCGATGTCGCGCAAGGGGTCCGTGCTGCCCTCGACATGCGTGACGTTCGGATCGTCAAAGCAGCGCACGACATGGATGATCGCATCGGTCGTGCGGATATTGGAAAGGAACTTATTGCCCAGTCCCTCACCCTTTGAAGCACCCTTGACCAAGCCTGCAATATCGACAAATTCGATCACGGCGGGCGTGAACTTCTTGGGCTTATGCAGATCGCGCAGCCATTCCAGCCGCTCGTCCGGCACCGCGACGACACCGACATTGGGGTCGATCGTACAAAATGCGTAGTTATCCGCAGGAATCCCCGCATTGGTAATGGCGTTGAACAGAGTGGACTTGCCGACATTCGGCAGCCCGACAATTCCTAATTTCATATATCTCTGCATCTCCTTGATCGTTGATATATTTTTTACAGGCGGCAAAAGCGGCCGCGCTCTCCGTATTACTATAGCATACTTCCGGGCACGGCTCAACTCTTTTTTCGGCGCGAAGCCCGAAGCGTCAAGTCCCTACGGTCTGACGGAAAGATGCTCACTGTAAAGCACGCTGTTATCCGAAGCGTCGCGGACGGTCAGGTCAAAGGTGATCTCGCCGAGTGTCGAGATCTCGTACTCCGCAAGCTCGGAAAGCTGCCAGCAGGCCTCCGCAGACCCGCGTTTCCCGCCGTCGAGGGCAAGCAGGCGCATCGTCTCAAAGCTCTGTCCGTTCAGCCGCAGGTCCTCAAGGGTATAGGTCACGGTGCGGTCGGAGCGGTTTTCGGCAAACAGTCTCATACCGCAGCGTGCATCCTCCTGTATCCATTCGGTCAGCACGACGGCGCAGTCCTCCGTCTCCAGCAGCGTCCGATCGGTCGGGAGCGGCTGACGCTCCGCCGTCTGATAAGCGTTCTCCCCACGCGGATAAGCCGTCAGCGCGGCCTGTGCGGTCGGCGCGTCGGCAGCGCCGCGCGGATAGACCGAAAGCAGGAAATCCACGCGGCCGACCCGATCGGGCGACCAGACCGACTGCTCCGAGGCCGTCCAGACGACCTCGACCTCGCTGCTCTCGCCCGCCGCGACAGCCACGGCAAAATACGGGTCGGCCAGGCAGTCGTCAATATAGACATGATCCATGCTGAACACCAGCTCGGAGGCGGTAGCATTGCTCAGCCGCACCTGCCAGACATATTCATTGCCCCGCTGCGACGTCCCCTCCAGCACATAGCTGCATGCGTCGTTCGCAAACAGCGCGTTTTCGTCTCCGGAGGCGGCGCGCGCTGCGCCTGTCAGTTCCGTCTGCTCCTCGCCGCAGGCCGTCAGCAGCAGCACCGACAGCAGCAGCGCCGCGACCCGATATTTCATGGCGTACTCTCCTTTTCCATCACGCGGATCGCCTGACGCTTACGATGATAGCAGGCCAGCATTCCCAGCCAACCGACCGGGAGCGCGGCCGCGCCGATCACGCACGGATATTTGACCCAGAAACCGGAGAAGCGCAGTCCGCAGATCGCCAAAACCAGCGACAGCAGCAGCAGTCCTGCGGCAATGCGCCAGATCCATTGACAGGTCAGCCGAAAGCGGCGCATTTTCGTCGAGGATTCCGGGAACGGGCCGCATTTTTGCAGCCGACGCTCGCGGCAGCGGTCGACCCAAAGGTTGAGTGCCATCAGCAGCAGGCAGAGATACAGCGCCTCCTTGCCGATGACCGTATGCAGGCCGAAGCCGATGAAGAAACACATGATGATGACCGTGCCGATGCCGCCGCAGGCAAGTCCTACCGTCAGCAGCACCGCCAGGTCATAGCGCTTTTTATTCACAGCGCACCCTCCTTGCAGATTTCATGGAAAATGATATTATACCGCGCGGATGCGGTTTTTGCAAGTCGGGAGCAGGCAATTTTCCCACCCCGGCAACGGGTGTAGAACTATAATACATCTTGGACAAACGGGAAAAAAGCATGAGGAATAGTGGATCATGTGTTAGAGTTGAGTTACCACGCAACAACTTGACAAAAGGAGACCATATGACGGTCACGCGGTCGCTTCTGCACGGATCAAGCGCGAATTTGCAGACACGGATCAAAGGTCACTGTCCTGCATCCGGATACAGGCGCTAACGCTGTTTTATGCACATACGAAAGAACTGAAAGAAAAATACGGAGGGCAAAGGAACGAATAACAAAGTCAGTATCACCGCCCTGATGAGTTCATTCGGACGGGCGTTTCATGCAGAAAATGAAGAGCATCCGGTTTTTGCGGACTATCTTGCAAGGGGGCTGATGACGGCAGAGGAATATGCCGCCGTGCAGGACTATATTCTCGGCGGAGCGCAGTTCTTTGAGACGGGGATCGATCCTGCAAAGCAGGAGCCGAAGGAACTGTTACGCAGACTTGTGAATGTCCATATTGCGCCGTCGCCGCTTTGTCGCACGGCCTATACGGAGAAGGCTCTGAAAGCCGCCGTTCTGACCGGCACAAAGCAATATGTCATCCTCGGCGCAGGCATGGACACCTTCGCTTTCCGGGAAACGGCGTTTTTATCGAAGTACCGGGTATTCGAGGTCGATCATCTTCTGACGCAGGCGGATAAACGGGAACGGATCGCCCGCGCCGGTTGGACAGCCCCGGACAATCTCACCTTTGTTCCCGTGGATTTCACAAAGGACAGCTTGGCGGAACGCCTGATTGCCGCCGACTTTGACCTGCCCGTGAAGTCCTTTTTCTCATGGCTCGGCGTAACCTACTACCTTTCGGCAGAGGCAATCGAAAAAACGCTCACAGAGCTTTCCTCACTTTGCGCAGACGGCAGCACGCTTGCGTTTGATTATCCGGACGAGAGCTTCTTTGACGCCCCCGAAAAGCGTGTGCAGAACACGATTATGATGGCAAAAGCGGGCGGAGAACCGATGAAAACGGCCTTTTCCTATTCGGAGCTTGAAAAGCTGCTGGAGAAGCATGGGTTTCTGATCTACGAGCTGCTGACACCGGATGATATTCAAAGAGAAATTATCGACAAGGCCGGGGCAGATATGAACGCCTTTGAGCATGTCAATTACTGCCTTGCTGTTCGGAAAAACTAAATTGCACGGAGGCAACTATGAAAAACACAAACCAACTGATTGGCTGCTGCGGACTGGACTGCGAAGCCTGCGACGCCAGAATCGCAACGATTACAAACGACAACGCCCTGCGCGAAAAAACCGCAGCCCTGTGGACAAAACTCAACGGGGTAACAATCACGCCGAAAATGATAAACTGCACCGGATGCCGCATAGACGGAGCCAAAACGCCGATCTGCGACAAGCTCTGTCCCGTACATAACTGCGTTCGGGAAAAGGGACTGGATACCTGTGCCGACTGCGCGCAGATGGACGGATGCCCGACGCTGGGACGCATTTCCGTAAACGGCCCGTTCGTTTTGGATAACCTGAACCGGCTCCGTGATGAAAAGCAGGCAAAGCAGCATGGAAGCTGCTGCAGTATTTGATGTATAACGCGATGATAAAGGAGAAAAGTATGCTGAAAATCGAGCATTTGTCAAAAAACTATGGAAACAAGAAGGCTGTAGACGATTTGAATCTGCACATTGCCCCCGGTGAAATTTATGGTTTTATCGGCCACAACGGTGCAGGCAAAACAACGACCCTGAAATCCGTGGCAGGTATTTTACAGTTCGATACCGGAGAAATTTATATTGACGGCAAATCCATACGGACACAGCCGCTGGAATGCAAGCGCAGCTTTGCGTATATTCCTGATAATCCCGACCTGTACGATTACATGACCGGGATCAAATATCTGAATTTCATTGCGGATATTTTCGGCGTCAGCGCCGCAGACCGGCAGACGCGTATCCGTAAATACGGAGACCTTTTTGAGCTGACAGGCGATCTGGCGCAGCCCATCGCCGCCTATTCCCACGGCATGAAGCAGAAGCTGGCGATTATTTCCGCATGGCTGCATCAGCCAAAGCTGATCCTCATGGATGAACCGTTTGTGGGCCTCGACCCCAAGGCATCCCATCTGCTGAAAGGGATGATGCGGGAGGTCTGTGATGCGGGCGGTGCGATTTTCTTCTCCACCCATGTGTTGGAGGTGGCAGAAAAGCTCTGCGACAAGGTTGCAATCATCAAGGGTGGAAAGCTGATCCGCTCCGGTACCATGGAGGCGGTCAAAGGCGACGATTCTCTGGAGGATGTATTCCTGGAGCTGGAGGGAGAATCATGCTGAAGCTCTTACTGAAGAAGCAGCTGCTTGAGATTTTTCAAGTCTATTTCTACGACGCCAAAAAGAACAGGGCTCGTTCCAAAGCTTCAACAGCCATGTACTTTGCCTTGTTCATTTTGCTGGTTTTTGGGCTTTTGGGTGGGATATTTACCTTTCTCGCCGCGAAATTATGCGCTCCGCTGCGCACAGCGGATATGGACTGGCTGTATTTTGCGCTGATGGGCTTGATCGCCGTGCTGTTAGGCGCTTTCGGCAGCGTGTTTAATACCTATGCCGGTCTGTATTTGCCCAAGGACAACGATTTGCTTCTGCCTATGCCGATCCCCGTTTCGGCGTTGGTGGCCGCGCGCCTGTTCGGAGTCTATCTGATGGGACTTCTGTATTCTGTCGTCGTCATTCTGCCGGCGATCATCGTCTACTGGGCCACGGCAGGCGTTACGTTGCCGACGGTTCTGGGCGGTCTCCTGATGACACTGCTGATTTCTGTATTTGTATTGACTATATCCTGTGTGCTGGGATGGGTGGTAGCCAAAATCAGCCGGAAGCTGAAGCACAAGAGCCTGATTACCGTGCTTATTTCGCTCACGGTGATCGGCGTATATTATTTTGTATATTTCAAGGCACAGAGTGTGATTCAGGATCTGCTGGCAAATGCCGCAGTTTATGGCGCACAGATCAAAGGCGCTGCTTATCCGGTGTACCTGTTTGGCAGCGTCGGTGTTGGCGATGTTATGGCATCTGTAATTGTCTCTGCGGCGGTTGCCGTGCTGTTTGGCCTGATGTGGGTGCTGCTTTCCAGCAGCTTTTTGCAGATCGCGACCTCTACGGGAAAAACGGTTCGCAGAGAATACCGGGAGATGCGCAGCAGGCAACGGGGCATCGACGCGGCATTGCTATGCCGGGAATTTTCCCGTTTCGCCGCAAGTCCCGGCTATATGCTCAACTGCGGCCTCGGCACATTCCTGATGCCGCTCTGTGCGATTGCTCTGCTGTGGAAGGGCGCCGAGCTGTTTGCCATGTTGGATGCTATGTTTGCCCAAACGGAAGGCAGTGTACCTTTGCTTCTGTGCGTGGTGCTTTGCGGTCTTGCGTCCATGAATTTTATGATGGCGCCTTCTGTATCCCTGGAGGGAAAAACCCTGTGGCTTCTGCAATCTCTTCCGATGGAGCCTTGGAGGATCTTTCGGGCAAAAATCAGGATGCAGCTTCTTTTGACCGGCTTGCCGCTGCTTTTGTGTATTGTGTGCACGGCGGCAGTTTATTCCCTGCATTCGATGCAACTGCTGATGATTCTCCTTTTTGCCGGCTCCTATGTGCTGCTCACGGCACTGGTCGGTCTGTTCCTAGGCGTCAAAATGCCGACATTGACATGGACCAACGAGATCATGCCCATCAAACAGGGTGCGCCGGTCATGATCACCTTATTTGGCGGTTTCGGATATATGGTACTGCTGTTCGTTGGATTTGTGCTCCTGCCCGGATGGATACTGGGCTTTTACCGGTATATGAGCTGCTTTGTGGGTGTAAATCTGTTTCTATCCGTGTTGACTTGTTTGTGGTTACGAAAAAAAGGCACTGCCCGCTTTCTGGCTTTATGACGGCAAGGCTATAAGGACTGCTTTTAGAACCAAAGGCAGAATGTCCATGGAAATGCATTCTGCTTTTTGCAAAAATAACGCCCACATTCTCTGTGGGCGTTATTTTTGCAATATTGATTTCAGATACAAAATGCAGCATAGAGAGGAACGATTTTTTTGTTATCCTCAAAGCCGAAGTTTTTGGCAGAGAGCTTGATAGCATAAGCGGGCTTGTAGGTGTCCATATAGACCTTTAAGCTCTTGGCTCTGGTGTTGTCGGCAGACTTGACCTCAATGGGAATGAGCTGTCCGTCACGCTGAATGATAAAATCAATTTCAGCCCCACGCTCGGACTCCCAATAGTAGGTGTGGTAGCCGTTAATGGTAAGCTGCACATTGACATAGTTCTCCGCCATACCGCCCTTGAAGTCGTTAATTTCCTCGACCATATAGAGAATGTCATTGGCGGCTAAATCCTTCTTGGCGCAAAGCAGCCCTAAGTCGGACACATAAATCTTGAACGCATCAATATCACGGTAGTTTTCAAGCGGCTTTTTGATTTGCTCGACCTTGTAGACCTGTGACACGATACCAGATAAGCACAGCCATTCAATCGCATTTTCAAATTCGGAAGCCCGTCCGCCTTTCTTAATCAGCTTATATTGGAAACGGGTATTCTTCTTTGAAAGCTGAACGGTAATGTTATCATAGGCAAGTCTGGTTTTCTTGATTTCATTTAAGTTGTTATACTTGCTCATATCGTTAAGATAGCTTGCAAGTATCGTGTCCTGCGTATGGCGAACAAGGATATAATCCTTTGTTTCGGCAAACTGCATTACGCACTCTGGCATACCGCCGACCACAAGATACTGACGGTAAAGCTGCATTGCGGCATCGTGCAAAGCAGAAGGCAACGGCGTATCGGTTTGGAAGCACTTTTTAATCTGCTCCACCAAATCGTCCTCACCGAGAGCCAACATAAATTCCTCCATATCCATAGGATAAAGCGTTTTCATATCGACCTTTCCTACGGGAAAAGAGAATTTCGCCCTGTTGACCGCAACGCCGAGCAAGCTGCCTGCCACGATGATGTGGTAATCTGGAGCGTTCTCGCAAAAGTATTTGAGCGAGGTCAAAGCCCTTTCGCAGAGCTGCACCTCGTCAAATACAATCAGCGTTTTTTCCTTTACGATGGTCTGACCTGCGATATGGGACAAAATCGGTATCAGATAATCGGGGCTGATGTTTTCCTCAAAGGTTTCGTTCAGCTTTGGATTGGTTTCAAAGTTGAAGTATGCCACATTTTCGTAATGGGTGCGCCCGAACTCCAGAATGGAATAGGTCTTTCCGACCTGTCTTGCACCCTGTAAAATAAGGGGCTTGCGGTGTTCGCTTTCTTTCCAAGCTTCCAAGAAGCCCATAATCTTTCTATACATAAGCCGTCCTCCTTAAAGGTACTGACCATAGTATAGCAGATATTCGTGTAAAAATCAAAGAAATTTCCTTGAATTTTCGCACTAATCAACACAATTATTTTCTCATTTCTCTCGCGATACGACACGAACACCGCAATTTCTGCATTTTACACCTCTCCGAACTTGGTCGGCATCTAGATAATTCACACAATTGAAGAAATGCCGTTCATCTCGTAAAACAGCAGGGATGCAACCTTTTGAAGCAAGCAATCTGCGGTAATTGCGGCGAAACGGGCGGGGCGGTAGAAACGGTGGCACGAATATGTTATACTGATACCAATATTTCGATTTTGATATTCCGGATTTTTTGTAAGATTTTTTCCTCTGCGGAGTCTTACTGATGAAGGGAGGTGGTAGCGCAATGGAGTTTGAACAGCTCTACAGCATCTATTTTAAATCGGTATACTGCTATATAAGGCGGCTCTCCGGCGATGAGCATATCGCAGAGGAGATCACAAGCGATACCTTTTTCAAGGCAATGCGGTCCATAAACAGCTTCCGCGGCAACTGCGACATGCGCGTATGGCTCTGCCAAATTGCAAAAAACACCTATTTCTCCTATCTGGAAAAGAGCGGCAGAACAGAACGTATTGACGAAGCAGCCGTTCAGAATATTGCGGACCCGAACGCTTTTGCTGATGAACAGGTCGACACGCGGGAGGAAGCAGGGCAGATACGGGAAATTCTGCACAGGATGCCCGAGCCGTACAAGGAGGTTTTCATATGGCGTGTTTTCGGCGAATTGTCTTTTAAGGAAATCGGCGCACTATACGGAAAGACCGATAATTGGGCTTGCGTTACCTACCACCGGGCCGGGAAAATGATACGAAGCAGATTGGAGGAGATCGGATATGAAAAATGAGTGCAGTATTGTCCGCGACGTGCTGCCCCTGTACTTTGAAAACATGGTCAGCGAAGATACGGCGGCATTTGTAGAGGAGCATCTTGCAGGCTGCCCGCAATGCGCCGCAGAGCTTGAGGCCATGCGGTCGAAGGAAAAAGCCGAAAAGCCCGGCGGCAAAGCGCCCGACAACATCGAGGCCGAAGTGCTGAAATCCATGAAGGCCATTCACAAAAGGTTTCGGAAAAAGGTGTTCTGCGCGGCTGCCGTTATTGCCGGCGTTTTTATCGTCGTATGCGTGCTGCTCCACTTTTTCCCCGTCTACCGCATCAAGGAGCTTTGGTGTTGTAACTTTTACAGCGGCGAACAGATCGCCAAGGCGCTGTGCATCGGTTCCGCATCCGACCGCCGAGAAGCGCAGTCGGTCCTGCGTCTGGCAGATCAGGCGTTCAATGACGTGCGGCACACAAGCGCGGAAAACGAAGAAAAATACGGCTTACTTGCCCGATACGCGACCGATACGGACTTCTTCGGCGACACGGCGTTTAATGAGCATTCGTTAGAGCTGTGGTCCGCCCACCTCGGGAAAACCGAGGGCTGGATCTGGGTCTACTACACGTCCAATACCTTCAATCACGACGGCAGCCTTGCCTGCGGAAGCGCGCGCTGTCCTGCCCTCTGGAAGGTGGAGAGAAATGACAGCGGAGAATGGGTCGTGGTCCAAATTCGCGAACACCCATGAGCAGGCAGGAGGGCAAATAAAAAATGAGCAAACTATACAGCCTGCTCAGCTCCGGTTCGATATTCGGCCTGTTTCTGCAGGTCCTCCCGATCACCCTGCTGGTGGGCGCGGTCTATGCCGTTTGCAGATGCGTCCGCATAAAAAGGCGCGGGAGCAGCGTCCGGTGGGGCATGGAGATCATGCGTTGGCTTTTTGTATGCTATCTGACAGGGCTTGTGAATCTCGTCCTCGTGCCCGCCGAGCTGTGGATGTCTGTTTGGGCCAAGATTTTTGTCGGATACAGCCACGGCGAGCTTGCGTTCTTCTCGGGAGATTTTAACCTCGTTCCGACCGTTTTCAGATTGATAGCGGGCGAGCTTACGATCGGGCGCTGGGTCCTGAAAATGCTGATTTATAACTTCCTCATGTTTGTGCCCTTCGGCATTTTCCTGCCCTTCGTTTCTGAGAAGATCGACGGGCGAACGATCTGGAAAACAGCCGTTATCGTTCCGCTTACGGTAGAAATAATACAGCCCGTTGTCGGCCGCAGCTTTGATGTGGATGATCTGATCCTGAATTTCGCCGGGATCATCGCCGGTTACTTTCTTGCCCTCGGGGTCAAAAGCATTATACGAAGAAAAGAGAATAAGTGTTAAAACAAAGCGAACGGATACTTAAAAATAACGGGTTTGATCGAATATTAAGATCAAGCATTTTGTTGGACTGTTAAAAATTAAGAAGCAAACGGCATCGATGATTTCCTGCCGTTTGCTTCTTTTGCATACCGAAATAAAGGATCGAAGTGCCGTGCTGATGCAGGTCAGAACGGCGGGAGAGCAGTCAGCGACGCACTTGCCGCTCCTCCTGCATCGGGAACTGCACGATATGGTAGAATTTCTTTTCTTCGGGGTCAAAACGCATTGCGGCGACGCCGTGATATCGGTCCACGATGCGTCTGATGCTCTTTAGGCCCACGCCGTGGATCCCGGACGTATGCTTCCGCGTTCGGAACAGGCCCTCCTGATTCGGTATTGGCGGTGCATCGCAGGAATTTACGACCGACACAATGACGATCTGCTGCTCGTCACTTTTCTTCACGGATAGTTCGATCGACCGCGCTTCGGAGCATTCCGCCGCCTCCAATGCGTTTGTCAGCAGATTTCCGTAAAAGGTCGTGATGCTTGGTGCATCCATAAAGGTAAAGCAATGATCTCGGATATCACACCGGAAGGATACCCCTTTTTTCTCGCATTTCTCTCGAAATTGCAGCAGCATAAAATTAAGGATCGGTTCCGGGCATATCTTTATTTGCCGATCGGGCAGGACATCCTCTGCCAGCTTTGTGACATACTCGGATATTGCAGGCGCATCAAGCTCTTCGGCAAGGCCGT
Organism: uncultured Oscillospiraceae bacterium; assembly: GCA_934630495.1. Taxonomy (GTDB): domain Bacteria; phylum Bacillota; class Clostridia; order Oscillospirales; family Oscillospiraceae; genus JAZOXB01. Next base: position 11,309 of record CAKTVW010000006.1, read on the forward strand.
GAATGGCATTCAGATGGCTCTTGATATCGTGGACCAAAATGCGCTGATTTTCCGACTGCTCCTGAAGCGCCTGATAGTACGCGGCATCCGCTTCTTCTCGCTGCATGCTCAAATTAAGCGCCAACCGTTCGTCATGGATCCGCTGTAAATGATTGTACAGGACCATAAAAATCAAATTGACGATCAGTAAGGTCAGAACAATGATTATCATGAGAAGTGCTACCGGTTTTGTCATCTCTGCGCGAATGCCGATATAGACCACCACGGCGGAAACAGCAACGGAGAGGATCGGCAGGATGCACAGCAGGCCCATAAACGCCGGTTCTTCCTGCGTTTGCCGACCGGAGGACCAAAGCCTTGCGGCGATCACCGTGATCGAAAAATAAAGCATTTTACTGATGACTGCCATGACGATCATAACGGCCAGATCATCGGCATAAGCGCCGAAACGGAAGCCGAACAGGCTGATGATCCACGCGGCAATGATTTCCGTGACGGCCATGATCGAGGTCAGGAAAGCGGAATGCAGTATGGCGGGTCTTAATCTGCATTCGTAATTTCTCCACAGCAAAAGCAAATTGGAAACAAAAAATGCTGCGCCGTTCAAAACGACGCTGTCAAACCATGTAACGCAGAACAGGAGAAGATATGCGACCGCAAAGGTGAGGCCGAGCCGAACGCCGGAGGCACTCCGACAGAACAGAGCGTCAAAATACAGCCATGCAATGATCGCCTCTGCAATATATAACACACCGTAGCAAATGTATTCCGCCATCATTTCACGCTTTCCATGTACCACAAATAGGTATCCTTGCACGCGGTATACCTTCTTCTTGTTAAGTATGCCGTCAATTCCTTATCCCGATATTTCAGCAGAATGCTATCTTTACGAATTGTATTAACAAAGTGCAGATTGACGATATAGCTTCTGTGCGTCACATAAAAGCATGGCAGGGCCAAGGTCTGCCGCCAATGCTCCATGTTCTGCGTGCTTTGCAGGATGCCGTCCGTTGTATGGACGAAAACCTTCCGCTGTGCCGCTTCAACGCAGATGATTTCTTCCGCCCGTCGGACATATACCCCGTCGCTTGTCACAATGGGAAATTCCCGACTCTCCATGTTATAGCGGTAGACTGCATCCTTCAGATTGCGGAACAGTCGGTCCTTATCAATCGGTTTTGACAGGTATCGGAACACCTGAAACCGCATGGCTTCGTCCAAATAATCCGGATAAGAGGTTACGATAAAGATTATAATGCTCGGATTCTGTTCTTTCAGCTTTGCGCCGACGCAGATCCCGCTGACACCGGGCATTTCAACATCCAAAAATGCGATATCCGCACGAGCCTCTGCGGCCAATAACGCGTCGCCGCTATGATAGCAGGCGAACTCCGGCGTTTTTCCGCCCGGCCGCGCAAAGTACTCCGACACATAGAGCTGTAATTGTGCAAGGGCCGCAGGGTCGTCGTCGCAGAAAATTACACGCACGGGTATGCCACCTCCCATTTATCTGCGTAGAGATATTATAGCATATCCGGGACGTGGCCGCCAGTACCGGTTCACAGATCCGCAGAAGAAAACACGACCAAAACGGCGTCAAAACGGTCGTTTCGCGCATCCCCGCTTGCATGATCCGAATTTCAAAGGTAAGCTGTACCAAACAGCATTCCGAAAAAGGAGAATCGGTGCATGAATATTTTCTTTCGGCAGGCGGTCAGAGGGCCGGTTTTTACTATTCTGACGGCGGGGCTGCTCAGCCTTTCCACCGCGCTGTCCTGCACCGGCTATGCTGCATGGACAAGTGCAAAGATACAGCAGGACGAGATCCTCAGTGGGTACACGACGATTGCGATCCCGTCGGAACCGGATCTAAGTAAGCTATCGGCAGAGGAGATCGCCGGCGCACTGCAAAATCGCGTGTATGCCGACAATTTCGCGCGGGAAGCTCCACAGCTCACGACGGTCGATCGCCGCTGTCTGCTTTCCGCCCATATCGCGGGCAGCAAGTCCCTCTCCTCCGGACGCATGGACCCGTCGGAATACAATATTGCGTTTGACGGAGAATGCTATTCTCTTGCCGTATTTGCACTGCGCTGCGAGAGCATCAGGGAGCAGCCGACGGAGGGGATACTCCTGTATGACGCGTCCTTTCGCGTTGAGGAGATCATCTGTCTGTCAGATGCATATAACACTTTCCCCGAACCTGATTCGGTACATATCTACAGCGATGTCCGCGAAGCGAATGGGGCGGCACCGTTTGAAGAAGGCAAGACCTATCTTGTACTCGGCCAATATCGGGATTATCGTGTCGTCCGCTCTGCCGACGGATACAGTCAGGTAAAAACCGAAAACCGATGCATCGTTCCGTTTCCTGAAATTCCGAGCAATTCCTGCGGCGAACCTGCCGCACTTGAACTCGGGAACCAGAATGGGCAGGAATATCATTTTCCTGCGGCAGGGCAGCTTCCATGGACCTGCGCGTATCCCGGAACGGCGGCGGATTATCTCGGCAGTGACGCGGCTTCCGTCTGGAGAGAAGATATCATCCCGCTTTGCCGACTGAATCACGAATCCGCTGCCGTGATACTGACCGACCGCATCGAGAGCATGTATTCGTTCAATACCGGTGATGCAAGCCTGCTGACGGGACGCTTTTTTACGGAAGAGGAATACACGAAGGGCGCGGATGTCTGCATCATCAGCGCGGCGTACGCTGAATTGAACGGCATGCAGCTCGGCGACAGCGTTCGGCTGGACTACTACAATTCCGGGTTCGGAGAATACAGCAACGGCGCACTGGCAAATTCCCTGTTTGCGCAGGAAGACCCCGGCCCCTATCGCCAAAGATATTGTATGACGCCCGACGACGCGATCGGGGTATGCAGGAATTATACCGTTGTCGGTATTTATACCGGTGTGCGCTTTGCGTTCGGCGCCTATCAATTCAATGCAGATACGATATTCGTTCCCAAGGCATCCGTTCCCGAGGCGCAGGATTACGAGACACGGGCAAATTCGCTGCTGAATACGTTTGTTCTGGAAAACGGTACGGCGGAAGAGTTTGAAACGTACATGGAACAGCGGGGGCTTGGCGGACAATTCCTTTATTTCGATCAGGATTTTTCCTCTATGCAGGAATCGCTGGAGGCGCTTAAAACCAATGCCGGACGTCTGATGACGGTTGGTGCCGGCGTACTTCTGCTTGCGTCTGTGCTGTTCCTGTTCCTGAATTTCCGCAGAATGCAGCCGACGCTTCGCGGCGCTCGTCTCTTGGGCAGAGCGTCCAAAACGGTATTCGGAGAAATGCTTGCGGTGCTTATCCCCTTAGAGCTGCTTGCAATTGCGGTCGGTACCGGTGTTGCGGATGCGCTGTTCGACACCGTTACAGAGAAACTGCTTTCCAGCGCGCTTGTGCTTCGGACAGGGGCAACGGCGGCCGCTTCTGCCATTGCATTCGCATTTCTCGTGATCGCCACGATCATCAGTGCAGCGGCCTTTGCGAATCGCAAGCTGATGAAAGCAAAATACAGTTGAGGGGGTGCGAACGGTCATGTCTCAAAAAAACGGCCACGCCCTTGCGGGCGTAACATTGATCGCCATGCTTCGCCGCCGAACAGCGAGCCTGCTCCTTGCTGCGGTTGCGGCTGCCTGTGCCTTTTCGGCAATAATCTTGCGGGACCTGACCGTTCGACAGGAAAACGCTTTAGACAATACGATCGCAAATACTACGATCTCCTGCACCGTAACGAATGCAAAAGGCACGGATTCCGGCAATCTGCAAATGCTCTCCGCCTTCGTAGAAATGCTGGAGGGAAAACGGCGGCTGCGCGGCTGTTATCTGGACGAATATGTAAAAAATGTACGGGCAAAAGCAGAAATGCCCTTGGAGCAGCCGGCAGGAGCAACGCTCCGCCGTATCCTATCCGTCGATTCCGACCCGGCGCTTTCGCAAGCGGAAGGCGTCTGCGTGCAATTCTTTGACGGCTGGGAGGACGCCTCCCTGAGGGGGACGGAGCAAATTTGTCTGGTCCCGTCCGATATGCTTGCCGGGGAGGAATATATTACGGTCGCCGCTGATATGGGAGAAGCTGTGCATCTGAGAATTATAGGAACGGTCATGAACGGGCCAAGCAATGTAATATACTGCCCTTACTTCATGCCGTGGGCAGAAGGAATTTCCGTGGCCTTTCTGACCGATAGCTGTTCGTTTGACATCCGGGACAACCGGAAGCTGGCGGAAAGCAAAACCTATATCTACGATTGGTTTGTCCGGCCCAAGCTCAGCAATCAAATTGACGGCGTTACCTACGGCGTTTTGGTTCACGATGATATCTATCAGAAAAACATCTCGGAGCTTCAGGCAAACCTCTCCATGCTTCGCATATTACTGCCGTTTCTGATCGTTCTCTGCGGCGGCATCGGCTTTTTCGCAAGCTTTTTGGCAACACGCGGCAGAACAAAGGAGTTTGCCGTTATGCGCTGCCTCGGCATGAAGCGAAGTAAAATTTTCGGACTGGTGATGGCCGAGCTTACCGTTCCGACTTTTACAGGCGCATTTTTCGGCGTAACAAGCGGGATCCTTCTGGAAGGCGCGCTGCAAACAAGCGCAGTGTTGAACGCCGCGCTAATGACGGTGGTATTTTTACTTGGTTCCGCAGCTGCCGTGCTTCGGATCACCGGTATCAACGTGATAAAGCTCATGAAGGCGGAGGACTGAATATGAATAGCTTGATCGCAAAACAAGTGACCTACGAATACAGGAACGCAGTTCAGACGGTAAAGGCCGTGAACTGTGTCAGCTGCGCTTTTAAGCCGGGACTGGTTTATGCCCTTGTCGGTGCCTCCGGCAGCGGAAAGACCACATTCCTGTCACTGCTGGCCGGATTGGACGTACCGACCTCCGGTACGATCGAATTGGACGGAGAATCTACGGCGAAAATGGATCGGGATTCCTATCGGCTGAACCATATATCCGTGATCTACCAGAGCTTTAATCTGTTTCAGCATTTGACCGCTTTGGAAAATGCGGCATATCCTTTGTATGTCCGAAAAATGCCGAAGAGGAGAGCGGACGAGCTGGCAGCTGAAAAGCTCCTGCAGATAGGACTGAAAAAGGACCAGTTCAGGCGATTCCCCACGATGCTCTCCGGCGGCGAACAGCAGCGGGTGGCTATTGCCCGCGCGTTGGCTTCCGGAAGTGAGATCATTCTGGCGGACGAGCCTACGGGCAGTCTCGACAGCACCAACAGTCGAAATATCGTAGAGATTCTTCAAACGCTGGCCCAAGAAAACGGCCGCTGCGTCATCATCGTCACGCATGACCCCGCTGTGGCAGAAATTGCCGATGCGGTACTGAAAATGAAAGACGGAAGCTTGGAGCGCTGAAGCACATCACGGGAAGCCATGGGCAGCGCCAAATGTCGTTTTTATCAGAAAAAGGTTCTATAATAAATGCTGTGGTCAGGCTCTGCCTCCTGCCCTTCAACATTTATTATAGAACCTTGCGTTTTGCGGCGCTCTACAGTTTTACCATAATACTTCTTTTGCATCCCCTGCAATACGGTGAGGAGCATAAAGAAATTTTCAGATCCCTTTGCATATGCAAGCGGGCTGGTGGGACGAACGGCCTGCTATTGATAAGCGGAGCACGGTCCGTTATGCCGACAAGACGGCGGGAGATGATACCTGCCGTCAGCTCTCGGCGGTAGGGTACTTAAATTCGTGGATCAGCGACTGGCATTCGTATGTCCACTCGAATGGCTCTATGCTTAGGATGGGCTGCTGCTCGTCCGGGGCATACAGCGCCAAATAAAGCGGCCCGTTTTCCTGCTTGTTTTCGGTGGGCGACACTTGGGCAAGAATGAACCATGTGCCGTCTCCGCAGTACTCCATAGTCCCCAGCGAAACAAACCAAGCGTCGTCAAGCTTGAGCGCGGCCGTGATCGCTGCTTTTGCCGAGTCATAATGCAGGTTCCAATCGCGCGCATTGTCCTTGGATACGGTCTGCATTTTTTCAAAGTTCAGCGGCTTTCCCCAGTCATTTCGCTCCTTCAAGAGTGCGATCTCACTGTCAGAGAACTCCGCATCGTCCTCGCCGTGGATCAGATAGCAAATATCTTCGTAGTATTTAGGACTGTAGCGGTCCGTTGTTTGACAAATGACAAGGATATCCAATGTTTCCTGACAGAATGGGGAAAAGCAATTATAGCTGAACATTGCGCGTCCGTATTCATCCCGCTCCAGCTCGTACACCTTATCAAAGTCAGAGTCTCCGCGTTGAACGAACGGAACGACAGTGCACACCAATGTAGAGCCACTATACGCTTTCGTGTCGCCTACCGTTCCCTTGCGGTAGCAGCCGGAAAGGCTCAGCAGGAATAATACGGGGATCAGGATGAGAAGCAGTTTTTTGTGTTTCACGCTCGGGACCTCCTTACATATTTACAACGCTGTGATGCGACGGTATGCCTTGCGGCGGTCTTGACCGGCATTTGTTCCGTATTACTTTCTTTGGTAACGCCGCCGCTCGGAGGGCAGGAACACAAGGCCGGGAATGAACAGCAGCGTTACGCTCACCACAAGGCAGTCGAACGGCGCAAAGAGCAAACACATCGCCCAACCGTCCGTGTGGGTGATGACCGCGCCGACTGCACCGACGACGGCGACCGGCACGGAGGCAATGTTCACGAAATTTATCAACAGGCAAAGCCGGAGGAACCAGCCCTTTCTCTGCGCGTCGCGGCAAAGACGAAGCATACACAGCTTCTGCGGGAACGGGTCGTTTTTCAGCCGTTTCTTTAACGTCTTCGTTTTCAGGCGGGGATACCCGTACTCCATAATATATCCGCGCAGCATACACCAGTGCGCAAGGCATAGCACGAAGCCGCAAAGCAGGAAGAAAAGCACAATAAGGATCGCCTTCCAAAGCGCCATCGGTGTGTGAGCTGTCCACAGCTCGGCTATAGAGTAGGCGTGTGCCGTGCTCATAGGTAGGCGCTTCCCCCTTTCGATTCGGATGCTGTGCCAAACGCCGCGCTTGTTCTTTGGGGCGCTCCTTCGCGGAGTGGACCACGAGCGCGGTTTTGTAATTTCATTATATCGGGATTTACAGCTTCTGTCAATACGGCGCTTGACGGGACATCGGCGGGGCTGCTTCTGCGAAAAAACGCGGTAAACGTTTCCCATGTATCGAAAACCTTCCGTCATGTCATTCCGGGGAGCGAAGCGGCGTGGGAATCTCATGCAGAATGTTTCGGATTCGCCCGAGTCCACCGAAAAATCGGAATCATTCCGCGAGACTGCCACGGCTTGCTGCGCAAACCTTGCAATGACATGTGATGGAGCTTTTGACAGTCCGAAAAGCGTTAAACGTTTCGCCAGCCCTCCTTGACCAGAAGGCGAAACAGGCGGGGGTGCTTGCGTGCGCGGTTCACGATATAGCAGAAAAAGCCCTCAAAGCACAGCGTCAAAAGGAGAATGCACAGCGGGAAGAGCAAGGCGGGCCAAGCGTCGAGCCGTGTGCTCTTTATGACCGCTTGCTCCGAGATCAGCAGTTGCCCGTCCGAGCGGCGTAATTCTCTGATCTCGATATAATTGCAGTCGTCTTCCGCTGCCTTTTTATAATTCTCCTGCCCCACGACCACCTGCAGCGGGACGCCCTGCGACAGGCCGCCGCACAGCGCGGAATACTGTTCCGCCGACAGAATATCCGCCACATGGCTGACATAATACGGCTGACGCAAGCCGTCCGTGTTCAGGTACAGCGTATCATCCTGCCACTGTACGGTGTAGTCGGAAAGCTCTACCGAGACAGCGGCGTCGGTCGGATGCATTTCGCGGTGCATCAAGACGACAGAGAAAACGATACATCCGAGCATAAACAGATCGACCAGCAGGAATATGACGATAAACGACCACGGTTCCCGCACATTGCCGTGAAAAAGCTCGTCGGGGATATCCGGCAGGGCATGACCCCTGCGCAGGACACGGCGGTAGTAGTGCTCCGCTTCCTCGATAAAGTCCTCGCGGCCCCGCACCAAATTGTCAAGACGGAGTTTACCGTTCCGAAGATGCAGCGTCGTCATTGATGGGCCTTCGGTCAAGCCATAGATGTCCGCCATGGAATATGTGCGCTTGCGTCCAAGGCACGGGCGCACTTCAAACCGACCGTCCCCGTATGTCACGCGCCAACGGCAGTACGCAAGAAGGAGCCAGCCGCCCATGAGCGAGAAAACAATGTCAAGGATCAATGCCGCCCATGAAAACGCGGTGCACAGGCAGTACGCGCCGATCGCACCGGCGGACAATACGCAGATCAGCGCGATCACGACAAGCAGCTTGGAATAGCGCAGGACATTTTTCTGCGGCTTTTGCGCAAAAAGGCGCAAACAGACCAGCGCATGTAAGCTGTCAAGAATCAACAGAGATACGAATCCCGGGAGCATTCTTTTCCCTCCAAAACTATGTAAAATAGCGGTAAGCGTTGCAGAAAGGTGCCATGCTGTTAAGGATCAACGGTGGAATATCGCATTGCTTATGCGCGGCAAAATCCTAAAACCCATTGCGGAACCAATGCAGAAGCAGCGTAATGAGAAAGCAGATCGATCCGAATACGCAAAAGAGCGTATACCCAAACGGAAAATGCATTTTCCTGAGGAGCTGTTTCGCTTTGGCCGGCCCGGCAATATACTCGTATATTCCGAAGACGAAGAAAACAATCGTTATAGAAAGCGTGATAAAAAATAATATGTTCCACAAAACATGATTCATTTTATCGCATATCTCCTTTCCACCGCGTCTTGCCGTTACTGCATCTGCTTCATTTCCCGTGTGCTGTTCTTGCGGATAACCGTATCGTCCTTTCAGCCGCCGTTTCGGTGAGAGACCGTAGAATAAAGCTTGTCGTTGTAAGGATATTTGCGCAGGATTTCCGCAATATCGGCCGAAAGCATCCGAGCAAACTCGTCGTCAACGCTTTTTAACAGCTCGTACTGGATCGAAAAGATCTGTCTGCGCGGGTCTTCGTCAGCCTTGCGCTGTTTTGCTTCGGTATCCACGGCGATTTCAAAGGATAGTATTTTTAATATGCCGTAATACATATCTGCGGTCGTGCTGCACAGCGTCCGGCTGATTACCTTTCCCCGCTCGGCAACACAAAAAGAGTATTGTGGCGTGTTGGAAAAATACACGCCGTCTTGAATCGGGTGCGCTTCCTCCGCAAGGGGATATTGATCGCGAGGGACGCCCAATGTGCGGCAATACGCATAGAGTGTATTTATAATTCTACGAATGCTTTCCACTGATAATCCTCCTGATATGACAGATCGACCGGGTCCGTTGCTGCAAGCATAGCTTTCGGAGCAGCCCGCATCATGCGGCCCTTGCGGCCGCTTGGACAGTGCAGGCAGCATTGCGGTACGGAATATCTATCATCAGTATAGCCTTTCCGCATCAGCCTGTCAAGCTTGCCGAAAATATGGCACTTATCACTTATAACGACCTTGACAGGCCAATTAGGAGTGTAGTATAATGTATACAGGAGCGTGGAGCAAGGACGGCTTGCGAAGCCTGTATAAGGGCATTTCGACGGAAGCTGCTTAAATTCCTTAATTTGAGGCTCTCGGAGGACATGCTGTGAAGAAATATATCATAACGCTTTGTCTGGCAATGCTGCTTCTGCTTTGTGCCTGCACGGCGCACGATGCGAATCCCGAGGCGTCGACGCCGTCGACCGCCGAACAGAATGCGGCAGTCGAAACGGAGGCCGCCTATTTGTTTGAAAATTCCGAGGAAAATGCGATCTGCGCAGCATATCCGAAGCTGTGCTCGCCTGAGAGCGACGCCGCGAACGACACGATTTATAATTTTGTTCAGGAAAAAATTGCCGCGATCTGCATACTAACGGATTATAATTTGACGGCGTCGTCGGAAAAGCCCTCCGAAACGGCGGAAGATTATCAGAACACCTACCTGAATGTCGAGTACCGCATTACTTATTGCACAGACGACTTGGTAAGCATTGTTTTTGAAGGGCTTTACAATTATAAAAAGGCCGCGCATCCCATCCATCTCTTATTTACGCTGAATATTGACCCGCAAAGCGGGAAGGAAATTGCCTTTGCCGACCGCTATGCGATCGATGACGCGCTGTATGAGGCGTTTGCCGCGCAGGCGGAAAAGGACATCACGGAGGGCGCAGGCGGAACGTGGCCGGAGGGCTGGGGAACGTTTTCCGACGCAATATGCAGCAAAGCTGCCTTTTTGAACGGACTGTCGTCCGGAGACGATTTCCATGTGTTCTACACCGCCGAGGGCGTCGGGATCAGCTATCCCGTGCCGTATGCGATGGGAGATCATTTGGAGGTCATGCTGCCATACTCCGCGCTGAACGCGCTGAAATAGAGATAAACTGCTACTGAGGGGGAGAAAGGTATATGAAGCTTGCATTATTCAAGACGGCATTCATCAGTATTATACTGAGCATTGCCGCACTGATCGCGCCGCTGTCGGCGTACGATATTTCCGACTTTCTCAGAACTGACAAACTGGTGGGCAAAGAAGAAGCGACATGGAACAACATGAATTTCTCCGAAGAATCGCCCGCAAACCGCTCAAACGGTAGAATCGTATCGTTCTGCCATTGCTGATCATCAGCGGCGTTATCGTCCCGCTGATTGTCCGCCGCGAAAAGAAAAAGTGATATCGAGACAGTAAGAAACGATCATGAACCGGTCGCTTGAAGCTGCGAAACGGCGGCATACCGATCTCTTCTAACTACCCGCCTGCCGGTTACCGACACTTTCTACACTTGTTCCCCCGCAGTGCCTTACTACCCTGCATTTTTTGATAGCCTAAACGCCCTCCGGGGCGGGACTTTGTCCCGCACCGAAGGGCGTCTTGTCTGCCTCGGTGGGCGTTCTGTTTGCACCGGGTTTTTTCGCGGTGCAGAGCTTTCTGATTATTCAACGACCAGCTCGTGGTCCTTTACGGTCACGCGAAGCGTGCTGTTCGGAGAAATGTCACCGCGCAGAATGCGCTTCGCAAGCAGCGTTTCGACGGTGTGCTGCAAATAGCGGCGGAGCGGTCTTGCACCGTACTGCGGGTCGTATGCCGCGTCGATCACGAACTGCTTTGCCTCGGGCGTCAGCTCGCAGGCAAGCTGCTTGTCCGCAAGACGGTGATTGAGCTGAGCAAGCTGAAGGTCGACGATGCCGACGATATTTTCCTTGGTCAGCGGCTTATAGAATACGATCTCGTCCAGACGGTTGAGGAACTCCGGGCGGAACGAACGCTTGAGAAGCTGTTCGACCTTTGCGCGGGCGTCCGCGCTGATCTCGCCGTCCGCGCCGATGCCGTCGAGCAGGTATTCCGAACCGAGGTTGCTCGTCAGGATCAGAATGGTGTTTTTGAAATCGACCGTGCGGCCCTGCGAATCGGTGATACGGCCGTCGTCAAGCACCTGCAGAAGTACGTTAAACACGTCCGGGTGCGCCTTTTCGACCTCGTCGAACAGCACGACGGAATAAGGCTTTCTGCGAACGGCTTCGGTCAACTGGCCGCCCTCGTCGTAGCCGACGTATCCGGGAGGCGCTCCGATCAGACGGGACACGGAGAACTTCTCCATATACTCGGACATATCGATACGGACCAGATTCTTTTCGTCGTCAAACAGCGCCTCGGCCAGCGCCTTGGTAAGCTCGGTCTTGCCGACACCGGTCGGACCGAGGAACAGGAAGGAGCCGAGCGGACGGTTCGGGTCCTGAATGCCGGCACGACTGCGCTGGATGGCCTCGGTGACGGCCTTGACGGCCTCATCCTGCCCGATCACGCGCTTGTGCAGCTCGGCGTCGAGGTGCAGGAGCTTTTCGCGCTCGCCCTCGACCAGCTTCGCCACGGGAATGCCCGTCCAGCGCTCGACGATCTTTGCGATCTCCTCCTCGGTGACCTTATCGCGCAGGAGATTGCTCTGCTTTGCGCTCTGCGCAAGCTCCTCCTCGTGGGCAAGCTGCTTCTTCAGCTCGGGCAGCTCGCCGTATTTCAGGCGCGCGGCCGTTTCCAGATCATAGGCCTGCTCGGCCTTTTCGATCTCCGCGCCGAGGGCTTCGATGCGCTCACGAAGCTGCTGCACCTTGCCGATGGCATTCTTTTCGTTCTCCCACTGCGCCTTCATCGCGTTGAACTTTTCGCGCTGCTCGGCAAGCTCCTTGCGCAGCTCTGCCAGACGGCCCTTGGAAAGCTCGTCGTCCTCGTTTTTCAGCGCGGCCTCCTCGATCTCCATCTGAATGATCTTCCGGCGAATGACGTCCAGCTCGGTCGGCATGGAGTCCATCTCCGTACGGATCATCGCGCAGGCCTCGTCGATCAGGTCGATGGCCTTGTCAGGCAGAAAACGGTCCGTGATATAGCGGTCGGAGAGCGTGGCGGCGGCAATAATGGCCGAGTCCGTGATTTTTACGCCGTGGTAGACCTCATAGCGTTCCTCCAGACCGCGCAAAATGGCGATCGTATCCTCGACCGTCGGCTCACTGACCAAGACGGTCTGGAAACGGCGCTCCAAGGCCGGGTCCTTTTCAATATACTTGCGGTATTCGTCGAGCGTGGTCGCACCGATGCAGTGCAGCTCGCCGCGCGCCAGCATCGGCTTGAGCAGATTGCCCGCGTCCATGCTGCCCTCGGTCTTGCCCGCGCCGACGATCGTATGCAGCTCGTCGATAAACAGGATGATGCGGCCCTCGGAGGCCTTGACCTCGTTCAAAACGGCCTTCAGACGTTCCTCAAATTCGCCGCGGTATTTTGCGCCCGCGATCAGCGCGCCCATGTCCAGCGAGAAGATCGTCTTGTCCTGCAGGGACTTCGGCACGTCGCCGCGCACGATGCGCTGGGCAAGCCCTTCGGCAATGGCCGTCTTGCCTACGCCCGGCTCGCCGATCAAAACGGGGTTGTTCTTCGTCTTTCTCGACAGAATGCGGATAACATTGCGGATCTCGTCGTCGCGGCCGATCACGGGGTCCGTCTTTTTGTCGCGGGCCTTTTTGACCAGATCGGTACCGTATTTGCTCAGCGCCTCATACGTTCCCTCCGGGTTGTCCGTGGTCACGCGGGCCGTGCCGCGGATGGTCTGCAGCACCTTGAGCGCGGCCTCCTTGGTAATGCGGTAGTCGGAAAACAGGTTCTTTACGGTGTCGTCCGCCGTGTCCAGCATGGCGAGGAAGAGGTGCTCGACGGAGATGTAGTCGTCGCGCATTGCTTTGGCGGTCTTCTCGGCCTCGGCAAGCAGACGGTCCATGCCGCGCGAAATATAGAACTGGTCGGCGTCGCGGCCGCTTCCGGTCACGGCGGGCAGCTTGTTCACGGCTGCCTCGGCCGCAGCCTCAAAGCTCTCCGTGCTGATGTCCATTTTCTTCAGCCACTGGGGGATCAGCCCGTCCTCCTGCTGCAAAAGTGCCAAGAGCAGATGTGCCTGCTCGATCTGTTGATTCTGATGCTCTGCGGCGAGGCGCTGCGCGCTCTGGATGGCCTCGGCCGTTTTCTGCGTAAATTGATTGGTATTCATAGGGATCTCCTTTCCCGAAAACAGCGTCAGATGCAGGCCGTTTTCGTTTGCCGCGGCGGGAAGCGGGATATGCCGCTTCCGGCGGCTGGTTTTAGCACTCGCACAATGAGAGTGCTAATTTCTTTAGCTTCATCATACCACCCTTTTGGGGTTTGTCAATAGGAAAAAGTATGAATTTTTTGTGACGGTTTCCGACGGAAAAATCGCGCTATGTACGGCGGGAGCATCCCGCCGCTTCGGCCGCATGAGGCGCTTATTGGAGCATTTCCGAAATGCTCTGCTCCATGCTGTCGACTGCCTTCTGCGCCGTTTTGCGCGCCTTCGACTGCTGCGGGAGCATCAGGACCGCCGCGCCGCCGGCAGCCATGCCGAGACCGAGAGTCAGAAGAAAACCGCTTACCTTCATTACGTTCGCCTCCTTCCGCTTTTTGCAAGGCCCTGCCGCAGATCGCCGGGAATCCTCCGAATGAACGGACTGCCGCGCCCGACGGAGCTTTTGCTGCTGAAAATCATCGATTTTAGTTCGTACCAAACCTTGATTTTCAGCAGGCGCTCCCGCCGGCCGCTCCTGCGATCTGATCAGAGTTGCCTTAGGGCAGCACCGCGCAATTGCGCCGACGCGCTTCGCCGGATATTTTCCGCCAATTCTTTGGCTTGAAAAGTTTGAAATACATACAGTATTCCCGCACTTTTCAAACCTTGACTTGGCAAAAAATCTCTCGTCGAATTTGCTTGCCGAATTGTGCGGTGCTGCCTTAGCTTTCCCGAAAGGAAGAAAAACTTGCAAAACGGCGGGAAAGTGTCTTTTCCGGTCGTAAAAAACGTGGTATAATAAAGAAAATAGCGGCGCTTGGACCCACGCGGTAAAAAGCGGCTCCGCGAATGCAGCAATACAGGAGGTAATGTCATGTCCGTCGATGTTTTGCAAGACAAGATCCGTAAGCTGAAGAGTCCGGTGATGCTCGGGCTCGATCCCTACCTTCCGATCCTGCCCCCGCATATCGTCCGCGACGCCTTTGAGGCGCACGGACAGACGCTTGAGGCCGCTGCGGAGGCGTATCACCGTTTTTGCAGTGAGCTGCTCCATGCGCTCGCGGGCGTCGCCCCGGCGGTCAAGCTCCAGAGCGCGTGCTTTGAAGCGCTCGGCGCGGCGGGGATCGCGCAGATGCAGCGCCTCAGCCGCGAGGCGACGGAGCTGGGCTACTATGTTCTGATCGACTCCATGCGCGGAGACGTGGGAAGCGTCGCGGAGATCTATGCGCAGGCGATGTTCGGCGCGGTTCCCGTCGGCAGCGAGACGCATCGGCTCTATGAATGCGACGCGCTGACGATCAACAGCTATCTCGGAAGCGACGGCGTCAAGCCGTTCCTGCCCTACTGCAAGCGCGAGGGAAAGAATATTTTCCTGCTGCTCAAGACCTCCAACCGTTCCTCCGGTGAGGTGCAGGACCTGCTTTCCGGCGACCGCGTGATCTATACCGCCATGGCGGATCTGGTCATGCGCTGGAGCGAGGGCCTTTTCGGCAGATACGGCTACAGCGAGATCGGTGCGGTTGTGGGCGCGACCTTCCCGCAGACCATGAAGCTCCTGCGGGAAAAATACGATCGCCTGTTCTTCCTCGTGCCCGGCTACGGCGCACAGGGCGGCACGGCGAAAAAGGTGCAGCTTGCCTTTGACCGCTTCGGACACGGCGCGATCATCACCGCTTCGCGCAGCATCATCTGCGCGTGGCAGAAGGAGGGCACCGACGGCACGGACTACTGCGACCGTGCGGTGGATGCCGCGGAAAAAATACGAAAGGATATTTCCAAGCTGGTGACGATCTTATGACCACGATTTATCTGATTCGCCATGCGGAGGCCGAAGGCAACATCTTCCGCCGCCTGCAGGGACAATATGATTCCAACATCACGCCGAACGGCATGAAGCAGATCGCGGCACTCCGCGAACGCTTCGCGGATATTCCGATCGACGCGGTCTACAGCAGTGATCTGACGCGCACCCGCACGACGGCGGGCGCGATCTGGCGGCCGAAGGGGCTGACGCTGCATACGGATCGGCGTCTGCGGGAAATGGGCGTCGGGCCGTGGGAAAATCTGCCGTTCGGATGGCTCGACCGCACGGAGCCGGAGCTGAACCGCGAATTTTCGCAAAGCCCGCGTACATGGCACATCGACGGCAGCGAGCTGTTTTCGGACTACACCGGACGCTTTTTGCAGGCGCTTGAGGAGATCGCACGTCGACACGACGGGCAGACCGTGGCGATTTTTGCGCACGGAATGGTACTGCGCGGCACGCTGCTCACCTTATTCTTCCCCGACGATCAGGATGCGGTCGGACACGGCGAGAATACCGCCGTTTCGCTGCTCCGCGCGGAGAAGGGACGCTATACTTACGATTATCTCAACGACGCGTCGCATCTCACGCCGGAGATATCTACCGTTGCGCGGCAGCGCTGGTGGCGCGGGAGCCGTTATCGGGAGTTTAATATGTGGTTCCGCGACCCCGCTGCGGAGGACGCGGCGCTGCTTTCCGAACAGGGCGTTCCCGAGGGGTGCACGGTGCGTGTGGCGATGCTGGGCGACAATACTGCGGGCATGGTCGCGTTCCGCACGCTCGATCGGACGCAGGCGGAGCTTACCGCGCTGACGCTGCTCCCCGAACGGCGCGGCATCGGCCTTGCGCCGCAGCTTGTCGGTGAGGCGGTCGGGATCTTGCGGCGGCAGGGCGTAACGGCTCTGCGGCTGTGCAGGCCCGTTGACGCGCAGTCGGCACAGAGGCTTCTGGAGCGCTGCGGCTTTGCGGGCACGCCCCCGACGCTCGACCTTACCGTCAGAGTACAGTCGCTGCGGTGAATGCTTTATACTGATATAAACCGGACGGAGCCGGGCGAAATGCCCGGCTCCGTCATTATTTTTAATGGAATCAGTATCAGAGCTTGCTGCCCGTCTTTGCACCGGCCTTGCCGCCGCCGAAATTACAGTTTTCCAGAATGTTCGACGCAAAGGAATAGAAAATGCTCTCCTCCTCGCGCGCCCGCGTCAGCGCAAGCTCGATCAGACGGTCAAGGAGCTTCGGATAGGAAAGGCCGAGCGGCTCCCAGAGATAGAACGCCAGGGAACCGGGGATCGTGTTGATCTCGTTGATATAGAGCTTGTTTTCGGCGGTGTCCAGCATGAAATCGATCCGCGCGACACCGTTTCCGCCGATGGCGCGGAAGGCCTCGACCGCCATTGTGCGCACCTTGTCGCGCAGTGCTTCGGGGATATCGGCCGGGATGCGGCGCGACAGGCTTGCCATGCCCTTGCTGCCTCCGGCCTTGGCGCTCTTGCCGCCGCCCATGTACTTATCCTCATAGCTGAGGATATCCGTTGCGTTGAGCGGCTCCTCGCATTCGGAGGCCACGGCGTCGTCAGCGCTGCCGAGGACCGCGCAGTTGATCTCGCGCAGATGGACGATCGCAGGCTCGACCAGTACGCGCTCGGCGAAGCGGAAGGCAAGCTCCAGCGCCTCGACAAGCTCCGCGCGGTCATGCGCCTTGGAAATGCCGACGCTGGAGCCGAGATTGACGGGCTTTACGATAACGGGATAGGCGAACGTGCGCTCGATCTTCATAAGCGTGGCCGCCTCGTCGGCATAGTAACGGGCCTTTGCGTAGCAGCGGCCGTCCAGCACGGGAAGCCCTGCGTCGCGGAAGACCAGCTTCATGACGTACTTATCCATTCCCACTGCGGAGGCCAGCACGTCACAGCCCGCGAACGGTACGCCGAGCGTCCGCAGGTAGCCCTGCAGAGCACCGTCCTCGACGTTCGTACCGTGGACGATGGGGAGCACGACATCGACCGCCCGCTCATAGCGCTTGTGCCCGAATTTTGCCTTCGGCTCGGTCAGTACCATGCGGCCGTCGAGCTTGATCGGGGTCACGCGCGTGCTCTTTTTCAGCAGCGCCGGGATGTCGCGGTAGGAGCCGATCTCGCCGACCTGCTCGCCGACGTACATCTCGTTTTCCTTGGTCATGTAGACCGGGACAATGTCGTATTTTTCGCGGTCCAGACTGCGAACGGCCTGAAGCGCGGAGATCACGGAGACCTCGTGCTCAACGCTTTTCCCGCCGAAGAGAACGGCAACACAGATTTTCATAAAAGCTTCCTCCTTATGGATATGGCTCAATAATTGTCGGGCAGATCGTTTTCCAGCAGAATGATCTTTTCGCGTCCGTCGGTCCCGAGCGCGTAGGCTCTTTCGATCGCAGCGTGAATATCCGGCGCGACATAGAGCTTGTTTGCGTCATAGCCCGCCGCGCGCAGACCGTCGACGATCGGAACGGCCTGCTTTTCTCCGACGGTGATCACATAGTCGCAGACGGCGGCGGCCTCCTCTCCGAAATGTCGGTTCAGCTCGTACTGGCGGCTGCCAAGCTCGACCATGCCGGGCGTGACCAGAATGCGGAAGCCGTCGAACAGGGCAAGCGCGTCGAGCGCGGCCTTTGCGCCGCTGGGGTTGGAGTTGTAGGCGTCGTCGATCAGCGTCACGCCGTTTTTGACAAGAAGCTGCAAACGGTGCGGTACGCTCTCAAGCAGGTGTGCGCGGACGCGCAGTGCCTCGAGCGGAATGCCCAGCTCACAGCAGACGGCGATCGCGCCGATCAGGTTGATAACGGAATGGCGGCCGATCAGGCGCACGGTGAACTCGGCGCTTTCCCCGTTCGGGGTGTGCGCCGTGAAGGACGTTCCGCGCGAGGACGCGCGGATATCGGTCGCGTAGTAGTCGCAGGCGTCGGACAGACCGTAGCGGATCTGCCTGCCGCGATAGGAGGCGGCGGCAGCGCGGACGTTTTCGTCCTCGAAATTCAGGAATGCCGCGCCGTCGGGGGGGAGCGCGTCGGCCAGCTCGAATTTCGTCTTCTTGATATTTTCCATTGTGCCGAATGTTTCAAGGTGCTGCGGGCCGACGGAGGTGATCACGCCGTATTTCGGATGCGCGATCCGGCAAAGCTCCGCGATATCTCCGACATGACGGGCGCCCATTTCGCAGACAAAGACCTGATGCACGGGCCGAAGCTGCTTGCGCACCGTCAGCACGACGCCCATCGGCGTATTGTAGCTCTCGGGGGTCATAAGCGTATTGTATTTGGCCTGCAAAAGCACGGAGAGAATGTGTTTGACGCTCGTCTTGCCGTAGCTGCCCGTCACGCCGACGGTGATAAGCTCGGGGCAGCTTTGCAGGAGCCGCTTGGCATCGCGGATGTAATAGCTGCGGATCGCCCGTTCGATCGGCGCGTTGATCCATGCGGCGACAGACGCGAGCAGGGGAGAGAGAAGCGTGAGCACGCCGACGATCGGATAGAACCGTGCCGCGCCGGAGGCGCTTTTCGCCGCGAGGACGCAGACGGCGGTCTCCGCCGCAAGCAGCACGCCCGAGGTGACAAACAGGCGCTGCATCCGCTTGGTGCAGACGAGGGGCTTTTTGGCCTTGCGCGGGCGGAAGTGCAGCGCAAGCAGCAAAAGCACGGCCGCCAACAGCGGCGCAAACACATTGCTCCAGCCGTCAAGCAGCGCGGCGGGAATGCACAGCGCCGCAGGAACGAGCAGCGGCAGAAGCTGCCCGATATTTTTCTTTATCCAGCGGAAGTGCGTCGCCTGCTGATAGGAATTGAGCTGAAGCATGTGCAGCATGTGCCGCAGGCAGAACACCTGACATACGAGCAGCGACAGCATGACTGTCAAAACGTTCCAAAGCTTTATGATAATTCACTCCAATCCAAAGAAGGATGCCATGATCCGCGAAAAGACGAACGGCTGGTCGAGGAAGGAAAAGTGACCGGCATTCCGAATGACGGCAAGCCCCGCGTGGGGGATCGCCTTTTCCATGAGCCGGGCGTCGGAGAGGGGCGTGGCGGTGTCGTTTTCGCCCCAGATCAGGAGCGTTTCCGGCGTGATGCCCGGCAGGAGCGCGGACAGATCCTCGTTAACGACGCGCACCAGACATTGCCGCATCATCGGCGAGGCGGCGTTGTAGTCGGCGGAGCCGTGGCGTTTCCGAAGCGACTCCAGCGCGTTGGGGAACAGGCTGCGGATCGGCCGCAGGGACAGAATGTGCTTGCAGAATTTGTAGGTCTTCTGCCGCCGAAGGCCCTTCTGCGTGGGCGTGGGCTTGATGCCCGCGCTGTCGATGAGCACGATGCGGTCGAGGGAAAACGGCAGTCTGCGGTTGGCCAGCTTGATGATGATGCGCCCGCCGAAGGAGTGTCCGATCAGCGTCAGAGAGGGAAGCGCAAAGGGCTTTAAAAATTCAAGCACGGTGTCGGCGTAGGCGTCGACATCGAACGGTTCGGGCGGCTCCTGCGACTTGCCGAAGCCGGGCAGGTCGAGCGCAATGACGCGATATCGGGCGGATAGCTGCGCGATCATGGCGCGGTGGACCTCGATGTTCGAGCCCCAGCCGTGCAGCACGAGGACGGCCTTGCCCTGCCCGACATCCGTGTAGTTGATCCGCATCCCGTTTACAAATGTTTCCACAGCAGCGCTCCTTGCATTGATCTCGCGGCGGAGAGGGATGCCATCGGCATTGCCCTTCCGTGCCTATACAAAACCAATTATAGCAAATTCAAACGGCCATTTCAAGTACAGACTGTCGAGAATCCCGCTTTCCGTCTGCGGAGATATCCGCGAGAGGGCGGCGCCTGCACGATTCTGCACGGCGATTGCCCTGCCGGGCGCGGAAAGCTGTTGCATTACTGCCGGATCCCTGATATAATACGGAAGAAAGCGGCGCTTTTTATCATCACGAAAGCGCATTTTGCGGTCGGGCGCAAGCGGCGCTCTCCGCAGTAAAAAGGAGGATATCCCTATGAAATGGAAGCTATTGCTGGAGGCGGCGACCGAGGCCGTCACCGAAGCTGCCGACACCGCGCAGGGGCAGCAGTCCCTGAGCGACTTCACGCCGATGCTCGACATCATTCTGCTGGGCATTCTGGTTGTCTGCGGCGTCTATGCGCTGTATGCCGTGATCCGTCTGCACCGGGAATATATGCTGTTTCCGAACAGCATTCTCTATCCCGGCGACTGCCCCCCCGCCGAGTGCAAGGATGTTTTGGGCTTTATCGACTATATGACGCCGCTGCTCATCACGCTCGGAACGGTCATGCTGGTGCTCGGCGCGGCGTTTGGCCTGAATATGTTTGTCTTTAAGCTGGAAAGCCTCTGGATCAGCATTGCGGAGCTGGTCCTGCCCGTCGGCCTGTTCGTCTGGTATATCATCGCGCAGAGAAAGGCGGCGAAGCGGTTCTGGTGAGCACGAAGATCGTCGTACTGGAGGGCTATGCCTCCAATCCCGGCGACCTGAGCTGGGAGAAGTTCGCCGCGCTGGGCGAGCTGACGGTCTACGACCGTACCGCGCCCGAGGAGATTTTGCCGCGTATCCGCGACGCGCAGATCGTCCTGATCAATAAAACGCGCCTGACGGCCGAGCTGCTGGCGCAGTGCCCGCATTTGCGAATGATCGGCGTGATGGCCACGGGCTATAACGTCGTGGATATCGACGCCGCAAAGCGGCTGGGCATCGCGGTGTGCAATGTCCCCGGCTATTCTACGATGGCCGTGGCGCAGATGACCTTTGCGCTGCTGCTGGAAATGACGCAGCAGGTCGGTTTACATAATTCGTCCGTGCATGCCGGGCGCTGGACACAGGCACCGGATTTCTGCTACTGGGACGCGCCGCTGACGGAGCTGGACGGCAAGACCATGGGACTGGTCGGCTACGGCGCGATCGGACAGGCCGTCGGACGGATCGCGCAGGCGTTCGGACTTCGGCTGCTGGTGACGGCGCGGCATGAGCGTCCCGTCCCTGCTGGGGCGCGGTTTGTTTCGACCGAAGAACTGCTTCGCGAAGCGGATATCGTTTCGCTGCACTGCCCGCAGACGGCGGAAAATCTGCACATGATCGATGCCACCGCGCTGGAGACCATGAAGAACGGCGCGATCCTCCTCAACACCGCGCGCGGCGGGCTGATCGACGAGCAGGCGGTCGCCGATGCGCTGAAGCGCGGGAAGCTGCGCTTCTACGGCGCGGACGTTGTCTCCACCGAGCCGATCGACGCCGATAATCTGCTCCTGACCGCGCCGAACTGCTATCTGACGCCCCATATCGCGTGGGCGCCGAAGGAGACGCGCGTTCGGCTGCACGGTGTCGTGCTGGAAAATCTGCGGGCATTTTTGGCCGGCAGACCGCAAAACGTCGTAAATCCCTGAGAGCTTTTCCTGCCTTTCTGCAGAAAAGCGGGAAAAACCGAAAAATTCAGTTGACTTTCTCACACTCTTTGCGCTATAATATCATTTGCATGACTTTAGGAAGCGTTCGGCGGATTCTGCCGCCCGTTCCTACGGCATCCGATTTTTGATTGCTGCGGTCTTCGGACTGTTGAGCATAATTTTACAGGAGGTGTACACGAGATGCTGCGTACCTATCAGCCCAGAAAGCGCCATCGCGCAAAGGTCCATGGTTTCCGCAAGAGAATGGCTACCGCGAACGGCCGCAAGGTTCTTGCCCGCCGCCGCGCAAAGGGCAGAGCCGTTCTGTCCGCCTGAGTAAACGCCTGAACCGTGCCCGCGCCGTTCGGCCTGCCGCCGACGCCGGAGCATGTGCGTTTACCCGAACCTGCACCCACACCGCTGGAACAACAAACTGTGCAGACGTATGCGTCCGTGTGATGCCGCGCCTGCCTGAGAGGCTGTAAAAGAAGCTCTGCTTTGCCATTGCGAGAAGTGAAATACCCGTTCGGTAAACGGGAACGGCTGCCCGGACAGGCGGTCGGCATCGCCGATTCGGATCGGAGCGGAACGGCAGCGATCTTTCGACCGTTCCGTGCTGCGATCCCCGGTGAACGAGCCGCCGGGCCGAAGCCGTCGTTCGCGCTTACGGGCGGCGCTGCTCCGTCTTGTTCTTTCGAGACGGTCGGCGGCGCTGCGGCGGCTGCCCCGCGATCTCGGTGCGATCTTGGATCGCATGACCGGATCCGAGACTGCCTTTCCGCGTTCCGCTTCACTCCGCAGAGGGTCGTTCGAGCGTTCTTTTCACAGCTTCTTTTTGTAAAGGTCGCTTCGCGCCGACTGCTTTCGGGCCTTTGCGCGGCCCGACGGACCGCGCCGCCTTCCCGATGCGCCGCCGCGAAGCCTGCCCTCTTTCGGGCGGAAACGAGGACTCACCATGCTGCATACTGTTTCGCTGAAGGAAAATTCGGCGTTTCGCCGTCTATATTATCGCGGCCGATCCGCCGCCAACCGCTATCTGGTCGTCTACTGCCGCCGCAACGGGACGCATGTCACCCGTTTGGGCTTTACGGTCGGCACCAAGCTCGGCCACGCGGTCGTGCGCAACCGGGTCCGCCGCCGCCTGCGGGAGATTTATCGTCTGAACGAGGCGAAGGCGGGCTATGATATCGTCGTCGTGGCGCGCAGCGCCGCCGTCGACGCGGAATTTTCCGATTTGTCGCGCAGTCTGACCGCTCTGCTGGACAAGCTTGAGCTGACGGAGGCGCACCGATGAAGCGTCTGATGCTGGCGATGATCCGCTTTTACAGAAAGTATATCTCTCCTGCCTTCCCGCCAAGCTGCCGTTTTATCCCCACCTGCTCGCAATACGGGCTGGAGGCGATCGAAAAATACGGCGCGCTCAAGGGCGGCTGGCTCACCTTCAAGCGGCTGCTGCGGTGCAACCCCTTTAACCACGGCGATTTTTACGACCCCGTGCCGTAAAACGGTCGCCACCCACTCCCGTTTTTAGGAGAACACAAATGAATAGTATTGTAGACATTATCCGCGTTCCCTTCGGCTATCTGCTGGAATGGCTCTACACCTTTACCGGCAGCTATGGCCTTGCGCTGCTTCTGTTCTCTCTCGTGGTCAAGCTGATTCTGGTGCCGCTGAGCGCCAAGAGCAAGAAGACCATGATGAAGACCTCCCGCCTGCAGCCGAAGCTCAAGCAGATCGAGCTGGCCTGCGGCGACGACAAGCAGAAGTATCAGCAGGAGGTCCAGCAGCTTTATAAGGACGAAGGCGTCAGCATGATGGGCGGCTGCCTCTGGTCCTTTATTCCGCTGCTGCTCCTGCTTCCGCTGTATACCGTCATTCGTGAGCCGCTGCAATACCTGCTGCACCTCGACACCGGCGTGGTCGAGCAGCTCAAGACCGCTTTTGAGGCGACCGGCGCAAAGGCCGACACCTATTGGCAGCTTCGCTGCGCCGCAGACCTTGAAACATTCGGCGCGGGGATCGTCAACGGTGTGAGATCGCTGAACTTCGACTTCCTCGGCATCGATCTTGCGCAGACGCCGTGGACGCTCGTGGGTGAGCTTGGCTTTACGACCTATGTCAAGACGGTGTTCACCGATTGGAGCACTGCGGGCGGAGTCCTGCTCCCACTGATCTCCGGCGGCCTGAACTATCTGACGGTCTTTATCAGTCAGAAGATGAACAATTCCGTCATTGCCGACGACAACGGCGAAAAGGATGCCGCTGCCGCCGCGACCGCACAGACGGGTAAGCTGATGACCACGATGATGCCGCTGCTTTCCGTCGTGTTCGGCTTTGTCATGCCGCTGGGCCTGTCGGTCTACTGGATCGCGCAGTCCGTGTTCGGCATCGTGCAGGATTATTTCCTGACTAAGCATTACCGCAAGGTCTATGACGCCGAGGACGCCGTCAAGCGCGAAAAGGCTGCGGAGCTTGCGGCGGAGGAGGCCGAAAAGGAGCGCATCCGCGCGCTGAAGCGTGCCGCGAATCCCGACGGTATCACCGAGAATACCAGCAAGAAAAAACAGCAGCTCCGCGAACGTCAGGGACGCGAGGCCGCCGCGAAGGAATTTGAAGCAAAGAAACGCGCCGCCAACGGAGATGAGCCGCAGGAACCGGCCAAAAACCCCGGCGGCGAGGCCAATCGTCCCTATGCACGCGGACGTGCGTATGAAGCCGACCGCTATCAGCAGGACGAGTAATCAGCCTTGGGAAGCTCTGATCGATCGTTACGGCGCTCGTAACCGGGCGCTTCCCGAGCGATCGGTACGGAGTCTCCCTTTCTATTAAGGAGATAATATGGAAAAATCAATCGTTACCACCGGGAAAACGATCGAGCTGGCGATCGAGGCGGCGCTTGCGCAGCTCAAGCTGGATCGTGACAGCGTCTCGGTGGAGGTCTTGAAGAACGCAAGATCCGGTTTTCTGGGCATCGGTGCCTCTCCCGCAGAGGTCAAGGTGACCTATCAGGTGCCGGACGAAGCGCCTGCCGCGCCCAAGAGCGCACTTTCCTCCGCCTCCCGCTCCAAACCGAAGGAGCGTCCGGAGGTCACCTCCGGCATCATTTCCCGCCCGGGGAAGAAGATCGAGCCGCAGGAGCCGAAGAAGCGCCCCGAGCGCACCGACCGTCCCAAGCCCGAGCGCAAGCCCGAGCCGAAGAAGCCTGCGGAAGCAAAGAAACCTGTTGAGGCAAAGAAACCCGCCGAGTCGAAGAAGCCGGCCGAGCCGAAGCCCGCGCCCGTGCCGAAGACCTATGCACCTGCCGCGCCCGGCAGCGTCGAGGAGCAGATTGAGACCTTCCTCAAAGGCCTGCTGCAGCACATGGGTTCCGACGCCGAGCCGCACGCCTACCGCCTCGACGAGGAAAGCTACCGCGCCGACCTCGTGGGCGGAGATGTCGGTCTGCTGATCGGCCGACGCGGCGATACGCTCGATGCGATCCAGTATCTGACCGGCTATGCCGTCAATCGCGGACGTGAAAAGCGCCTGCGCATCAGCGTGGACGCAGGGGATTACCGCCTGAAGCGCGAGGAATCCCTCCGCCAGCTTGCAAACAAGATGGCCGCGAAGGCGGTCAAATACCGCCGCAACTTTACGCTTGAGCCGATGAACGCCTATGAGCGTCATGTGATCCATGCCGCCCTTCAGGATTATCCCGAGGTCACCACGTTCTCAACGGGAACGGAGCCTCACCGCCGCATCGTCGTCTCCTACGCAAAGGAAAAATAAAAAAAGTCGCCTCATACCGAGATCCGGTTGAAGCATTACGTATGCTTTAACGGCCGCCCCTGCGGAACGGACCTCGTATGGGGCGGCTTCCGCTTTGCCGCGGCATCGGTACGGAGCCGCGGCGACCCCGGAGCGACAGGCGCGGCGGGAAAGCTTCAGCGGCAGTTCAATTATTTTTCAATCTTCCGTGCTATAATAGTTTCAGCGGTCGGAAAAGGCCGATCGGCGCGGAGCTTCCCCTCCGTGCCGGAAATGGAGAAGGATATGAAGCTTTTACTTGTTGAGGACGAACGGAGAATGGCACAGGCGCTGTGCGAAATTTTATGTCAGGAGCGGTATGACGTCGACTGCTGCTATGACGGCCTGTCCGGGCTGGACGCGGCGGAAAGTAATATCTACGATCTTATCATTCTGGGCTGCGCATGACGCTCAAAAACGGCAGCAGCTTCACAGGCACCGTCAACGTTATCGACAATGCGCAGGGCGGCACCGCAGTCGAAGACAACGCCGTCATCACCGTCAAAAGCGGCTGTACATGGAATCTGACCGGAAACTGCACCGTAACAAGCCTTGAAAACAACGGCACGATCAATTTCAACGGCTATACCATCACGCTTGCCGACGGGACTGTGCTGAAGTAACGCGCACGCAGCAGAGGCGCGGGAATCACGCCTGCAGTGCCGACGTTCTTCTCTGACTTCCCAATAGCGAATAAAACGGGAACCGGTAAAGGGGCTTCGGCCATACAAAAAACGGGAGAGGCAGCATAGTGCTGTCTCTCCCGTTTTTTTGAAGCAGGATATCTGCGGCGCGGTGCCGCGCGTTAGGCGATCAAAAGGATTGATATCACCAAGTAAGTCGATCGGAAATTCATATCATACTGCAATCGAGGGAAAGCATGAAATGCTCAGCGTGTCGAAAAACCATTTTCGACACGCTGGCAGACTGCTAAAAAGTTCGGAAGACAAGCAACTCACGCCCGTCGGCGTACATAGGTACGGGGACGTTTGCGAGCGCCGCCAGCGGCGGATACAGCGAGCAAAAAGGAGTGGCAGCGGTCAAAATTTGAAGCCGCCGTCAGCGCGGCGCACAAATTTTGGGCACCGCAACAGGGAGGGCGTGAGTTGCGCAGCACCCGCAAGGGGGGTACGCCGCATCCGTAAAGCTCCTTCGTCGCTAACGGCTGCGCAGTAAGTCAAAATCCGTGCGAAGCAAGCTTGTTTTCGCGTTGAAAAGTTTGGAATATACTACTTTTTCAAATCAAAATGCCGAGAGCAAAATCCATAAAAGAATTTAACCGATTTTGACGATTCCGGACTTTTTTGACAGTCTGAGCATGAAATGCTATCATAGCCGTGCAGATAGATTCTGCATCAGTCGGCGCGCAGGCGGTCGGGGAGTGCGGCATCGGGTGTGACGATCACCGTGCGGTAGCGCTCATAGACCACCATCCCGGGCTTCGCGCCGTTCGGTTTCTTCAAATTGCGCACCTCGGTCACATCGACGGGGACATTCTGTCCCTCCCGCGCCTGCGAATAAAATGCCGCAAGCATCGCGGCCTCGGTGACGGTGCGGTCGGGGACGGGCTGTCCGCCGCAGCAAATGACGACATGCGTTCCGTGGAACTTCTGAATATGCAGCCAGAGATCGTTATGACGGGCGGTTTTCAGAGAAAGCTCGTCGTTTTGGCGGTTGTTGCGGCCCACGAGGATCCGCAGTCCGTCGGAGGAGGTAAACTCCGTCGGCTTGCAGGGCTGCTGCTTTTGCCGATGCTTGCGGTCGGTGCAGCGGAGATAGCCGCCGGCCTCCAATTCCGCTCGAATATCGCTCAAATCTCGCTCGTTTTCAGCTCTCGACAGCTCATCGAGCACGGTACCGAGATAGTCCGCTTCGATCTCGCCGCGTTTGATCTGCTCGGCAAGGACGCTTTCGGCGTGCTTCGCCTTCACATATTCCTTGTAAAAACGCGCCGCGTTTTGCTGGGGAGAAAGCTCGGGCTTGAGCGGGATCTCAATTTCGGGCATGGCCTCGTCGTAGAAGTTCACCGCGCGCAGAAGCGTCTGACCGCGCGTGATCGCGTATAGATTCGCCGTGACGATGTCGCCCATGCGCCGAAGCTGCTCCCGATCGAATGTGGCCTCGCGCTCCTTTCGCTGCTGCTCCAGCTTGCGGAGAGTCCGTTCGCGGAGCGTCGTAATCGTTTTGCGCAGCGTCTGTGACTTTTGCCGCATACGGTCGGCGTGGTCTGTCTGCGTATAAAAGGCATCGAGCAGGGCGGAAAAGCTTTCGTAAGGCCGATTTTCCATATAAGCGCCGTATTGCCCGATCTCGCAGAAGGAAAAATCCGTCGGAACACCCTCCCGCAAAAGCATCACGGGGCGCTTTTCGCCGTTCATGGGGAGCGCCTGCGCCAGATATGCGGCAAGACGGCCGCGGTCGAGCGCCGAAATGTCGGCATCGGTCTCGCCGCTGAAGCGGTAAGCAAGCTCTCGGGCGATCAGGGGCGAAATTCCGGCAAAGCTGTCCAGCAGCCATTTGTCCAATCGCTTGGAGCTTTCAACTTCGCTCAACATCGCTTGAATGTCGCTCAAAAGGACCTCCTGCGGGATGCGCTTGCCTTGGCGCGGCGGCTCATGATAGAACAGACCCGGCAGGACCTGCCGAAGCTCCGACATTTCAAAGTCCACGCGCCGCAGGCAGTCGATGATGCGGCCGTCGCTGCCCGTGAGGATCAGGTTGGAGTTGCGCCCCATCAGCTCGAGGATCAGGTGCTTTTGGCAGGGGACGCCCATTTCGTCGGTACAGTCCAGCGCCAGATCGATGCTGCGCTCCGCGATCGGCTGCGTTACGGCGGCAATGCGCCCGCCCGCGAGATGCTTGCGCAGCAGCATACAGAACATCGGCGGCTGCGCCGGATTTTCAAACGCGGCGGCAGTCATGTGGATGCGCGGGCGATTGACGTTTGCAGAGATCAGCAGCCGTTCGCGCCCGCGAAGCTGCAGAAGCACGGTGTCGCGCGAGGGCTGCTGTACCTTTTCCACGCGGCTGCCGATCAGCTGCGGCCGAAGCTCTGCGGCGACCGCGCTTAAAAATACTGCGTCAAACGGCATTTTCTTCCTCCCTCACGGCGGCATAGAGCGCCTCAATGCGCTCCTGTCGGCCCAAAAGATACAACGCGCCGAACAGCGCCTCCAGCCCCGTCGCCTTGCCGTACTCGGCGGGCGTGGCGTTTTTGGGAATGGCGTGGACATGCGCGTTGCGCCCCCGCCGATAGACGGCCGCTTCCTCCTCCGTCAGCATCGGCAGAAGCCGATCGACAAAGGCCGCCTGCGCGGGAGCGCAGACCCGCGCGACCGTTTCGCGGTGGAGATTGCCGTTTTTGGCAAGTCCGCCGCCGCAAAGCTCCGTCCGTACCAGTAATTCAAAGACTGCGTCGCCGATGTGCGCCAATCCGAGCGCCGAAACGGCGTTGACCTCGCGAAGCGTCATTTTAGGATGTAGTCCCTGCTGCATAACGGCCTCCTCAGGGCGTCCAAAAGAGCTGCCCGTACTCCAGCGGTGCAAAGCCAAGGTCGCGGTAAAGCCTGCGCGCGCGGGTGTTCTCCGGCTCATATTCCAGACGGATGCGGGCGATCCCTTCCCGCCGCGCTTCGGAAAACAGCCACTTGAAAAACTCGTGACCAAGCCCGTTTCCGCGATATGCGGGGCGGAGATACAGCTCTTCGAGCCACAGCTCTCTGCCCCCGGCCTCATGCGAAAATTTCTCCGAAAGCAGCGCATAGCCGCAGTCGTCCAGCAAGTAGCAGCGCTGGGTGCTGTGCGCGGAGAACAGCTCGTCCAGCGTTGCCTCGTGGAAGGCGGGCGGGATGGGATGAAGCACCGCGTCGCTCTGATAAAATTCCTCGAACAGCTCCCGCAGGAGCGGTGCATCCGATTTTTCCGCTTTTTGAATCATGATCTTATCCTTTCAGGAAAACAGCAGTCGGAAGGCGCCGTAGATGCCCGCATCGTTGCCGAGTGTGGCAAGGGAGAAACGGGTGTCCTTGCACGCGTGGAACATGTGCTTTCGGAAGTGGCGCTCCGCGCCGTCAAGCAGGTAGACGCCCGCCTTGGAGACACCGCCGCCGAGGACGATGCGCTCCGGGTCGCAGACGCAGCACGCCGAGGCAAGCGCCTCGCCGAGATAGTCGAAAACCTGCTCGAGCGTTTGAACGGCGAAGTCGTCGCCGTTTCGCGCGGCATCGAAGACGTCCTTGCAGGTCATGCTTTTGCACTCGCGCAGGACGGACGGCGCGTCGCTTTGCCGCAGGCGTTCGCCGGTGACGCGGAGGATGCCCGGTGCGGAGGCGTATTGCTCCACACAGCCGCGCTTTCCGCAGGTACAGGGGTGCTTATCCGGTGCGGAAACGGTGATGTGACCGACCTCGCCGCCGACGCCGTGCGCACCGGCAAGCACGCGTCCACCGAGAATGATGCCGCCGCCGATGCCCGTGCCGAGCGTGACGAACAGCGCCGAGCTGCTGCCGACGCCGCCGCCCTTCCAGTATTCGCCCAGCGCGGCGCAGTTGGCGTCATTGCCCGCCTTGACGCGCAGTCCGGTCAGCGCGCCGAGCGCCTCGTGCAGATTGAACACACCCCAGTTGAGGTTGACACAGCGGTTGACCGTGCCGTCGTCGGCTACCGGGCCGGGAACGCCGATGCCGATGCCGAGCATATCCGCGCCGGAAAGCCCGTGCGCGTCCATGCAGGCCTTGACTGCGGCGGCAATATCGGGCAGGATGGCTTCGCCGCCGTTTTCCGTCCGCGTCGGGATCTCCGACTTTTCCAGCAGCGCACCTGTTTCGTCAAACAGCCCAAGCTTTACCGTCGTGCCGCCGACATCAATTCCGAAACCGTATTTCATGCAACATATCCTCTTTTCGTCGCTGTTTTTTCTTCATTATACACACTTCGGCGGCGGATTGCTAGGGCCTATCCGAAAAAAGGTGACGTGCCTTTTCACACCAGTCAGGCGCTGACCGAGGAAAAATGTGCCTAAGCAAGGGGAATACGTGCCGCAGATGATAAAATTTTCAAGTGGGTGTTGAGTTTTGGACGGATTTGATGTAACATAGACACAGATGAGTAGACGGCGGGCCGTTTACCGGAAAGGAGCTTGCATCCATGATAAAAGTTGATATATCCAATGTCTGGGGAGAGCTGTCTCTGCCCGACCTGCTCTCGACGGAGCAGGAGGTTTTTAATGCGCATAAGATGCTGACGGAGGGCAAAGGCCCCGGCAGCGATTTTCTCGGCTGGCTGAACCTTCCTACATACGAGGAGACCGACGAGCTTCGCCGCATCCGCCTTGCGGCGGAGCGGATCCGCAACAGCTCGGATGTCTTTGTCGTTGTAGGCATCGGCGGTTCCTATCTGGGGCCGAGAGCCGCGATCGAGCTGGTCAAGGGCCGGGAGCATAACCTCAAGAATAACGATCCGCAGATCTTCTTTGCCGGCAACAATCTGTCCACCCGCGCATGGCAGGAGCTGTGCGAGCTGCTGGAGGGCAAGGACTTTTCCATTAACATTATTTCCAAGTCCGGTACGACGACCGAGCCCGCGATCGCAACGCGTGCGCTGCGCTGGATGCTGGAGCGGAAATACGGCGCGGAAAAGGCCAAAAAGCGTATTTTCGTCACCACCGACCCGCGCAAGGGCGCTCTGCGGCAGATGGCGCAGGAGGAGGGCTACGAAACGTTCGTGATCCCGCCCGATGTCGGCGGACGCTACAGTGTTCTGACGGCTGTCGGCCTGCTGCCGATGGCTGTGGCGGGCATCGATCCCATGGACGTGATGCTGGGCGCGGCCCGCGCCAAGAAGGAGCTGGATATGCGCTCCTTTGAAAATCCCGCGTGGCAGTATGCGGCGATCCGCAATCTGCTCTACCGCAAGGGCAAGGCGATCGAGCTGCTGTGCTGCTATGAGCCGTCGTTCCGTACCTTCGGCGGCTGGTGGCAGCAGCTGTTCGGCGAAAGCGAGGGCAAGGACGGTAAGGGTATCTTCCCCGCGACGGCGGAATTTACGGCGGACCTGCACTCCCTCGGCCAGATGATCCAACAGGGCCAGCGCAACCTTTTCGAGACGGTCGTCCGCTTCACGCCGCCGCGTAAGCGCACCACCATCGAGGTCGACTGGAAAAACCTTGACGGCCTGAACTACCTTGAGGGCAAAACGCTTGACTTCGTGGAGGAGCAGGCGTTCCAGGGCACGCTGAACGCGCATGTTGACGGCGGCGTTCCCGTTATGGTGCTCCAGACCGACGAGGTCGACGCCGATACACTCGGCGAGCTGTTCTATTTCTTCGAGCTTTCGTGCGGAATTTCCGCGTATATGCTGGGAGTCAACCCGTTCAACCAACCCGGCGTGGAGTTTTATAAGAAGAATATGTTCCATCTGCTCGGTAAGCCGGGCTATTGATCGACGACAAACGCAGACAGCGCAGTCCCGTTTCGGGACTGCGCTTTTTTTGAAAAAAAGTGCTTGACAAATACCCCTATAGGGTATATTATGCGGACGTAAGGAACCACCGACGGCAAACATGCGGCGAAACGGAGAACGCTCTTTACGGAGCCGCAGTCCGTCGGGCCGACCGCCGTTGATTTTACGGAAAGCGGGGAAAGCTATGGAAGATCACTGCTGTAACTGCAAGCTCAAGCATCGCGAGCCGGAGGAAAAGCGCCGCCTGCTCAACAGATTGAGCCGAATCGAGGGACAGATCCGCGGCCTGCGGGGCATGGTCGAGCGCGACGTTTACTGCGCCGATATTTTAACGCAGTCTGCCGCCGCCGATGCCGCGCTGCACGCCTTTAACCGCGATCTGCTGACAGAGCATCTGCGTACCTGCGTCGCCGACGATCTCCGTGCAGGAGACGACGCGACGCTTGACGAGCTGAGTAAGCTCCTGCAAAAGCTGATGAGATAGGAGGGTAATTTATGGTACAATATTCCGTAACGGGCATGAGCTGCGCCGCGTGCAGCGCCCGTGTGGAAAAGGCGGTCTCCAAGGTGCCGGGCGTTACATCCTGCTCGGTGAGCCTGCTGACCAACTCCATGGGCGTCGAAGGCACGGCAAGCCCCGACAGCATCATTGCCGCTGTCAAGGCGGCGGGCTACGGCGCAAGCCTGAAGGGCCAAAAGCAGCCCGCGCAGCAGGCGGAGCCTCCGCGTGAGGACGCGCCGCTTGTCAGGCGGCTGATCGTTTCGCTCGTGCTGCTCGTGCCGCTGATGTACGTTTCCATGGGACACATGATGTGGGGATGGCCGCTTCCGGCATTTCTGGACGGCAACCATGTCGCCATGGGGCTGATACAGCTTTTGCTGACCGCCGCAGTTATGGTGGTCAATCAGAAATTCTTTGTCAGCGGTTTTACCGCGCTGTGGCATCGCGCACCCAATATGGACACGCTGGTGGCGCTCGGCGCTGCCGCCGCGTTCGGCTACAGCACCTTCGCCCTGTTTGCCATGACTGCCGCGCAGCAGCGTGGCGACGCGGAAGCGGTCATGGCGTATATGCATGAGTTTTATTTTGAATCTGCGGCCATGATCCTGACGCTTATCACCGTCGGCAAGCTGCTCGAGGCGCGCTCCAAGGGCAAAACGACCGATGCGCTCCGTAGTCTGATGGCCCTTGCGCCCAAGACCGCCGTGCTGCTTCGTGACGGCGTCGAGGTCGAGGTCCCGATCGAGCAGGTGCAGAAGGACGACGTTTTCGTCGTGCGCCCGGCGCAGAGCATTCCCGTTGACGGCGTCGTGCTGGAGGGCAGCGGTGCGGTCAACGAGGCGGCGCTGACCGGAGAAAGCCTGCCCGTAGACAAAGCGCCCGGCGACAGCGTTTCCGCCGCGACGCTGAACCAGTCGGGCTTCCTGAAATGCCGCGCCACGCGCGTCGGCGAGGATACCACGCTTTCGCAGATCATCCGCATGGTCAGCGACGCCGCCGCGACGAAGGCGCCGATCGCCAAGGTCGCCGACCGCGTTTCCGGCGTATTCGTGCCGGTGGTCATGGCGATAGCTGCCGTGACCGTGGCGGTCTGGCTGCTGACCGGTCAGAGCGTGGGCTTCGCGCTGGCAAGAGGCATTTCCGTGCTGGTCATCAGCTGCCCATGCGCGTTGGGCTTGGCGACGCCTGTGGCGATTATGGTCGGAAGCGGCGTCGGCGCGAAAAACGGCGTTTTGTTCAAGACCGCCGTCAGCCTTGAGGTGACGGGAAAGGTCAAGATCGTCGCGCTGGACAAGACTGGCACGATCACGCAGGGAACGCCGAAGGTCACGGACATTCTTCCCGCGCCGGGCGTTACGGAGGAGGAGCTGCTTACGGCTGCCTACAGTCTGGAGCACAAGAGCGAGCATCCGCTGGCAAAGGCCGTCGTGGAGCGGGCGCAGGGCATGACTGCCGCCGAGGTAACGGATTTTGAGGCCGTCACGGGCAAGGGACTGCACGCCAAGCTGGACGGAACGCCGCTGTGCGGCGGAAGCCTGCGCTGGATGCAGTCGCAGGCGGCGCTTTCCGAGGAAACGACACAGCGGGCCTCGGAGCTGTCCGCGCAGGGCAAAACGCCGCTGCTGTTCAGCTGCGGCGGGAAGCTGCTCGGCATGATCGCCGTGGCCGATACGCTGAAGCCGGACAGCCCGGAGGCGGTGCGGCGGCTGCATGATATGGGCCTGCGCGTCGTTATGATAACAGGCGATAATGAGCAAACGGCCCGCGCCGTTGCGGCGCAGGCGGGCGTGGACGAGGTCATAGCCGGTGTGCTCCCCGAGGGGAAGGAGGCCGCGATCCGCACGCTGTCCGAACAGGGACGGGTCGCCATGGTCGGCGACGGCATCAACGACGCGCCCGCTCTGACCCGTGCCGATGTGGGTATCGCCATCGGGGCCGGTACGGACGTCGCCATCGACGCGGCCGACGTGGTGCTGGTCAAGAGCCGCCTGAACGACGTACCGACCGCCATTGCGCTGAGCCGCGCGACCCTGCGCAATATCCATGAGAATCTGTTCTGGGCGTTTTTCTATAACGTCCTCGGTATTCCGCTGGCAGCGGGCGTGTTTATCCACCTGCTGGGCTGGCAGCTCAACCCCATGTTCGGCGCGGCGGCAATGAGCCTGTCGAGCTTCTGCGTTGTAACGAACGCGCTGCGTTTGAATTTCTTTAAGGTCAAAACAAAAAAGGAGGAAAAAAGCATGAAAAAAGTCATGAAAATCGAGGGTATGATGTGCGGTCACTGTGAAGCGCATGTCAAAAAGGCGCTTGAGGCGCTGCCGCAGGTTGAGAGCGCTGAGGTCAGCCATACGGCCGGGACCGCTGTCGTCACGCTCAAGGAAGCCGTTTCCGACGAGCTGCTGCGGCAGACGGTCGAGGCTCTGGATTATAAGGTCGTCTCCGTCGACTGACCGCGAAATTGCAAAAGGGACCGTCGAATGCTAACACCACATAAGGACGTAATCTGAAAACACATCAAAATACAACTTTATTGGCGTTGTAAAGGCACAAAAGACAGCGTAGAAGGCAGAAATGCTTTTTACGCTGTCTTTCTTTATGTTCAAAAATAAAATCGCACATTCGTCATCTTGATAATTTCCTGCTGCTATGTTATAATTTTCGGGCTTTAGGAGGTGGATATAATGCGAGCAGCGTTTCAAATACTTGCAATACCATATCGAATTATTGACGGCTCGCCCGTCTATTGTGTGTTTCACCGTGCGGATTGCGACCAATGGCAATTTATTGCCGGAGGTGGTGAAGATAATGAAACGCCTTTGGAATCCGCAAAAAGAGAAACCTTAGAAGAAGGCGGCGTGCAGTCGGATAAATGGGTGGAACTGAAAAGTCTATCTTATATTCCCGCTGCCGTTATATCCGAAAGGTGTCGGCAGTCTTGGGATAAAAACACTTATGTAATTCCCGAATTTACCTTTGGCTTTGAGTGCAAAGAAAATATTAAATTGTCCAACGAACATACAGAGTGTGTTTGGTTGTCTTATGATGAAGCAACCGAGAAACTCAAATGGGATTCAAACCATACAGCTCTTTATGAGCTTAATTGTCGTTTGAATGTTAAGTAATGATTGGATTAAACGAGGAAGCACCGTAAACTTACTTAAAAACAGCCTTATGCGGCGTTGCCGAAACGACGGTCCCTTTTTTCAGCGTGTCGAAGGATCCGCTGTTTCAAAGATACGGCGGCACTTTTACCTCCCTCTGTGAGGGGGATGTTTGTGAGCGCCGCCTACGGCGGATGAAGCGAGCAAAAAGGAGGGGCAGCGGTCGAAATTTTGTGAGCGAATGCGAGCAAAAAATTTCGGGCACCGCAACCGGAGGTGGCAAAACCGAAGGCTTTGACGGAGGGAGAGAAGCTGCAAAATGTTGCGATTTCTCCGAAATAGTGCAAAATTTCCTGTTTTTATCTCTCCCTCAGTCAGCTTCGTTGACAGCTCCCTCGTCAGAGGGAGCCAATAAGAGTACACTTCGCACGAAGGGCGTTTTGGTAATTCCGAACTTTTTTTACAGCCAAAAACGGGACCGTCGTTTCGACGGTCCCATTTTTGTTATGCTGATGTGGTAAATCCGAACGGACAGGGAGAATGCTGTCAATCCTCGTAGAATACCTTCATGCCCTTGAAGGTCATATAGGTGTCGAGCTTGGCGACGATCTCCATCGGCGCGTGCATGGACAGCACCGGCACACCGGCGTCGACGGTCTCGATGTTGCGGTTTGCCATATAGCACGCCACAGTCCCGCCGCCGCCCTGGTCGACCTTTCCAAGCTCGCCCGTCTGCCAGATAACATCGTTTTCGGCAAACAGTCTGCGGATATACGCCATGACTTCTGCCGACGCATCGGAGGAGCCGGACTTTCCGCGCGCGCCGGTGTACTTGAAGATGCCCGTGCCGTAGTTGATAAGGGTGTTGTTGCGGCGGTCGCATGTTTCGGCATAGATCGGGTCGAAGGCGTTGCTCACGTCTGCGGACAGGCAGAAGGAATGCTCGAAGCAGCGCAGGCGGCAGGCGCCCGTTGCTTCGCACAGGTCGTGCATGAAGGTCTCAAAATACTGTCCCTGCATACCCGAGATGCCGACCGAGCCGATCTCTTCCTTATCGGCAAGAACGCAGACGGCGGTCTTCTTCGGCGTGCCGAGGGTCAGCAGCGGCTTGAACGCGGCATAGGCGCACACGCGGTCGTCGTGGCCGTAGGCGGCGATCAGACTGCGGTCAAAGCCGACATCTCTTGCCGGACCTGCCGGGACCATCGTCAGCTCCGCCGAGAGGAAGTCCTCTTCGGTCAGACCGTATTTTTCGTTCAACAGGCACATGACCGCAAATTTCACGCGGTCGGCGCCCTCGTCGTCCTTCAGCGGACGGCTGCCGAGCAGAATATTCAGATTTTCGCCGGTCACGCCCTCGGCAAGCGTCTTTTTCATCTGGTCGCCCGCCAGATGGATCAAAAGATCGGTCACGCAGAATACGGGATCGCCGGCGTCCTCGCCGACGGTAACGTTTACGACCGTGCCGTCCTTCTTCGCCACGACGCCGTGGATCGCCAGCGGGGTTGTCGTCCACTGATACTTCTTGATGCCGCCGTAATAATGGGTCTTAAAATACGCCATCTCCGCGTCCTCGTAAAGAGGGTTCGGCTTGAGGTCCAGACGCGGAGAGTCAATGTGCGCGGCGCAGATGTGCGAACCGTTATTCAGGCTCTCACAGCCGATGACCGCGAAGATCACGCTCTTGCCGTGGTTGTTGCCGTAGACGCGGTCGCCCGGTTTAAGCTCCATGCCGGGAACCAGCTCACGGAAGCCTGCCTTTTCCGCCTCCGCGATCGTCCATGCCACGGCCTCGCGCTCGATCTTGCACTTGCTGATGAAGTCCATATACTCCGTGCAATAGGTGTCCATGGCGCTCAGATCGGCGTCGGAGATGCGGTCATAGCCGTTTTTCGGCGTGGCAAGAATGTCCTTGCGCAGTTCTTCGTAATTTGTCATATCAATAACCCCTTTCAGAAATTGTTTGCAATGTGCTGAAAATTCAAGAGGCGTTTCGCCCCGATTTTCCAAGGTGTGGTCCGCCGATGCGGAGAAGGCGGCATCGCTTTTCTGCGCACGGATGCGCGCCAGCGCGTATTCGCGTCCGATCCCGTCGCGGCGCATCAGCCGCTCGACCCGAAGCGCCTCCGGCGCGGTGACGGCGACCGTAACGTCGCACAGGTCGGCAAGACCGCTTTCAAACAGCGCGATGGCATCGATCGCCGCCCACGGCTCGTTATGCGCGGCAAGCAGCGCCTTCACCGCCGAAACCACGCACGGATGCGTGATCGCGTTGAGCCGCGCCAGTGCGTCCGCGTCGGCAAATACCAGCTTTCCCAGCTCGCGGCGCTGCAATTCGCCGTTTGAGAAGGCCGACGGAAACGCCGCTTCGATCGCCCGAAGCATGGGACTCTTTCCGTGCAGCATTTCGTGGTACAATGCGTCGCAGTCGATCGTGTACGCGCCCAGCTCCTGCGCGGCGCGGAGCAGCGTCGTTTTTCCGCTGCCGGTGCCGCCCGTAATGCCGAGGAGCTTCATGCTTCGGCCTCCGCGTCGACGATATGGAAGGCGGCGGCCTTTTTCAGGCGATTCCCGACCGCGTAGGCTACGCCGCCGCCCTCGGGACAGCGGGCGTAGATCGTTGTGATCTCGGGCGTGTCTAGCCTGCGAAGGGCCGCGAATAACCCGGCCGAAAGCGTGCGGACGTCGCGGCTGCTGCCGTAGGCTGTCGGATTGCAGCCGCGGTATAGGGGCAGCTCCTCCTCGTAGCAGAGCACGGCGTCGGTCGGGCGCAGACGCGCACGGATATAGGCGGCGGCTTTTTCACTGCTGCCGTCGACGATGATGACCTCTGCGGAGGGTGCGTAATGCTTATATTTCATGCCGGGAGCGCGGACGACGGCATCGTTGGTGATCTGGCCCAGAACGGCGCGGTCGATGTCCAGCTCGCCCAGCAGCGCGCGAAGCTCCTCCGGCGTGACGCCGCCCGGCCGCAGGAGCCGTGGGCGGTCACCCGTCAGATCGACGATCGTCGATTCCACGCCCACCTCGCACGGGCCGCCGTCGATCACGGCGTCGATTCTTCCGTCGCGGCCGTAATCATGCAGGACATGCTCGGCGGTGGTCGTCGAGGGTTTGCCGGAGAGGTTGGCCGAGGGCGCGGCAATGGGCACGCCCGACAGACGGATCAGCTCGCGCGTCACGGCTGTTTTCGGGCAGCGGACGGCTACGGTGTCCAGATTCGAGGTGGTGCGGCGCGGAATGCAGTCCCGCACCGGCAGGACCATCGTCAGCGGGCCGGGCCAGAAGCGCTCCGCCAGCAGCCACGCGCTGTCCGGGATATCGTGACAGTAGCGTGTCAGCTCCGACGGGTCGGAAATGTGAATGATGAGCGGATTGTCCTGCGGACGGCCCTTCGCCTCGAAGATCTTGGCGACTGCGGCTTCGTCCATGGCGTTTGCGCCGAGTCCGTAGACCGTTTCGGTGGGGATCGCCACCACGCCGCCGCGCTTGATGATCTCGGCGGCCTGCGGCGCGGCATTCGGGTCCTCGGCAGACAGTAAAAGGGTCTTCATATTTTTATTATTCCCCGCTTTCGCGCAGCTTTTCCGCCTGTTCGGCGGCGGTGAGTGCGTCAATGATCTCGTCAAGATCGCCGTTCATGATCGAATCGATCTTATAAAGCGTCAGACCGATGCGATGGTCGGTCACGCGGCTCTGCGGAAAATTATAGGTGCGGATCTTCTCGTTGCGCATTCCGCTGCCCACCTGACTTTTCCGCTGCCCGGAATAGGCGGCCTCGATGCGCTCCTGCTCCATCCGATAGAGCTTCGAGGTGAGCATGAGCATACATTTTTCGCGATTCTGGAACTGACTGCGCTCCTCCTGACAGGCGACTACGATACCGGTAGGCTTGTGGATCAGGCGCACGGCGGACGAGGTCTTGTTGATGTGCTGACCGCCCGCGCCGGAGGAGCGGTAGACCTGCATTTCAATGTCCTCCGGGCGGATATCCACGTCGGCCTCCTCCATCTCGGGCAGAACGGCCACGGTCGCCGTGGAGGTATGGACGCGGCCGCCGGATTCCGTCTCGGGGACACGCTGGACGCGGTGAACGCCTGATTCAAATTTCAGGCGGGAGAACGCGCCGCTTCCCTGAATTTCAAAATCTGCTTCCTTGATACCGCCCAGCTCCGTCTCGGTGTAGTTCAGCAGATTCACGCGCCAGCCCTTGGAGGCCGCGTAGAGGTTGTACATTCGGAACAGACTGTGCGCGAACAGGGCGCTTTCCTCGCCGCCGACGCCCCCGCGAATTTCCATGATGACGCTCTTTTCGTCGTTGGGGTCGTGGGGCAGGAGAAGCAGCTTCAGCTCCTCCTCAAGCGCCTCGCGGCGCTTTTTTGCGTCGGCGTATTCTTCCTGACACAGCTCCTTCAGCTCCGGGTCGTTCTGACCGGACATCAGCTCCTGCGCGTCCGCCATGTCCCGCTCGGCCTTGCAGTAGGCGCGATAGGCGGCAACCACCGGCTCCAGTTCCTTCTGCTCACGCAGATAGGCGGCAGCCTTTTTGGGGTCGGCGTAAAAGTCCGGGCGTCCGATCCGATCGCTCAGCTCCAGATATTTTTCTTCCACAAGTTTCAGCTTGTCCAGCATAGATGCTCCTGTTCCGTTTCTTCAATTTCTTCTCATTTTAGCACATTTTTTCGGGCTTGTCTATCCCGCGCGGGCGTCCGAAGCGGAAAAAACGCGGCGTCCGGTCAAATATGCTTCGGAAAACGGCGAAAAGTATAAATCGTTCATTTTCGCTCAAATTCGCTCATATACGTTAAAAATCACCTGCGCCGTATCGGTGAGACAGGCGGTGCGCGCAAGCGCTTCGGCGTTCTCCTTACGAATGCGCCAGACGTGCGGCGTCATGTAAAGCAAATTGTGAACATCCTCCTGCGCGGGCAGCGTAAAGGAAAAGGCAAGTGTCTCAGTGTGCAGCAGACGAAATCCGGAAAGCGACGGGTGCAGATTCTTTTCTTTTTCGGTCAAAGTCGGATAAATGATGCGCTTCAGCGCGGGAAGATGCTCGGGACCGGCCAAAACCTGCACAAAGATGCCGCCCTTATGCAAAACGCGGGCAAATTCCTCGGCGGCCGTCAGCGCGAACATAGACAGCAGGCAGTCAAAGCTGCCGTCCGAAAAGGGAAGATGCGCCGCCGTCGCCGTGAGCCAGTGCGCGGACTTGTCCCGACCGGCCGCGCTGCGGACGGCATCCTTGGAAATATCGATGCCCCAACGCTCGGGGATATCGAGCTGTCCGAGGTAGTAGCCCTCGCCGCAGCCCGCGTCCAGGACCGTTCGCGCGTTCGGTGCATAGGCCGCAAGCAGGCGTTTCAGCGTGTCGGCGATCGGACGGTAATATCCCGCTTCCAGAAAGGCGCGGCGTGCCGCCACCATTTCGCGGGTGTCGCCCGGGTGCAGGGAGTGCTTTCGGGTAACGGGTAGGAGGTTTACATAACCCTGACGCGCGACATCAAAGGCATGTCCCTCGGAGCATACCCAGACCGTCGTGCGCGTTTCGAGTGCGCGGCCGCATACAGGACAGAGCAAATTCATAAAAATTCCTTTCTTTTCCGGTAAAAAAGCGCGAAAAATCAGAGATACTATTATAACGACGAACAAATTCCCGCAACGACGGGCGCGAAAATATACTATCTGAAAGTAAGGAAACGAGATCATGCGGAAATTTTTGCGAGGGCTGAGCTGCATTCTGCTGCTCTGTACGCTGCCGATCCTGCCGCTCTGCTCTGCGGCGCGGCAGCCGGAGCGTTATCTTGCCATCACGTTTGACGACGGCCCGTCCGGCCGTTTTACGGCGCGCCTGCTCGACGGCCTGTCCGAGCGCGGGGTTCATGCGACGTTTTTTCTGTGCGGCTATCGGATCGATCAGTACCCGGAGCTTGCCGAACGGATCGCCCGCGAAGGGCATGAGATCGGCATTCACGGAGACGCGCATAAATTTTTTACGCAGCTTTCGCCGTCCGGCGTTTGCGCCGATCTGAAGGCCGCCGAGGAAAAGATCGAAAGCGCGGCGGGGCAAAGACCTACGCTGCTTCGGCCGCCCGGAGGCCTGTTTGATATGGAGGTGCTGGGGCAGACGGTCTGCGCCGAGCTGCCAGTTGTGCTTTGGTCCTTGGATACGGAGGACTGGCACCGGACGAACAGCGCCGCCATTGCGTCCGATATCGTGCGCGACGCGAAAAACGGCGATATCATCCTCATGCACGACATGTCGGATTCCAGCGTCAACGCCGCGCTGTCGGCGATCGATGCACTGACGGAGAAGGGCTTTTGCTTCCTGACAGTAAGCGAGCTGGCGCAAAAGGCCGACACACCGCTCACGGGCGGACAGGCATATTATCGGTTTTCAATCGCGGAGAAAAAGGACTCCAGTTCAGAGCGCGAAGCTTTCACGGAGCCTTGGACAAAGCCGGGCTTTCCGCCGCCGCGCCCTGAGAAGTTTTCGTTCAGGCACCGCGCCAGCGGACGCACGTCGCCCTCTGCCTGCCCGATGGCATATTTATAATCACCGTCGTTCCCGGCAAAAACGGCACAGCGCCCGGAGCACTTCTGCATCAGCGCGTCCGTCAGGCGGCGCAGCGCCTCCGGCGTCATGACATTCTCAAACAGCAGAATGCTCTCGCGTTCGGACAGCGCCTCGGCCTTCTGTGCGAACAGGCGGTTTTCCAGCTCGACACAGCGATACTGTGCGGCGGCAAGCTCCCGCGTCAGATGCTGCACGGCATCGGCCGTTTCCGGCATTTTGGCGGAGAGCAGGCCGGAGATCTGTCGGTTCTGCTCATATATCGCCGTTACCCAGTCCCACGCGCGCGATCCGCAGAGCAGCTCGATGCGCGAGCCGCCGTGAAAGCGCGTATTTGACAGCATTTTAATCAGGCCGACCTCTCCGGTGTGCGCAACATGGGTCCCGCAGCAGGCGCACAGATCCGTACCCTCAAGCCGCACAAGACGAACGGGGCCGGTCAGCTCCTTTTTGCTGCGATAGTGCAGTGTTTTCAACGTTTCTGCGTCCGGATAGTAGGCAGTGACGGGCAGATCGCGCCAGATCGCCTCGTTGGCGGCGCGCTCGACCTCGCGAAGCTCTTCGGCGGACAGCTCACCGGAAAAATCGATCGTGATCGCATCCTTTCCCATATGAAAGCCGACATTGTCGTAGCCGAAGCGGCGATGGACGATCCCGGAGACGATATGCTCGCCGGAGTGCTGCTGCATCAGCGTAAAACGCCGCGCCCAGTCGATCTCGCAGGAAACGGTGCTGCCGACGGTCAACGGACTGCCGCAGAGGTGCACGACATCTTCGCCGCGCTCGGAAACATCCAAAACCTCCGCTTCTCCGATCCTACCGAGGTCACAGGGCTGTCCTCCGCCGGTCGGAAAAAAGATCGTTCGGTCGAGCAGAATTTCCCAGCCCTTTTCTGTCTGCGTGCACGACAGCACCGAGGCGTCAAGGGTCGCTTGATATTGGTTTACATAATATTCTTTTTGCGTGCTCATGGATGCACCTCTTTCTCTTTGTATTGCGCCGCTCAATGGGACGCTTGCGGCGATTCGCCGGAGATTGCAGCGGCGGCTTGCATGATCTCTTTCATTATACCAAGAACCGTCGGAAAAACAAACAAAAATCTGCGCGAGTCCGTTCGCGGTCTGCACTTCTGCCGCGCCGCCAATGCGATCGGCTCGGACGGTCAAAAAATGCAATCGTCAGAATCGGTTACTTCTATTTTGTTTGCAACCCCCGCCGTAGTCAGCGCTTGCAACATTTTGGCTCCACACTCTCGCGCCGAAGGGTGAGGGTCAGACTGTCAAAAAAGTCCGGTTCTCTCAAATCCGGTGCCAAGCCAACGCCTCCCTTGTGTAAAGGGAGGTGGCACGGCGACAGCCGTGACGGAGGGATTGCACGTCGAAAAGTTTGATTTTTTCTAGAAATCAGGAAAATATCAAACATTCACAACCCCTCAGTCAGCTTCGCTGACAGCTCCCCTTACACAGGGGAGCCTTTACCGGTGCGCCACAGCAGGTTTTTTAACACGCTGACCCACGCCAACGGGCGTGGGCTGCTTGTTTTCTGAACTTTTTAGCAGCTCACCAGCTCGTCAGCGCGTCGTGAGCGCGCCCGAAAATAAATACAGAAAACGTCGAAACTTTTCTATTGACAATTCGTGTCTGCTGTGTTATTCTATATGAGCACTAAGGAATTGCGCTGATATCGCGGAGTAGAGCAGTTGGTAGCTCGTCGGGCTCATAACCCGGAGGTCGTAGGTTCAAGTCCTGCCTCCGCAACCATAATTACGCCGGATTTCGATATGAAATCCGGTGTTTTTCTAACTTTTTGGCGCTTTTTGAAAATATACTACTTGAAATAGTTCAACAATAATTCAACTTGCTTTCAAACTCATGCCTTTTTCAAGAAGATTTCCGATAAAATCTCCGCATTTTTCTGATCTGCCGCTTCCATCACGTGGGCGTAAATATTGGCAGTGGTAGAAACCTGCGCGTGGCCTAGCCGTTTGGAAATGCTGACGCTGTCCACGCCGTTAAAATACAGCATCGAAGCCATCGTGTGGCGAAAAGCATGGGGATTGATATGCGGCAGATCGTGGCGCTTGC
This sequence comes from uncultured Oscillospiraceae bacterium, assembly GCA_934630495.1. Taxonomy (GTDB): domain Bacteria; phylum Bacillota; class Clostridia; order Oscillospirales; family Oscillospiraceae; genus JAZOXB01. The sequence continues at coordinate 55,614 of CAKTVW010000006.1, forward strand.
TGAATTTACCCATCCAGTCTGTCACGCTGTCCGGATGCATGGGGCTGCCGTTTTCCTGCGAGAACACAAAGCCCCGATTCTCATAGAATTCGCCCAGCCGCAGCCGCTCGGCGTTCTGCCATGCGCGATAGGTGCGGAGAAGCTGCATTGTCTCCGCCGGGAGCGTAATATAGCGGTCAGACGTGGCCGTTTTCGGGGTATCCTCATAGATTCCACGATCCGGCGCATATAGAATGTTGTTGCAGATATGAACACGGTTTTTCTCGAAATCAACGGCGCTCCATTTCAGACCCAGCAGCTCCCCTCGCCGTGCGCCGGTCAGAAGAAACAAATGCGTCAGCATTTCCCATTTCAGCGGCTCCCGTCTGAGCGCGTCGCGGATCGCCGCGATTTGCTCCGGCTGGAAGTAGTTCACTTCCTTCTTGACCACCTTCGGAAGCGTGGCTTTCGTTGCGACGTTGAAAGGGACTTGCCCTTCCTTCCCCGCTTGGTCGAGAACCGTAGAAATCAGCCGGTGGTGTTCCAGAATAGTCTTTGCAGACAGACCGGAACCGGTGCGCTTATTCTGTCCCGGCTTGCCGAGCGATGTATAAAAGCTGTTCAGATGGTCTGCCCGCAGGTCTTTCAGCTTGATATGACCGATAGCCGGGTAGATACGCTCGGTCAATTCCTTATAGCGGACAATCGTGGAGTGCTTCGCTCCGCGCTGTTCCTTCATAGCAATTACATATTCGCAGTACGGCGCAAATTTCTGGCGGCTGTCAGTGGTAACGCCCGCTCTGCATTCCTTTTCAAAGGTCGCGGCGAAAGCCTCGGCCTTTTTTCTCGCGCTTTTTTCCGTCCAGCTTGGGGAAACATCGAAGGTCGCCGTCCACGGCTTGAGCTGCTTTCCCTCCGCATCACGCCCCCGGTGGACACGGATGGAATACGAGATCAGTTTGCCATTCTTATCGCGTCGCTCTTGAATGTTAGCCATTATTGTTCCCTCCTTTCATTCTTTGATAAGCCTCTGCCATGTCCTGCATTCTGTCTGTGATGGCTGAGCTTATTAGAGAATCAATCAAATTACTTTTTTGTGCAAGTATCTGTGAGCCATCCAAAGATATCTGAATTTCTCGTTTTTTGAGGGAAGCATGATATTCTTTCGCATTTTTACAATGTATTTCTCCTTCTACGGATTCAATAATCGGCGCAACCTTTTCCGCTGGTATCGAATAGTCAAATCTTTTGCACAGCAAATACAGCAAGTATTCAAAATTTCCGTCCTCGATAACTGCCGAAAGAACGCGTGATAGCTCCGGTTGAACGGCGTTGATCGCTTTCAATTTTTCGATGCTTTGCAGACTTAGACCTGTTTCATCGTGTATGAATTGCAGGTCGTGTGTTGGCAATTCATTGGCCGCGAACAGATAATCCATGCTGCAATGAAAAATATCGCAAAGCGTGCAAAGCGTATCAATTTCTGGGGTAGCAGCGCCCCGCTCCCATTTTTTTACCGTTGGAAGGGAGAAATGATACTTGTCCGCAAATGCTTCTTGTGTTAATCCTGTTTTTTTCCGCGCCCTTTTGAAGCCCAGCTTAAAAGAAAGCATATCAGTCCTCCGAAAAAGGATAATTTAATGGTTATAAAATCGCTGTATTCGCCTTGCTGTGATAACGTATAGGATATTTTAATTATCCCGCTCTTATGATAACATGAAACCACAAGAAAGTCAACGACTTTCAGCGAAAAATGGCATGTGAAAGGAGCTTGCTTATGCCAGAATTCAAATTTCCCCGGTTTTATCTCATAGCCTGCCGCCTGTAACTGGGATAGTAATTCTTCAAAACTTGATACTTGGGGAATGAGTGCATCCACCGCAATTTTAAGTTTGCCTTTCCAATTTACCCCTGCCTTTTCGGCTTGATATTTCGCATAGCTTTTTCCTTTGCGGCCTTTCTCTGGAATAACCACAGGCAGCCCATTTCCCCGGCATAGCCTGTCACTTATATTGCGTATGCCGTAATAGCTGCGCTTGTTGGAATTGTACTTGTGGTAATCTACAAAATTTACCGTAAAAAATGATGTGGTGGAGTAGGGAAGCACCGCCTTGTCACATTGCTGTGATAGGTTTGTGACGCCCGCTCCGGGAACCGTACGTACCACTCTCGTAGTATACGGCTCTGTTATTGCCCGTTCAGACGAAACTCATTTTTTTAAATAATACTGCGGTGGCAATTCCTGCACACCACAGGCGTTTTTCTATGTTTGGCAATCATTGCGATTTCCCGTCGTTTCTTGCCCTTGAGATTTTTGAGTTTGTTAATGTGGTGAAACCTCATAATGGTAGCTCTCTGTCGTTCCACATAACTCACAGGCCTTTGCTTTCAGCTGGTTTTCAAGGGTATTGACTGCGTATCCGTAGGCAACAGCAGCATTGCTGATGTCCTAAACAGGGCCCTTGCTTTTGCAGTCGGCGTAATTTGCGAAATAACCCCTTTTGTTTCCCTACTTCGTTTCATAGGGCACACCCCATTTTCCTGTACCATCATTAAACTTGGCAATGGTTTTGGAGAGGCTGGTTTTATACTCTGAAGCAAGGGTTTTTAAGCAACTGTATTCCACATCCTGCTTTTAGCAATTTGTAAATCAGCTTAATTATCCGAGCATCCTTAATTTTATTGTTCAGCAAGTCTACAAGAACAGCGTGGTTGATGTTGTCAAAGCAACCTTTGGTTTGAATTGCCTTGCAAACAGCCGATAGACAACTCCATCTAAAATCCATAATCCATGCAAACTATATCCAAGCTGCGTTGTTGTATTATAGCCGTCCTCAAGAGGGCAGCTATAATTCTTATAAAGTGACGTCTTATCTATGAAGAACAAAAAATTTTGGCCATAAAATACCTAGTGTACCCACTTAAATGCAATTTCTAAAGATTAGATTGGTAAGACTTCAATCTTGCAGAAGTGAGTATCATGGTAAACAAATACAGTTGTGCGTTTGGGTGTAAATTGCTAATTAGTATGGGTGAAAGAAGATTGTTCTCTACAAAACCCCTAACATCCCTAGCTTTCCTGCGACCCATTCTAATCAAATTAATAGTTGTAAGTAAAAGAAAACAGTGTATAATAGATGCATGAAAGTATAATTGGTTTTATTATACCGATGAAAGGATGCGTTGTTATGAAGTGGCAAGTTTCCTTGAATAATGATAGTTTTGACCGTGCTGGTATAACTAAGGACTGCCAAGATGCCGTGTGCGAATACATATGGAACGGCTTCGAGGCTGGGGCTACTCAGATTAGTGTATCACTTCAAGGTGTACCGATGCAGGAAGCCATGCAGCTTGTGGTAAAAGACAATGGTTCGGGTATTCCTTATAAAAATCTAAAGGAGACATTTGGAGCCTTCTTATCTTCCTTGAAAAATACAAATGGAATCAGGATCAAGTCTCAGTTCAATAAGGGAAAGGGCCGGTTTTCGTATTTAGCATTTTCCTCATCTGCTGAATGGAAAACAGTATATGAGGATGAAGGGCAATTAAAATTTTATAGTATCCAAACAAATTCTGCTGATAAAAGTCGTTTCGAAACGTCGCAACCTGTGATAGCGACAGAAGATAGCTCTATGCGAAGACAGCACTAGCGAAATGCTGATTGTTGAGTTGAAAGCTCCTCATGTTAAGTTATCTTTGGATGTTTTTAATCAAATAGTTCGTTACGCAAACACGATCAGGAAAGAACCTCGATTTACTAGCAATAATCGAATATGGAAATTTTTTGCGGTGTGTGCTGAAGTCGATGACGATGTAAAGGTCAAGTACGAAAACTTCAAGCAATATGGTAAAAAAGGACTAGCAGATGTTATAGGTAATTTTGAGCTCTATGCGTTGTCATGGGATGATGTTTTCCAGTCATTTGAGGCACGTCACAGTTTTATGCTTGAAAAATTGAAACTCGATTATTCACAAGTAACTGAGGAACTTGGAATGAGCAACGGCGAATTGATGTCTAAACCGAAAGTAACAGCGCTTATACAAAAACTAATAGCTCTAAAAGCACAATAAAATACGATTTAGTCCCCTGCGGGATATTCTATATTGGGAGGTATAGATTATGCATAAGATTACTTTGTGTAATTTGGGCCCAATCGAAAATTGCAGTATTAACCTAAATGAACTGATTATTTTGACTGGTCCACAAGCAAACGGCAAGAGTACTATTGCAAAAGCAGTTTATTTTTTTCGCACAATAAAAGATGATATCCTCGACATGATGCTTCGTGGTACTTCTGGCGAAAAACCTGAGAAATGGAAGGTACGATTAACGAAAAGGCTGAAGGATAAGTTTATGCAGCTCTTTGGCTCTAGTTATGGAATGTCGAATGACATGGAGGCAAAATACGAATATGCCCCCAAAACATATATCCAGGTCTATTTGAAGCCAAACTATAAAAACAATGGTGGTCCAAACTATGTTACAATTGAGTTTAGTCAGAACATTAGAGACTATCTATATGAGTTAGATTTTCATATGTTTACAGATGTCACGGCTGCTCAGAGAGAGCGTGAAGAAGCCGCATTATCCGAATTGTTTGCGGATGAATATGAAACTGTTTTCATTCCTGCTGGCCGTAGCATGATTACTCTACTAACAACTCAGCTTAACTTTATCTTTACCTCGATGAGTGAAAGCCAAAAGCGTAGTATTGATTATTGTACCCAACGGTATGTTGAACTAATTCTGCGGCTGAAGCCTAGTTTCACACATGGAATAGAGGGCCTTTTGTCTGACCAGATACACCTGACTCAAAAAGCCTTCAATATTGGATTGGCAAAAAAGTGTAAGCAGCTTATTGAGAGTATCATCAAAGGCCGATACCAGTATGAAAATGGAGAGGAAAAACTTTACATTGGTGACAGACAGAACAAGCAGTATGTAAAAATTAACTTTGCTTCTTCCGGACAGCAGGAGACGGTTTGGATTACCAATATCTTGTTTTACTATTTGCTAGAGAATAAGCCGGTGTTCCTAATTGTTGAGGAACCGGAATCTCACCTCTATCCTGATTCGCAGAAGTTGATTGCAGAACTCTTGGCACTGTTTAAGAGTAACGGTAACACAGAACTGATTACAACACATAGTCCGTATATTTTAGGAGAAATGAACAATCTAATTTATGCAGGTGTGCTGTGTAACAGAGGTGTTGCAGGTGTTGAAAACATTATTGAGCGAGCAAAGCAACTAGATCCTAAAAAAGTAAGTTCCTATCATGTATGCAATGGTGTCTTGGAAGATGCAAAAGATGGCGAGATGGGCCTAATTAGGAATGAGCTGATCGATGGCGCATCAATTGTGATTACTGATGAATGTGATGCATTGTACGACCTGTCTGTAGAGGAGGTTTAACAATGCCTGCTAATCACTGCAAAATTGTATTAAGTGATCACCCTTCCCGCTGTGCAGAAAGGCAAAGCACAATAGTTTCTAAAGACGAACGACATGACTATAAGCATGTTGGGCATAATAATAGCCAAGGACGTGTCAGACATTATAAGATTGACGGTGAAGTGCTTCCTAAAGGACAGATTCCAGAGCGATGTGACTTCATGCTATTAACCGATGATACGAATCCACCGGCCGCTTATTTGATAGAACTGAAGGGGTCCCCTGCGGATGCAGATAAGTGTATTGCACAGGTTGAAAGCACAGAGAGAATGTGTAGAGACGCACTTAGAGGTTATCGGATTCTATATCGTTTCGTTTTCGGCAAGGGGCATGGTGTCTATAGTAGTAAATTCATTAATTGGAGAGAAAAGCTACCGAGGGGGAAGCTCATTTCGACGAGAAATGTTATTAATGATCACTTTTGATTTGCTACTAGTGCCAAATATATAGGCAGTAGTAGCAAAACCTTAACTTGAGCCATATACTGACCCATGCCACGATATCAGCGCGTGGACAAGCTGGGATATATTCAAATATCTTTTTTGGTGCAACGCGCCAACAAGTAGCACCGAAAAAGATATCGGGGCTGAAAACCCAGAAACCACAACGGTTTCCGTTCATAAGGATGTATTTTCTTATGAGAGATTGGTCGCAACCTCTGTTATGGAGGTTGCGGCCTTTTCTCTTTCTCCGGTGAATCACGACCTTGACGATTCTGCGATAGCAAGCATCTCCTTTATGGTTGCAAGGTCTACAAGCCCGACACCGGTAAAGTGGATGTCAATTCCCACCCGCTTATGTCCGTTCACCATTTCACTGTTGTGAACCTCAATCCGCTTGATGATCTTATTGACTACCTCCGGCGTGAGCGTTTCCATACTGGAGTATTCCCTGAGTCCTGCCAGCAAAAGCCGAATATCCACGCTCTCCCGTTCGAGTTCGGCCAGCTCTTTTTCCTTTGTGCTGACGGATTGCAATAGTTCTGCCTGCTCTTTTTCGTACTTTGCTGCCATTCGAGAATAACGCTCATCAGATAGCTTTCCAGCGAAATTATCCTCATAGAGTTTGGCAATCAGTCGGTCGATTTCATCGACACGGTGCTTTTCGGCAGCGATATCCGATTTAACAGATCGGATATTCTGATCTTTTCCCGCAGATTGTTGCTTTCCGATCATTTGCAGAAAGAATGACTCGTGACAGGTGACGAAATCTGCAAGATCACTGACCGCTACTGAGACGATTTGTTCCAGCACGACATTCCGGATATAGTGAATTGTGCATTCTCCCCGACCGGACTTGTAGTTGGCACAGCGAAAAAATTCCTGATTTGCCTTCAAACTCTTAGCCGCACAAAAGTGGAGCTTTGAACCGCAGTCTGCACAAAAAACCAATCCGGAAAACAGACTTGTTTTCCCTGTCGCAGTCGGGCGACGCTTATGTTTGCGCAGCTCTTGTACTCTAAGCCAAGTGTTTTCGTCAATGATCGCTTCCTGTGCGTTCGGCACGATGCTCCATTCCTCCTCCGGCTTGCGTATCAGCTTGTGCACTTTATAGCTGACGGTGGTCGTTTTCAGATTAACCATACAGCCGGTGTATTTCCGATTGCTCAAGATGGCATCAATGGTGCTGTCCTTCCATAAATACGGATCGCTCGGTATAGGACGATTGGCGGAAGAAGAACCGACCGAATAGTAATATGCGGTAGGGGTAAGAACCTTCTCCTTTTGCAGAAGCCTCGCAATCTGCTCCGGGCCTTTTCCTTCAAGACAAAGGTGGTAAATCCTTCGTACTACCTCGGCGGCAGCCTCATCAACAAGCCACTTTTCTTTATCAAGCTCGTCACGCTTGTAGCCGTATGGTACCCGGAAGTTGCTTCTTTTACCGTTGGCCGCCTTCATTGCCCACACAGCCCGCACTTTTTTGCTGGTCTGCGCTGCATACCACTCGTTAAAAAAGTGGCAGTGAACATTGTCGGTGTTCAAGTGGACGGTGACCAGCACCTGATACCGGTCGCCCCACATCCGCCGCGCTGTCTCCTTGCCGATGGCAAACGCCTGCTCCGGCGTGACCTCGCCCTCACGAAAGCTCTGAACACCGTGGTAGCCCACCACCTTGCCACGCAGACCAAATCGCCGCTGGACGGCGATCATCTCAGCATAGGCGTTCTGCGCCGAGCAATTGATGCCGCCCACAAACATTTTGCGGTCGGTTTTGTCATCGTTCTCTGCGTAGCGCAGGGCGGCATATAAATCCTCATCGAGATATTCCGGTGCGGTGGTCTTGTCGGGATTGTCGGCGTAGTCCAGTGTGGCCTTCAAGTTTTTGAACACGGGCCAGAAACCGGTTACCGCCATAGCACATCACCCCTTTCCCGGCAGCAGGAACTCTGCTGTAATCTGTTTCAGTACCGTATAAATTTCCTCGTCCAGCTCCGGCGAACTCGCTTTATCCGCAAGCTCACCCAGCTTTTCAAGACAAACAAAAAGAGCGTCAGGCGGAACCGCTCTCGGCTCGTACCCCAACGCTCTTTGCTTCACATATTCAGTTGTACTCAGTCCGCATTTTCGGGCTTTTGCTTGAATCTTCTCTTTTTCCATTGCCGTAACTCTTACGGCAATTCGTATATCCTTTCCCATGCACATCTCTCCCTTGGGGGATTGGGGGCTGCGCCCCCAAAGAGCCAGCCGACTTCGGCTGTGATTGGGACTTCTGTGGCACACAAAGTCCCTGCTTGCTATACCGTAGGACGCACCCCGCAGGGCATAAAGAAAAGCGGGTGTCAGATACCGGGATTTCTGCATATTTCTGCGCTGCCCAATACCGAAAACCACTTTCTTGCCCCTTGGGGCGTATCTTGTCTTTGAGCCAAAGTGGCACTGGCTCTGCTTCAAATACTGCGATTTGAGCCACATATCGGTGTTTTGGCTCAGCCGAACATCTCAAGGTCGTCCAGCACACTCTTTTCATTTTTGGCTTGCTGCTCCTCGGTCAATATCGGCTTTACCTGCGCAAAAGCAGGAGGTTCCTCAACAAACGACACCTCCTGCAATTCCTCTCGTATGACTTGCCGAATATCCTCCAATAAAAATCCACTTGTGGATGACTGACGCTGCATTTCATTTAAGACCGCCGTTACAATAAAAGCGTTGCGGGATTTATTAAGCACCTGTAAATACTGTGCGGCGTTCGCCTCTTTTGGCTTGCCCAAATCAAACCGCACATTGATTCGATATTTGCTCATCCCTTTGCCTCAGCTTTCATCTGTGCCTCTGCCAGATATTCATATGTAGCAAAGCTACCGCGAGAGTGATTTCAGCCGATAATTCGACGGCAGCCGTCTTATCACCGTCACTGTTTTTGCTCAAACATCTCTCCGCATTATAGGTCTGATACTTCTGCCGTAATGTATTGTACCAAAAGGAGGTGTTTGCTGTGAAGCGTGTGAAGGCAGCTTGTATTCTTCAAACCTTGATTTTTGCACAGAAGCCGGAAATGGGTTACACCAAGGACCGTGCATTGCAGATCAACAAAGAAGAAGTCGAGCATTACAAAGCGACTCTCGAACGTGCAAAGACGAGATATCAGATTGTTGATACCGTCGAGCAGGAAGACGGCTCTGTTGTAGTTCATGTCAGAAAGCAGTACAACGACAAAGCTGATGTTTCCGAATACTTCGAGTAAGTCCCCAAAGCCGCCTGAGCATATCGGGCGGCTTACCTTATTATTTAATGGAGGCAGAAAATGAACTCTCTTGATACGATAAGAGCCAAGCTTCAGAGACTCTACAAAACCGATCCGCATATTCGCATAAATGTGGCGTTAAAGAATCCGAAAATTAATCTGAAAAATGAGCAGGTAACGATTACCGGCATTTACCCGCACATTTTTCAAATTGAAGAACGAAGCAGCGGTTTGCCGAAAAAGCATACCCTGCAATACAGCGATATCCTGATCGGTCATATTGAAATACTTGATATGGAGTAAAGAAAAGTTGCTAATATGCGTAAAAATCCGGCAGTTTTTTGCTGTCGGATTTGATATTGTTCCGGAGAACTATTCTTCATAGATTATAGACGTATTTACAGCCTCTTTTGCACAATTAATTATATTGTTCATTTTTCTAACCCACACCATTTGATCTGCGGCTTTTAGTTGCTCTGTTATGCCCTCAGCTGCAGCCATTTGCTTTACCAATCGCTCAAACATTTTCTCAGCCTGTTTGTCAATGTCTGCAAGGTATTTGTTTAATTTGCCGCTTATCAGCAAGTTGGCGTAAAGCACTTTGCGGTGGTGCTTCAAATAGCATAGATGCCGCTGTCCCCATATCCCAATAGACTCTTGCTCCGGCTCATCCTCCCCGGCAATGAAATAATAATCGCCGATTAGCTCATATTTCAGTCCCGTACGTTCATCCGTAATGTATTTTTCCATAATCAATTCCTCCACTCTGTAATCTTGAATCTTTTGATTTTGGCATTTGCCGCCTTGATAAGCACCTCATCCACGGCATCGGTATATCTGCTCTCTGAAATAAGCCTATTGCGGAAAGTGTTTAGCGCTACGAGCATAAGTCGCCATTCCTCAATTGTAAGCGCAAGGTAATACTTCTGCTTCATCAGCCAGACCTCCTTTGATTTTTCTATATTATAGCGAGGCTGACAGCAGCAATCGAATGTACGGATATAAGAATATCACCGAGAAAAGTTCATAATGAACTAATCTCGGTGATTTTCCTTTCCATTGCTACGCCTGACAGCTAAGTCCTTTTAACTTTTCATTGTCAGTCCGTGGCTTTGCAACTCGGTTCTTCTCCCATTGTCGATTCAGCTGCGGTGATAAATTGATTTACTGCCTTATCAACGAAAACCGAACGGTTTCTGGGTTTTTTCATGCCGATTTTTAAGGTGGAATTCAAAAGATATCATTTCCCCAAATCGACCTTTGGGGAGGACTTGAACTAAATTCATAGGGTTTTAGGGGCAGATTTTACGATTGATTTCGTAAGGTCTGCCCCTTTTTTCGTTTTTCTAATTGTTAAATTTTTGTGTCCTTGGAGGTTGCGCATAAATTGTATGCGCAACCTCTTTTTTCGTATATAGCGCATTTTGAGCGTTGATATAAATCTGATAACTAAAGGAGTGGTGTATATGTTTGCGGCGTAGACAGCAAATCAAAACAAAATTCAGGAGGTAAAGAAAGATGAATGATTGGGAACGATTACACAGACAGACTGAGAGATATAAACAGTCATATCCCCCGGGAACAAGAGTAATGCTGCTTAATATGAACGATCCATATTCTCCCGTTGAAAGCGGTATGCGCGGAACGGTTCAGAGTGTGGATGATATCGGTCAACTCCTAATGAAATGGGATAATGGCAGAGCGCTTGCCCTGGTCCCCGGCGAAGACTCATTCCGTCGATTGACACAGGAAGAAATCGACCGGGAGTTACAGGAACAAGCTCAGGAACAGACTATAAATGAACAATCTATGTAAATGTGAGGTGAAGCAAAAAAACAGGACGGATGTCCTATGGCAATCCCATTCATTGATTTGTGTTCGGGTATCGGCGGTTTTCATTCCGGACTCGTAAATACAGGTCATTACAGATGCGTCGGTCATGCAGAAATTGATAAGAACGCAGAAAAAGCGTATAACGCCATTTACGGAGAAGAAGGAGGTTTGAATTATGGCGATTTGCGAACAATCAATCCAAGGGAACTCCCCCACTTCGACCTGCTTTGCGGCGGATTTCCTTGCCAAAGCTTCTCGGTTGCGGGACGGCGTCTCGGTTTCAGAGATACAAGAGGAACTGTCTTCTTTGAAATTGCCCAAATCCTTGCAGAAAAACGGCCTCCATTTTTACTCTTGGAAAATGTCCTCGGTCTGTTATCGCATGACAGCGGCCGGACGCTTAATACCATCTTCTCCGCGCTTGTTGAAATGGGGTATAATCTCGAATGGATGGTGCTTAACAGCAAATACTTCGGAGTCCCACAACAGCGAAGGCGGCTGTATATTGTCGGATATCTTGATCCGAGATGTGCCGGAAAGGTATTTCCTCTCAGCGGCGGCAATGCGAAAAATCTTAAGCAACTTATCCCGGGACCGCAGGGCCAAAGAGTCTACGAAACAGACGGAATAGCCTGTACGCAGTGTGCAGGCTCAGGCGGTTGGGGTGGCAAAACCGGGTTGTATTTTATCGATATGAACGCCGATCCTGTCATTACCGATGTTGCTCGATGCATAACCGCAAGGCAGGATTCCGGAGTAAGCAATCACAGAGGTGAACACTCTGCGGTTCTTATCGAAGATGCGCCGAGAGCAATTGCAGGACCGTTTTTTATCTGCGGAACAACCGAAGAAGATTTCAGAGGTCTGACTGACAGTGAGGTGGACTTATATATGGATCGTTTCAAAGAACCCGAGCAAATCAGCCCGGAAGAAGTAAGCGCCGATACAGGATGCACCATTATTTTTAGTATGTAAATTAAAAACGGAGGTTAAGAATCATGACAGTGAAAAAGCAAACCACAAAAGACAATCAGAAGCAAACTGCAGCGACGGAAAATGAAAGGACACAGTATAAAATCCCGTTTATTACTGCGCGTATCGACAGAATAACATCAGATGCAAACAGCAAAATCAAGGCAAACGCAAGTGTAACCATCGGAAATCATTTTGCTGTCCACGGCATCAAAATTTATGACGGCGGAGAAAAAGGGCTTCAAGTTCTCTATCCCGGACATAAAGGTACGGATGGGAAGTTTTATGATGACTTTCACCCCATTACAAAAGAATCCCGCGAAACACTCAACGGGTATGTTCTTGATGCCTATGAGCAGAAAATGGAACAAGTGCAGGCTGAACAGCAGACTGAGTCCGAGGAACTCGACGAAGATGAAGAACCTGCTTTCGAACAGTCAATGTAACTTGTTTTCGAAGTTTATAAAAAGTGCTGGACTTTTCGCGGATTATCGGTATCCTGTAGATAGAGGTGATGTCAATGAGAACAAGAAAAATGCTCGCAGTCCTCCTTGCAGGACTGATAACGCTGGGCCTTGCGGGATGCGCCGCAGATAAATCAAACGACAATACCGAAAGCGGTGCGGTCAGTACGGAAAGCAGTATAACGGCAACGGTAACGGACAACACTTCCGAGCCGACCGCCGAGAACAGCCTGCCGATGGGTACGGAAAGCACGACCGAATCTACAGCAGAAAAAGAGAAGTATTGCAACAAACAAATTCTTCTCTGCTCAAACTCGTAAGCAAATCGAAATAGGAATTGCAATTGCCGATATGGCGAAAGAGGATTACGACAAAACAGAAAAATCTATACAAGTTATAGTTTCACTAATAAAGCAAATGCTAACACGAGATGACGGGTGGAAAGAGTATTACACCTCTGAAATGGATACAATTGATGAGGATTGCATAGAATCCTCTGTATATGACAGGCTTCTAAAAGAGCGTCAGGCTGAGCAGTTTTTTGGAGACGGTGAGTATGAAAAAGCTGCTTCTTCTATGCAAAAGTTGATTGACGAACTTGATATCGATGATGCTGAAAAAGGATGGTATCTGCAACAATTGGCAAGATATACATATCCGTTCATAAGGATGTATTTTCTTATGAGAGATTGGTCGCAACCTCTGTTATGGAGGTTGCGGCCTTTTCTCTTTCTGTGGCGGATCACGACCTTGGCGATTCTGCGATAGCAAGCGTCTCCTTATGGCTGCGCGGCCTGCAAGCCCGACACCGGTAAAGTGGATGTCAATCCCCACCCGCTTATGTCCGTTCACCATTTCACTGTTGTGAACCTCAATCCGCTTGATGATCTTATTGACTACTTCTGCCGTGAGCGTTTCTATACTGGAGTACTCCCTGAGTCCTGCCAGCAAAAGCCGAATATCCACGCTCTCCCGTTCCAGTTCAGCCAGCTCTTTTTCCTTTGTGCTGACGGATTGCAGTAGCTCCGCCTGCTCTTTTTCGTATTTTGCAGCCATACGGGAATAACGCTCATCAGACAGTTTGCCCGCAAAATTATCCTCATAGAGCTTAGCAATCAGGCGGTCGATTTCATCGACACGGTGTTTTTCAGCAGCAATGTCCGATTTGACAGATCGGATATTCTGATCTGTCCCCGCAGATTGCTGCTTTCCAATCATTTGCAGAAAGAATGATTCGTGACAGGTGACGAAATCTGCAAGATCACTGACCGCCACTGAGACGATTTGTTCCAGCACGACATTCCGGATATAGTGAATTGTGCATTCTCCTCGACCGGACTTGTAGTTGGCACAGCGAAAAAATTCCTGATTTGCCTTCAAACTCTTAGCCGCACAAAAGTGGAGCTTTGAACCGCAGTCTGCGCAAAAAACCAATCCGGAAAACAGACTCGTTTTCCCTGTCGCAGTCGGGCGACGCTTATTTTTGCGCAGCTCCTGCACTCTGAGCCAAGTATTTTCGTCAATGATCGCTTCCTGTGCGTTCGGTACGATGCTCCATTCCTCCTCCGGCTTGCGTATCAGCTTGTGCACTTTGTAGCTGACAGTGGTTGTTTTCAGATTAACCATACAGCCGGTGTATTTCCGGTTACTCAAGATGGCGTCAATGGTGCTGTCCTTCCATAAATACGGATCGCTCGGCATAGGACGATTGGCGGAAGAAGAACCGATTGAATGATAATAGGCGGTAGGTGTGAACACCTGCTCTTTTTGCAGAAACCTCGCAATCTGCTCCGGGCCTTTTCCCTCAAGGCAAAGGTGATAAATCCTTCGTACTACCTCGGCGGCAGCATCATCAACAAGCCACTTTGGCTGCGGCTGCTCATAGATGGTGTATTCGATAGCAGTCATTTTGCCTTTTTCGTCGCGCCCCTGCCGCCGCAGGATATATCCGGCTTTTTCAAGCTCCCATACGGCGGTGCGGATCGCGTCGATGCTCTCACGGTT
>CAKTVW010000007.1 GCA_934630495.1 uncultured Oscillospiraceae bacterium
AAAATATATCATCATCATATTTGTTTTCTTTTCCATATTCTACATAATTCAACATCTTTCACCTCGCTGTAAACTTCAAAGTTTCTGTTCCTTACAAATTCCGATTTACCGTCCTGATTTGAATACATTATACCACGACTTTGTGACTTTTTCTACTGTCAGGTTCGTGGTATGTATCTGCGGTATGGGCTTGCACCCATACCGCTTTTTTAGTACTATATGTCAGTTTTCTTTCTCGATGGGTTCATCATAGGAGATATACGGAATCTTGAGCCAGTGCGTCCATCCTGACTGCGCAAGGGGCGTCATGATAACACCCAACTCCGTGTTCGCAGCATGAATGGTTTGCTCGCCGCCGACATAGATGCCGATATGTCCGTCCATCCATACGGCGATGCCGGGGATGTCGGGCATCGTATCAATCGTACCTTTCTCGGTCGCCATGTCGAGCATGGGGTCGGAGCCGGTATCCCGAACACCGTTGGAGCGATATTCGATTTGTCCCGTGTCACAATTAAACCATGCATAGCCTTTGATGAGCCCGATGCAATCGGCGGTGCGGCCTCCGAGCCAATGCCGACGAATGAATTCCTCGTTATCGCCGACCTGTTCCGGGAATTGCGATATCTTGGTTGTCAATATGGACTCGGTCAGCACCTCACCGTATGTCCCGTATACATAGCCCCATTTCTTTGCGTAAGCCTGCTTTGCCCACTCTGCAAGGTCAACATTATTCTTTGTTTCGGGATCGACAAACTTTGAGACATTGATTGCCTTGGCACGGATGGAATTCATTATCTTGCTGTAGTCCTCGGTTTTCAGCTCCGTGCCGAAGGCGGAGTTGACGGCGGCGATGAGCTGCTCGTCCGTCTGATCCTCCGTAAAGCAGCCTGCTAGCTTGGAAACAAAATCTGTTTGTTCGGCATAGTCGGAAAGCGCCAGCACATACAGCACCTGCGCTTCCTTTGCCTTTTCTGCCGTAAATCCCTTTTCGGTCATAGCCGTTTCTATGGCATACATAGTATCCTCCACCGCCTGCAGCTTGGCTTTTTCCTCATCGGACATTTCCTCGACCACGATTTGCTGAAGCCTGTCGGTGTCGATATTGATATCGCCGTTAAAAAGAGCGATAACGGCAACCGCAGGCATTATGACGATGATAATAATGCCGAGTACAATACCAAGCACCGCTTTGCGTAATTTCTTGTCGGTGAGTATGGCAACGGCTATCTTTACCTTACCGGCAGTCGTGATCTCCTTCTTACCGTCGATAGAAGCCGTGGTTTTAATCTCGGGGACATAAACGGTCACAGTCTGATCTTCATCTTCGATGTCGGCATGAACTGTCAGCTCCTTGCCGTCGCTGTAGAGGCTCTCGAACACAACGATGTTCGTGTCCGTTTTAATGAGCTTCGCATCGAAGACGAACAGCACCTCTACGCTGCCGGAGGGCACTCCGGGAACGAAGGTCACCTCGGAAGTGATCTGCTCTCCGTTCTGGAGGAACGGCTCTCCGGTGGACTTATTCTTTCCGTCGTAGACCTCGGGGATTTCATAATCACCGGTGACCACATAGAAGCCATTCATATGCTTCCCGATCTCGTCCTCGGAATAGAGCTTGACCCGCACGTCATCACCATCCTCATCGGAAAGGGTGATCTGATGTGGGGACTGTCTGATACCTACGGACTGGAGCTTTTCGTACACATCGTAAATGCTCCGGTGGAAGTCCAGCACGAGTGTGCCGCCGTCCTTGCTTTCAATGATTGCGTTGATCTTCATGCTCACATTCCTCCCATGTCCATGCCCTCGTCCTCGGACTCGAGTTCCTCGAGAAACTCATCCAAAGATCTGTCGCTGTCGAAATACACGAAGCCGCCATTCACAAGCTGACCGTCGTGTTCCTCGGCGAAATACTCTCCAAAGCCGGAGAAGTCGAAGTATTCCTCCATCTCGATGTTCATTCCGTACTCATCCACGTTATCCACAAGGAAGTGCCCGATGTCGGACTCATCCTTTGCATCGGGGAGAAATCCAAACTCTTCGAGATGTTCTGCGACGGCGGCAATGTTGGCGGCACTCTTTACATCGGCAAGCTCAACAGCGGCAGTCAACTTGTTCCAATCCATATCGCCGGTATCCAGCGAGTGGAGCATCTTGTTTGCCGCATATAGTCCTTCACTGCGAATGATTCCTTCGATACGTTCTTTCCAAGCGTCATAATCTCCGTTATTGAGGCAGAATTTGATTTCACAATCTTGGTCAGACGGAGCACCGAGTCTTGCAAGAGCCTTTTTGATTGCAAGTTCTTCGCCGGGGAGCAGGAGCAGCTCGGTGCGGTCGTTGTAGCTGACCTCCGCACTGGCAAGGGTGCTTTGGTAGTAATACTCGGGGAAGGTCTGTCCATCGTACACCTCGGTCAACTTCTCAAGGGGATTGTAGATGAGCAGCCCTTTTGCAGTGATCTGCGCCAGACCTCGATTGATAAGCTCTTTGCCGATTGCGGCGTATTTCGGATCATCTTCATCATAGGCGGGGACGGAGCCTTCCGTGTTTAACACATACGCTCTGCCGATCTTTCCGTAGCTGCTGACATCTTGGCACAGCGTGAAGTGGTTCAGATTAAAGGTCAGATTGATGAGATCCTTCACTTCCTTGCTGTCCAGCTTGGAGATGCCAATGAGGAATTGGTCATATTCGAGGGTGTCAAAGCTCTCCATTCTTCTGGCGAGATAGTTCAGCTCATCCAAATTGACGTACCAGTTTTTCAGAGTCGAGAATTCCTCCGGCCAGTAAACCTCCGACACATAGGCTGACTGCGCGGTGTCCCTGCCTTCGACAGCGTGGATTTCACCGAGCTTTGCGAACAGTTCGCTCTCGCTGATCGGGAAACGAACATCGATCTCGTGACCCGCGTTTCTGATTCTGATTTTGATCATAGATACCATTCCTTTCTGCGCAAATAATGAAAGGACTGCCCTCAAGGATGTGTTCCAAGAGATCAGCCCAATTCATTCTTTATTCTGTTAGAGAGGATTGCCCCAAAATGTAGGGCAAACCTCTTTTCGTGGGCAGTAGAGTCGTCCTTTCCTTAGGAAGACATACTCGAAAATATTTTTCTTAGAAAACGAAAAAAGCGGCTTTTGGAAGAAAAAATCCTCCAAAAGCCGCCTCGAAACGTTGGGGTCGGTAGTTCAAGTCCTCTCAACAAAGAAAAATTTCTTTTTGGTTGCACAACATGGCGCGTTGCACCAAAAAAGATAACCCAACATTTTTGATTGCCATAGGCAATTAGTCATCCGTAAATTTGAAGTCAAAAAGATACGTTTTGGCTTATTTTTATCACCGGGTTTACTGATAGAATAATATTATCAAGATATGATCTGTGATCTGTTCGCTGAGAGAAGTACTAATCTCACTTCGTGTTTATACACAATTTGATTATTCCATCTGCAAACTGCTTCGGGACTAGATGCCGACCATTATTAAACATGCCTCCTTTTTGTTTTAATCCATATAACTGTATGATTCGTTTAGCGCGTCTTTCAACTCTACGGATATTCTTTTTCTTTGTTTTTGGCGACTTATTCCGAGAGCGGATAGGAGGAAGATAATATTTCAAATCAGGCGTGCGCTTGAAAGAATACTTCTGAACATCTGTATTAAAAACTTGAAGCGTCTCCAAGTGCGCATTCTTTTGACATAAGTTTATGCCGTTAGGGATGATATTGAGATAGTCTTGATTGGGAATTTGCATTTTTGCGTATCCAACTCCCAAGCATTTCTTTACTGATATACCATACATTTTCCAAAACAATGCGCGGTTAAGTCGAATCAGTAAGTCTTCGTTTTTATCGGGGGCGATAGTTCTCTTCAATATGTCGTAAAGACGCACAAGAAAGTAACAACAGTTGTCCCCGCTCTCAGAAAGAGCAGAAATAACTTCACCTGCATTTCGCACTTCGGAAGGAAAGGAGCACTTTGAAAGATACGCAACTATCGCGTCCTCTACACTACCTGTCGAGGGGTAAATAGCATCTAGCAATTCGTCAATATATTTATCATCTGTTATAAAATCCAATACGGCTTCAACATCCGAAACAAAATTAAAATTACTGGTTGTTTTATCTGCCATACGACGAGCTCCTTTTACTGTAATAATATGCGACTCAGCAGTCTTTCCAAGTCAATTATTATTATACCATTTTTCGACATAATGGCAATACCATTTTGCTATGTGATAGTTGAAAAAAAGGAATTTTAAGTAAGATAGTTAGCGAAATTTCCAAAAAAACAAATCTGTATCTGATTATCAAGCCAGATGCAGATTATAAATCAAGTATATTCTGTTGCCCACGTTTTCGCAATATAAGAGATTATGGTATTACGTTGCCATGTCAAAGTCCGAAACTGAGAATCTCAAGCAACTAACCACTGATCTACTTGGAGAATTCCTCCGGCCAGTAGACCTCCGTTACATAGGCTGACTGTGCGGCGTCCCTGCCTTCGACAGCGTGGATTTCGCCGAGCTTTGCGAATAGCTCACTCTCGCTGATCGGGAAGCAAATATCGATCTCGTGATCTGCGTTTCTGATTCTTATTTTGATCATTTCTGAGCGTTCCTTTCCTTATATTGAATGGCGTCCAAACCGAATCTGCAGATCGCCATAGCGTTGCAGATCAGAGCGAACATCTTGGGCGCTACGAGTTCGGTGTCTGCAAGGTCGCTGATCGTGATGTGCTTTGTCCCGAGATAGAGATCCTTGGCGCAGCAGAGGAGGGTATATCCGTTCTCGGTGCTGCCCTTCGGCTTGAAGCTCTCGAACTTGATCTCGTTGCGCTCCACGAACTTTCTGATCTGCATCCAGAGCTTGTGCTCGGCAGTCAGCAGGTAGATCGCCGCCAGCAAAGCGAAGTTTTTCTTGTTGAGTTTCCGGACGGCCTCGTCAAAAGCCAAGCGGTGTTTTTCATCTCTGAAGTTCATAGGTAGTTCCTCACTTTCTCTGATGAATTGATTGAGCCGTCTGCGAAAGGCGGCGTTGCGGATGTCCTTCATGGTTTCGGACATGACCTCGGATCTACTTGCTGATCCGGCAAGGATTCGTTCCTCGATGCAGGGACAGCTATCGGCTGTGCATTTTCTTTTTCCGCGGTAATATGGGCAGTACCTGCAGTCGCACATTTCTGCCGTGTACTCAAAACGGTGAAGCACCATTATGCCGCCTCCTTGGGGAAGGAATCTTGGGACGGCTGTCATCATCCGTTCTAATGCTCTTTGCTGGGGTGAATCTGAAAAGATCATTGTCTTACTCCTTTTCTGTGAAATAAAAAAGAGCCAACCGTTTCTTTTCAAAACGATTGGCTCCGAGGGCAACAAAAATCGGCAGATAGTGCTTGTGACTATCTGCCGTTCTTGTCCTGTATTCTGTTGTTACTTGGGTTCGTATCTATCTTCAAAGGGAAAAAGCCGATTTTACATCTACGATTTTGACGCTCTGAAAAACGGCATTTAGGCAGCAAAAAAGCCCGATAAAATCGGGCTTTTTGCGGGGTACATCTTTTTCGTACCCTCTTGATGGCAGGGGATGAGGGATTCGAACCCCCGCAAACGGAGTCAGAGTCCGGTGTGCTACCGTTACACAAATCCCCTAAACCGTTTTGTGCCGAAGCGCATAACTTATTATATGCAGATTTTTGGAAAAGTCAAGCAGTTTTTTGCTTTTTTCCGTGATTTCATAAAAAATCATGGACGCGCCGGGTGTCCGGCGGGTCCGACGGCGAAAATACGGCTGATCTCGCCGTTTTCCGACCGTTCCCGTCCCGTAGATGGCCCGCCGCTCTGCCCGTTTCCTAACCGCCGCGCTCCGGCAGCTCACCGACAAAGGTCCGCAGTGCCGGTCCCGTCAGGTACAGGCCCTCCGGTGTGACGTCGACCGTCATGATGCCGCCGTCGTTGACGACACGCGTCGCCCGGCCGCTGACCAAGCCCGCGCGGGAGAGCGCGCAGACCGCCGCGCCGTTGCCCGTGCCGCAGGCCAGCGTAAAATCCTCCACGCCGCGCTCATAGGTCAGCAGACGGACGGTATTTTCGGCCGTCACGGCGCACAGGTTTACGTTCATTCCCTTTGGAAAGGCCGGATGCCGCCGCAGTTCTCGGGCAAAGTCGCGCAAAATTGCTCGATCTTCGCTCATATCGACAAGAACCACCCCGTGCGGAATGCCGTTTTCACCCAGCTCCATGTATTCCAGCGGTCGGAATACGGAGGCTGCCGCTTTCTCTCCCGCCGTGCTCCCCGCCGAAGGTGTCAGTCCGCGCGGAAGCGGACGGAAGGCTGACGGGTCGTTCAGGCGGATGCGGTAATTCTCCTCGGAGACACGCCGCCCCGTCACAAGCCCCGCTGCAGTCTCGATGCGCTGCTCCGCGCCGGAGAGGCCGCGATCAAAGCAATGGCGGCAGACACAGCGCGCGCCGTTGCCGCACATCTCGGCGGACGAGCCGTCGTTATTGAAAAAAGCCAGCTTGCAGTCTCCGCCGTCGGTCGGCGGCTCCAAGATCATCAGGCCGTCGGCTCCGACGGAAAAATGCCGGTCGCACAGGCGGCGGGCCAGCTCCGAATAGTGCGCAGACGCAAGCGCGCCGTCAAAATTCTCCACCAGCACGAAGTCGTTTCCCGCGCCGCAATACTTATAAAACCGCATCGTTCCCTCCGATCAGCTTCGCGCCCTCGGTATCGACCGTCAGCGCGAGGACCTCCCAGTCCGGACAGGCCTCGGGCAGCGCCGCGCGCAGACGATCGCCCACAGCATCGTTATCCGCGATGCAGAGGCAGGTCGGTCCCGCACCGGAAATGCAGAAGGCCGTCGCTCCGCACGACCGCGCCGTCTGCTCGGCAAGATCGTAGCCCTCGATCAGGCCCTTTCGGTAGGGCTGATGAAGGCGGTCGTCCAGAGCAAGCGCAATCATTTCGGTATCGGCCGTTTCCAGCGCGCGGAGCAGCAGCGCCGCATGCGAAACGTTGAACACCGCGTCGGCAAACGGGACCCGCTGCGGCAAGACGGAACGGGCAAGCTCGGTGCTCAGATGGAAGGGCGGCACCAGTGCGAAGAAGCGCAGACGCTCCGAAAGCGGGAAACGCGCGGTCACGGGCCGTCCCTCGCGCATCAGGCTTGCCGTCATGCCGCCGTAGAGCGCGGGCGCAAGGTTATCCGGGTGCCCCTCGACGACCGTGCACAGGCGCAGCATTTCCTCGCGGGAAAACGGATTTCCGTGCAGCGCATTCGCCGCCATCACGCCGCCGATGATCATGGCGGAGCTGGAGCCGAGGCCCCGGCAGACGGGGATCTGCGCGTCGATATGCAGCGCAAGCGGCTCCATGGGCAGGCCGAGCGCGTCCATTGCATAGCGATAGGCGACAACGGAGAGATTGTCGCGATTGCGGAACTCCTCGGGACAGCCGTCGATCTCCAAACCGCCGGAGATGATTTCAAATGTATAAGTATTGTAAAGCGAAAACGCACAACCGAACGAATCAAAGCCCGGGCCGAGGTTCGCCGAAGTCGCCGGTACGCGCAGAGTTACTTTTTCCATGATGCGATCCTTTCTTCAACAAAGCGCTGCATCTCCTCCCGCGCAATGCAGTCGAAATGACGGCGCGGCTTCTGCGGCAGAGCGGCCAGCGCGGGAGGGATCGGTACGCCCGTCAGCGCCGACAGCCGTGCCATCACGGCAAATTCGTCGCCCGAGGCATCCTCCCCCAGTGCCGACAGCACAGCCGCCGGGAATTTATAGGGCGAAGCCGTCGAGAGCACCACGACGGGCGCGTCGGTCTGATACTGCTCCGCGACGCTCCAAGCCACAGCGGTATGCGTGTCCATCAGGTAACCGTGCTCGCGCCAGACGCGGCCGATGGTCCGCTTGGTCTGCGCGTCGTCGCAGCAGCCCCATGCAAATTCGGCATGGAGCCGCTCAAGCAGCGCGGGAGAGACGGTATAAACGCCGTCGGTGCTCAGGCGGCGCATGTATCCGGCCACCTCTTCGGGATCGCCGCAGAGCAGATACAGCAGCCGCTCCAGATTGCTGGAAACAAGAATGTCCATCGACGGCGAAAGCGTCTTGTAAAACGGGCGGCGGCGGTCGTAGGTGCCCGTGCGCAGGAAATCGGTAAGCACGTCGTTGGCATTGGACGCGCAGACGAGCTTTCCGACGGGCAGTCCCATGCCCTTAGCCAGATACCCCGCAAGAATATCTCCGAAATTTCCCGTCGGCACGACGTAATCCACGCGGTCGCCGTCCTTGATGCGCCCGCGCCGAAGCAGATCGGCGTAGGCCTTAAAATAGTAGACCACCTGCGGCGCAAGGCGGCCGATATTGATGGAATTGGCCGACGACAGGCGCACACCGCAGTTTTTCGGCGCACCGGCCGCAAAGATCGCCTTTACGCCCGTCTGGGTGTCGTCGAAATTTCCCTTGACCGCGCAGACACAGACATTCTCGCCCTCCTGCGTCACCATCTGCGCCTCCTGCACCCGCGAAACGCCGTCGGCGGGATAGAAGACGATGATGCGCGTACCGGGCACGTCGCGGAAGCCCGCCAGCGCCGCCTTGCCGGTGTCGCCGGAGGTCGCCGTCAGGATCAGGATCTCGTCGTCGATCCCCTCCTGCCGCCGCGCGGCGGTGATAAGCTGCGGAAGCATCGAAAGCGCCACGTCCTTAAACGCCGAGGTCGGCCCGCGAAACAGCTCCAGCACATAGCGATCACCGACCGGCACCAGCGGCGTCAGTTCGTCCGTCTCGAATTTTCCGGCGTAGGCGCGCCGCACAAGCTCGTGCATATCCTTGAAATCCGGCAGGAGCGCGGACAGGATCGCCTCGGCCATCCCCTGCGCGTCCATTTTCAGTATCGTCTCCCGGTCGATCCGAACGGGCTGCGACGCAACATACAGTCCGCCGTCGGGGGCAAGGCCCTGCAAAACTGCCTGCGTCGAGTCGGCGGTGACCGCCGCATTTCGGGTACTCTGATAGTTCATGTGCATCTCCTTAATTATAACGCATTGCGTCCGGTCCTGCGCCAACGGTTTCATGTGCGGCACGAGTTCGCTCTTTTTCCGCACCCGGAAGCCGCGCGGAGCCGGGATTTCCGTCTCTTTTTCTCCTCCGAGGCGGCAAAAAATGCGCCGCGGCAAGGCTTTCGGATGTTTTTCGGCACATTCAAAACTAATTCTTGCGTTTTTTCACACACTATGATATACTGTTTTTCAGAAAAATGCAAGTGTTTTTCTGGCGCGGACACTTGCTTGCAGAGGAAGGTAATATTATGGAACAGAAATGTCGGCCGATGCGGATCGCGCTGCTGGGACTGGGGACAGTCGGGCGCGGTGTTTATGACTACGTTACCGAGCGCAGCGACATGGAGCTTGCGTATGTAATGAGTCTGACGCTGTTTGACGGCATCACCTGCCCCGTGGCAGACAATATCGAGCAGATCTTAGCCGACGACAGCGTTGACACCGTGATCGAGGTCATCGGCGGACTGCACCCGGCCTATGAATGGGTCACCGCCGCGCTGAAGGCGGGCAAAAACGTCATTACCGCCAACAAGCTCCTCATTGCGGCGCACTACCGCGAGCTGGTAGAGCTGGCGCAGGCAAACGGCGCCGCGCTGCGGTGCACGGCGGCGGCAGGCGGCGGCATCCCGTGGCTGACGGCGCTGGAGCGCACGCTGCATTCCGAGCCGATCGTCCGCATCAGCGGCATCATGAACGGCACGACGAATTTTATTCTCGACACCATGCACAGCTCCGGCGGCAGCTTTTCCGACGCCTTGGCCGAGGCACAGCGTCTGGGCTACGCCGAGCGCGACCCGTCGGCGGACATCAGCGGCGCAGACATCCGCCGCAAGCTGGTGATCTCGTCGAACATCGCCTACGGCCGCGTCATTGATGAAAATGAAGTCGACGTGTTCGGTATCGAGAGCATTACCGACCGCGACATCGCCGCTTTCCGCAGAATGCAGCGCGTATGTAAGCTGTTCGCGGCCTCCCGCCGACTGGAAAACGGCGTAGTCGCCTACATTGAGCCGACGCTGATGACCGCCGCCATGCCAGAATCCGCCATTCCGTCCAACAACAATATCATTTCTCTGACGGGACGGCGCATCGGCAAGCAGAGCTTTTACGGCCAGGGAGCAGGTCGGTACCCCACGGCATATAATGTATTGCAGGACTGTGTGGACGTCAGCCGCGGCCTGCGCGGTTTTTACACCGATCGGCTGGAGCCGAGCTTTGTCGACAACAGCTCCGTCGAGCGGCAGTACTATGTCCGCACCAACGGGATGGACAAATGGCTGCAATCGCGCGTTGACAAATTGCTGGATTGCGGTATAATAACTAAGGCTGTGTCTGTCAGCGAGATACATGCATGGGCACGGGAGCGCAAGGCCGCAGACTCCGGCTGCTTTATCGCCTCGCTGCGCTGATCGGTCGAATCGGACCGTGCGCAGCGGAAAACCGCGATATTTTAAGGAGAAAATATGTTAAAAGTTTTGAAATTCGGCGGGACGTCGATGGCAGACGCCGGCCAATACCGCAAGATTCGGGATATCGTCCGCAGCGACCCGTCCCGGAGGGTGGTGGTCGTGTCCGCCGCCGGCAAACGCTTCGACGGCGACAACAAGATCACCGACCTGCTGTATCTGTGCTACGCGCATCTGCAATACGGCGTGTCCTACGACAGCATTTTTGAGATGGTCCGGCAGCGTTATTTTGCCATCCGCGACGAGCTGGGACTGAAAACCGATCTGGAAAAGGAATTTGCCGCGCTTACCGAGCAAATGAAGAACGGCATTTCCCGCGAAGAGCTGGTTTCGCGCGGCGAATATTTTTCCGCGCTGCTGATGGCGGAATTTTTGGGCTTTCCCTTTATCGACGCGACGCGCTGGCTGTTCTTCCGCTACGACGGAACGGTCGATCAGGAAAAGTCCTATGCCGCGCTGTCTGCGCTGGTGGGCGATTCCTGCGCGGTCATCCCCGGCTTCTACGGTCTGATGCCCGACGGCAAAATTCGCACGCTGACCCGCGGCGGCTCGGATATCACGGGCGCATTGGCGGCAGCCGCGCTGGACGCCGACGTATATGAAAACTGGACGGACGTTTCCGGCATTCTGATGGCCGATCCGCGCATCGTCGATCATCCCAAGACCATCGACCGCGCCACCTACAGCGAGCTGCGCCAGCTCTCCTACAGCGGCGCGCAGGTCCTACATGAAATGACCGTTTTTCCCGTGCGGGAAAAGAACATACCTCTGAACATCCGCAACACCAACGAGCCGGACCATCCCGGCACGCTGGTTTCCGAGGAATTTCGCGACGCGCCGAACAATCAGCGCTTCATCACCGGCATCGCCGGCAAGAAGGACTTTTCCATCGTTACCATCTCCAAAAAGGGCATGGCCGGGGCAGTCGGAACGCTGCGCGCGATCGTCGAGGTCTTTGAAAAAAACACCGTCCCGATCTGCTATACCCCGACGGGCATTGACTGCATCTCGCTGGTCGTCCCGACGGAGAAGCTGACGCCGCATCTCTATTCCGTCACCGACGATCTGCGCAAGAGCGTCAGTCCGGACAGCATCAAGATCACCGACAACATCTCCATTGTCGCCGCCGTCGGCCGCAAAATGGCCTTCCGCGCGGGCACGTCGGGCAAGATCTTCGCGGCGCTGGGGCAGCAGGGCATCAATATCCGCATGATCTCGCAGGGGCCGGATGAGCTGAACATTCTCGTCGGCGTGGACAACAAGGACTACGCCGCGACCATCCGCGTGCTCTACGACGCGTTTGTAAAATGATCCCGAACGGCGGGCAGGACCGCGCCGTTTCGGAAACGCTGTAATGAGGTGAAAATTATGAAGCAGTACAAAGTTGCGATCCTCGGCGCGACGGGCGCCGTCGGCAGAGAAATGATGAAGATTCTTGCCGAGCGGAATTTCCCCATCTCCGAGCTGCATCTGCTGGCCAGCGCCCGAAGCGCGGGCAGCTTTTTAGAGTGGAACGGCAAGGCGATCGAGATCAAGGAGGCATGTGACGCCGCCTTTGAGGGCATGGACATCGTGCTCGGCGCGGCAGAAAACGACATTGCCAAGCGTTTTGCTCCCGCGATCGTCAAGGCGGGCGCCGTTTTTGTCGACAATTCGTCGGCCTTCCGCATGGACCCGGATGTGCCGCTGATCGTTCCGGAGATCAATCCCGGGGACGCAGACTCGCATCACGGCATTATTTCCAACCCGAATTGCTCAACGATCATCACCGTCACGGCGGTGAACGCGCTGAACGCGCTCTCCCCGATCCGCACGATGACCGCGTCGACGTATCAGGCCGTGTCGGGCGCAGGCGCGGGCGGCCCGTTGGAGCTTGCCGCGCAGATCGAAGCGCTGCGCAGCGGGAAGCCCGCCGAGCACAAGGTCTTTTCGCACCAGATCGCCTATAACCTGATCCCGCAGATCGGCGGCGAACAGTTCGAGGGCTATACCAGCGAGGAAATGAAAATGCAGAATGAGGGGCGCAAGATCATGCATCTGCCGGAGCTTCGCGTTTCGTGCACCTGCGTCCGCGTGCCCGTGGTGCGCAGTCACTCCATTTCCGTTTCGCTGCATTTTGATCGGCATATCTCTGTCGAGGAAGCACGGCAGGCCATTGCCGCCGCGCCCGGCTGCAAGCTGGTCGATGACCTTGCCCGTCACGAGTATCCCATGCCGCTGGACACCTCCGATCAGGACCTTGTCTTTGTCGGCCGCATCCGTCCGGATCTGACCGACGAGAACGGACTGTGTCTGTGGTGCTGCGGCGATCAGGTGCGCAAAGGCGCCGCTACCAACGCCGTTCAGATCGCGGAGCTTCTGCTCGAGCACTGAGCGTACGCAACAAAACACAACGTAAAAGCATAACGTAAATGCATAACGCCAAAAGAAAGGCCGGGAAATATTCCCCGGCCTTTTCGCTATATTTCGTTCGGCGCAGAGTCAGCGCTTTTCCTGTCGGAAGCAAGCCTCAAAGCGTTCGGTAAGTCGGTTTTCTCCCAGCTCACAGGCGCGGAGGATCAGATTCTCGATCGTCTCCCCGGTCGCAGCGCCGTGTCCCTTCATGACCAGCGGCTTGACACCCAGCAGCAGTGCGCCGCCCTGCGTGTTATAGTCGTATTTCTTCCGAATTTCGGTGAGCAGGCATTCTGTCTCGCCGTTTTTTTGCGGCAGACGCTGCGTCAGCTCATCCAAGACGGCCTTTGCCGTTCCCTCGATGGCCTTCAGCAGAATATTCCCCTGAAAGCCGTCGCAGACGATCACATCCGTATCGCCCGAAAGCGCACGGTTTGCCTCGACGCTGCCGATAAAATTGAGCTTGGTCTGCCGAAGCAGCTCCGTCGCCGCTTTGACCGTTTCGCTGCCCTTCGTCTCCTCGACGCCGTTCGAGAGCAGCGCGGTGCGCGGCGCTTCACAGCCGAGCGCCCGCATATACGCACTGCCGACGCGGGCAAAGCTGACAAAATGCTCCGGGCGGCATTCGGTATACGCGCCGCAGTCGAGCAGGCAGAGCGGCTCGCCGTGCGCAGTCTTCAACTGACTGAGCAATACGGGGCGCATTCCGCGAATCTTGTCCAAAAGCATGATCGCACACACAAGGATCGCGCCGGTCGCGCCGCAGGTAACGACGCCCGCGACCTCCGGCCGCTCTCTGCAAAGGCGAAACGCCTTGACGAGTGACGCGTCGCGCCGCAGATAGGACTGCATCGGGTCGTCCAGATTGGTGATCGCGTCGGGCGCGTCCACAGCCTCATAGCGGCCCGCGCATGCGGGTATTTCTCCGAGGATGCCGTTGATCGTTTCGCTGTGGCCGAAAAGATACAGAAACAGATCTCCGCGTCTGCGCAGAGCCGCCGCAGCGCCGCGGCAAAGCTCCGCCTCGGGGCGGTCCGCGCCGAGCAGATCGACTGCCAAACAGATCATAAAAATTCCTCCCAGTGCTCCGTGCGCCGCTGCCAGACCCGTTCCAAGATCGTTCGGTAGACCTCCGGCGAAAACGGCGGCTTCGTCAGGCCGCACAGCGTTTCCTCCGTCAGACGGCCCTGCGCCGCAAATTCTTTTCCTGCCTCGGTAAAGCGGGCAAGCCGCCGTGCCAGTCTGCCGCCGCCCATTTCCACAAGGGTCATAAGCTGCGGACAGGTCACGGCGGTATAGCGCCCCCTGCCGAAGATCAGATCAAGCTGCGCAAGCAGCGCATCGAATACTCGGTCCGACTCGGTATAGGCACAGCCGGAGATCAAAACGAACCTCTGTTCCGGTCGGTCATAGCGCGGGGCGTGCGCCGGACGGCAGGCAGGCGGGACCTCGTGTCCCCGGTAGG
Organism: uncultured Oscillospiraceae bacterium; assembly: GCA_934630495.1. GTDB lineage: Bacteria > Bacillota > Clostridia > Oscillospirales > Oscillospiraceae > JAZOXB01. The sequence goes on from CAKTVW010000007.1 coordinate 14,392, forward strand.
TTTGCAGCATCGACAGCATACGGTCGACAAATACCTTGACCTGCCCGGGCATCCCGAAAAAGTAGAGCGGGAAGCTTGCGATCACCACATCGGCATCGAGCAGCTTCCGCTTCATTTCCGCGGCGTCGTCGTTCTGAATGATGCAGGAGCCTTCCGTTCGGCTCCAGCAGGAAAAGCAGCCCCGGCACGGCGTAATGTGCAGGGAGGCGATCGCGACCGTTTCCGTTGCCGCTCCGGTCGCCTCGCAGAGTCCCGCCGTGAAGGCCTCGGCGACGGTCAGGGTGCTGCTGTGCTCCTTTCTGGGGCTGCCGTTGAGGAGCAGAACACGCGTCGGTTTTTTCATCATAGCCGGCTCACCCATCTTACACCGCACAGACCGTCAATTCCCGCACCGTCTGCCGCAGAGAAGCGGCGTCATTGACCGTAAAGGCGCGCGCATCGGGAAGCGTGCGGCGGACGAAGCCCGTCAGGGCCGAGCCTGCGCCGACCTCGACAAAGGTATCGACACCGTCGTTTTCGAGATTTCGGAGCGTTCTTTCCCATAAAACGGGAGACGCGGCCTGCATACAGAGCGTTTCGGCGCGGGCAGCCGCGTCGTCGGGATAGGGCAGAGCGGTTCGGTTGGCATAGACGGGGATTCGGGGCGTTTGCAGCGGGTGCTCCGCCAAAAAGCCGCGCAGGATCCCCGCCGCCTCCAGCATATAGGGCGTGTGGAACGCGCTGCCGACGGGAAGCCTGACCGCGCGGCCGCCCGCCTCCTTGACCGCCGCACAGAACGGTCCGAGCAGGTCGGTATCGCCCGCACAGACGATCTGCCCGGGGCAGTTATAATTCACGGGCCAGACGGCGGAAAATTCGGCGCAGAGCCGTTCGACCGTTTCCGCGTCCAGCTTGAGCGCCGCGACCATGCCGCCGGGGTGCCGCTCGGACAGCTTGGCCATCGTCTCGCCGCGCAGCAGCGTCAGGCGAAACGCGTCCTCCGCCGAGAGCATCCCCGCAAATGCGGCGGCAGGCAGCTCTCCGAGGGAGAATCCCGCGGCCGCGTCCGGTACGATCCCCTCCTGCCGCAGTGCTTCGGCAATGGCCAGATCGGTCAGGAACAGGCAGGGCTGCGTATTTTCGGTCTTCATCAGCTCGCCCGGATCGCCGGAAAAGCACATCGCCTTCACGCCGGGACGGATCGCCTCGCCCATGGCATAGACGGCCTTGGCAGCGGCATTCTCCGCCTCTAAGTCCATGCCCATGCCGACGCGCTGACTTCCCTGCCCCGCAAACAAAAATGCAAGCTTTCCCATACTACGCCTCCGCGCCGCCGTCGAGCGTTTTTCTTTCCAGCGCGGTAAAGGACAGCGTGCCCTTCGCGCGGCACTCGCCCGCGACGGTCACGACCGCGTCAAAGCTGATGAGCGGCCCGCCGCGGCTTTTTTTTGTCACGGTAATATCCATCGTGTCTCCGGGGAGCACGGGCTTCAGGAATTTAAAGCCGTCCAGCTTCAAAAGCACATACAGCTTGTCCTCCTCCGTTTCCGAAGCATCCACGGTCAGAGAGCAGAGCTGTGCACAGCTCTCCGCGATCAGTACACCGGGAAGGATGGGCGTTCCCGGAAAATGTCCGGCAAACCACGGATCGTTGATCGAAACGGTCTTGTGCCCTACGGCACGTTCGCCCGCCTCATACTCCGATATGCGCTCGATCATCTGAAACGGCGGCCGCTGCTTCAGGCGGCGGTCGACCTCGTAAATATTCATCATAGGGACAGTCCTCCGTCCAGCGTCAGAATTTGTCCGGTCATATAGGAGCAGGCGTCCGACGCCAGCAGCGAGACCAGTCCTGCGACCTCCTCGGCCGTGCCCAGACGGTGCATGGGGATCGCGTTCAGATATTCTTCCTTCTTTTCCTGCGGAAGCGACTGAAGCATATCCGTCTCGATAAAGCCGGGTGCAACGGCGTTGACGCGGATGCCGTAGGGCGCAAGCTCCTTCGCCATCGTCCGCGTCAGGGCGTTGACCGCGCCCTTCGTCGCGCTGTAGACGCTCTGCCCGGGCAGGGCAAAGGTCCCGCTGACGGACGAAATATTGACGACGGCGCCGCACTTGCGGCGGAACATCTTCAAGACCGCCTGCTGTGCGCAGTAGATATAGCCCTTGACATTCAGGTCCATGCAGTCGTCGAGCGTTTTTTCCTGCACCATCAGCAGATATTCGTCGCGGACGATCCCGGCGTTGTTCACCAGCAGATCGAGCTGTCCGAAGCTCTTGACGACCTCGCGCATCATAGTCTTTACGGCGTTCGGGTCGGACACGTCGGCCTGACACAGCATTCCTCGGCCGCCCTCGGCCTCGATCAGCCGCAGGACCTCCTCCGCCTCGGACGCATTGTGCGCATAGTTTACCGCGACGGCGTAGCCGTCTCTTGCCAGCCGCAGCGCACAGGCGCGGCCGATCCCCCGGGAAGCCCCGGTCACTAATGCAGCTTTCATATTGCCTCCTCAGCGTGCAAGGATCACGGCGGTATACGAGCCGCCGGAGCCGTAGGAGATCACAAGGATGCGGCCCAGCCCGTCCGCCTCGACGGCGCACTTGCACAGCTTGCCGTCAACGCGGCGGTAGGCGTCGGCCTCCGCGCTCAGATCGCCGTGCAGCAACAGCGCGGCATGGGCAAGCCCCAACGCAGCGGCCGCGGCGCGGCCCTCGCCCACGCGCTCCTTGACAGAAAGCACGGGGATGCTGCCGAACATCGCCGAGATCGTCTCCGTCTCGATCGTGTCCACGGCCTTGCAGCCGTTGGCAAAGCCGATCACGGCGTCGATCTCTTCCGGCTTCAGACCGCCGTCACGCAGCGCCTCGTCTATCGCCGCGCGAAGCGCCTCGGCAGAGCCGGTCAGCGTACCGAAGGGAACGCTGTCGTGCGCCGTGCCGCAGCCGCAGACGCGGCAGTAGACCTCCGCGTTTCTCGCGGCGGCGTTTTCCCGCGATTCCAGCACGAGCGTGACGCTGCCGTCGGAGAGCGGGAAGCCGGAGCCTTCGGAATAGGGCTTCACAGCCTCGTCTGCAACGAGGCCGAGCGTACCGTAAAGCTCCGAGAGGATTTCGTTGTTTTCGTCGCTGCCGGAGACCAGCATTGCGTCCGCGCGGCCGCTTTGCAGCACGTTTACGGCATATACCGCGCTTTGCAGTCCCGACTGTGCGCCGTTGGTCACGGTAACGCTGTAGCCGCGGATACCCGCGCAGATGGAAAGATAGCCGCCTGCGGCGTTGTAGACCGTGTTGGGGAATTTAAAGGCGCTGCCCGCCGCGTTGCCCTTTTCGGCGATCATTTTCTGAAAATCACAGCTCGGGCCGAGCGCTCCCTCCGAGGTACCGACGGCGATGCCGATACGCTCGGCGTTGCCTTCGTCGACCGTCAGGCCGCTGTCGTGCAGCGCAGCCAGACCGGAAACGGCCTGAAGCTGGCTGAAATGATCCAGCTTGCGGTAAAACGCCATTTTCAGCCCTACGCTGCCCAACTCCTCCGCACCGACATGAGAAGCGGCGCTTCCCGTGCAGATGCGCTCCTCGGCCTTACAGGCTTCTATGTAGCGCGTTTTCCCGCTGCCCAGCGGCGTCACAAGGCCCATGCCGGTGAGCACGATCTCCTTTTTCCCGGAGACGGACGGAGCATTCTCCCGCTGCTTGCCGAACACGATGCTTGCGTTGTTCCCGCCGAAGGCAAAGGAATTGCTCATGACATTCGTAAGCTCTTTGGAAACGGGCACATTCGGGCAGAAATCCATCTCCCCGGCTCTTTGTACCAAAAGCTCCATGTCCTCCTGCCGATAGCCGAGCGTCGGCGGCATGCAATTCTCCGTCAGCGCCTTGACGGTAAACACCGCCTCGATCGCGCCCGCCGCACCGAGGCAGTGTCCGGTCATCGCCTTGGTAGAGCTGACACCCGGTGTGCCGTGTACGGGATCAAAGATCGTATGCAAAGAGAGAAACTCCGCCTCGTCGTTTTTGGCCGTTCCGGTGCCGTGCGCGTTGATATAGTCGATATCGGCGGCGTTCAGGCCGGAATCTGCGATGGCGGCGCGGATCGCAGCGATCTGCCCTGCACCGTCCGGCCGCGGCGCGGTGATATGAAAAGCGTCGCTGCTGACGCCCGCGCCGAGCACCTCGCAATAAATTTTCGCGCCGCGTGCCTTCGCATGCTCATAGGATTCTACAATCAGCGCGCCCGCGCCCTCGCCCAGCGTAATGCCGTGCGAACGGTTAAAGGGCGAGCAGGGGCCGTCCTCAAGCGCATGGAGCGACAGGAAGCCCGCATACGGCACCGGCGAAAACGCATCCGCGCCGCCCGCGACGACGATATCCGCCCTGCCCGCGCGGATCAGATCGCAGGCATAGGCAATGCTGATCGTACCGGCGGCGCAGGCGTTGGCGATATTTGTGACCGTTCCGCCCGCATGGCAGAGCGCGGCGGCATGATTGGCAAGCGCGGAGATCGGCATATTAAGGACGTTCTCGCGGCTTTTCTCTTCGGTATAATACTTTTCAATGCTCTTGCCGCCGCCCACGCAGCTCCCCATGATTACGCTCGCCCGCCGATCGCCGTTAAAATCCTCTACGGTGGCGTCGGAAAGCGCTTCTCTGACCGCGCTCAGACACAGCGCGACGGTGCGGTCCTCCCCGTTCTCGGGGAAGTCCGCAATCTCGGCGGAATAATCCGTATAGCAATTCTCCGTGTTCACGGTGGCCGTGCGGCCGATCCCGCTCTTAGACGCCAGAATGCTCTGCCAGCACTCCGGGAGAGAACGGCCGATGGCGCTGACGACACCCAGCCCCGTGATTACGCATCTGTTTTTATCCTGCGTCATAGGAAGAATCAGACGTGGCTGCAAACATACGCGGCAAGCGCGTCGATATTGCGGAAGTTTTCCTTGTCCGCGCCGGTCATGGAAACGCCGTATTCCTCGTCGATCGCAGAGATGATCTCCAAAGAATCGATGGAATCCAGTCCGATGCCCTCACCGAACAGGACGGTGTCATATTCCAGTCCCTCCGGCTCAATGCCGAGGCGCTCGCAGAGCATATCCTTGATCTTTGCCTTTACTTCCGTTGCGTTCATAGTGTTTCTCCTTTTGTCTTTATTCGGGCACGTTCCGCGCGGTGCGCGGAGGCCCCCCCCGACCGATCGACTCGGCTCTCCGTCCGACACGCAGACGAATGCGGACGTCCGGTCGTCCTGAGCCGTTGATCCGAAACGGCGGTCAGTCTATTTTATTATATTCAAAACCACAGAAATTGCAAGAGGATAGCGCCCTCTTCGGTCAAAAAACGTCGAACTGCGGCAATTTTCGGAACTGCGGCACGCTCCTTCTCCTACAGCGTCAGGCCCAGCGTCAGGATCCCCAGATTTTTGGCATATATTTCGTCGAACTGCTCCGGCGGCAGCGGGTTTTCGCCGTGTCCCACCTCGATCGTATAGCCCGGTCGGTCAAAGTCCTGAATAAACCAATCCTTATAGCCCGCAAAGCCCGAGGCGAACGGCGTATCCTCCAGCGTATAGCCGCTCACGCGGGCAAATTCCTCGCCGATCTCCCGCGCGTTTTCCGGCTCGAGATCCATGAATTTCCAGTAGATCACCTCGCCCTGCGAATGGTAGGACAGTGTCAGCCGCGGGGCGACCCGCCGCGTCAGCCGCGCCATCGCCGCGCTCTCCGGCTGGTCCAGCGGCGCATCGCCCACATAGTCGCGCGGTGCAGGCCCGACAAAACCGAGCGCGAATTTGTTTTCCCGCGCCTGTTCCCAGCCGGCCGGATAATTCAGATTCAGGTCGACGCCCTCCAAATTCGCCTTCCAGCCGCTCGGGAACGGGATAAAGGGATAATACGCGCCGATGAGCTGGGCGACCTCATACTGTGTGCTCCCCGGCTCGATCGCGCCGGTCACAAGATCGACGCCGTCCGGATTGACCATCGGCACAAGGTAGAGCTGTGTGCGCCGAAACAGCCGCCGCGCGTTTTCTCCGAAGATCTCGCCGTTTTCGGAGATCGCCCGCGCGTAGTCCTCCAAGAATTTCATCAGCACGGGCGTCGTGATCCATTCGTTTGCATGGTGGCTTGCATTGTACAGCACGGAGTGCATCCCCGTGCCGAGCTTCAGCAAGCGGACGCTCCGCCCGTAGGCCGTCGTCGCGATCCCCTGCTCCGTCAGGAACGGATATCGCGCCAGCAGGCCCTGTATGCAGATCTGCAGCAGCTCTGAGGTAAACGGAAGATCCGTCGGCACGACCGGAAAACCGAACGGCACGATCAGGTACTGTCCCGCTCGGAGGCGCGTCGGGTCGGCGTTCGGATTTGCCGTTTCGATCGCGTTCACCGTCGTGTCGTACTGCCGCGCGATCCGGTAAAAGGTATCGCCGGGTTTGATCATGTAGCGCTCATACCCGAGAAGGTACGGACTGAGGCGCTGCATCGTCAGAATGTCCTCCCGGCCGGACGGATACAGCCCCACGCGCCGCTGAAAGTCTTCCAGATCGGTCGCCCCGGCGCGCCGCAGGGCAAGCTCGGTATAATTCAAAACGATCCCCTCCGGCACACACTATGCCGAAGGGGACCGCATTTATCACCGATTTTCTTATGGCAACACCGCATAATTGCACCTTCCGCCTTCGCCGGATATTTTTCGCCGATCCAGCGGTTTGAAAAGTTTGAAATACACAGAGTATTCCTGCGCTTTTCAAACCTTGGCCCGACAAAAAATCTCTCGCCGAATGCTCTCGCTGAATTATGCGGTGCTGCCTTATCATTCCATCAGCTCACCCAGATAGCTGTACGCGGCAAGCAGCTTTTCCAGATGATAATTCATCACGATCGTGTCGTGGCGGCTGCATTTTCTACCGATCACGCCCGCCTCCGGGAGCGACAGTCCCAGCTCCTGCATTTTCGCGGCGTTTTCCGTAGCAAGGTCGCCCAGCGAATCCATGCCGCAGATCACCTCAAGCTCCTGCACCATGCGCTGTGCAAGCTGACCGCAGCCGCACAGCCGCGCCTCATCGTCGTGCCTGCGGTGGAAAAAGCGCTGGGAATGATACAGCACAAGCTCTCGGTCGATATGGCGCAGAAGCTCCTGAAACGGCTGGATCTCCGGGAACCGCTCGTAAACCACGACGCTCTCCAGCGCGGCCGGGACCAGCCCGCGAAGCTGCGCCAGCAGCGATAAGATATGGCGCTTGTTGTTATACGGCCGAATGGTGATATTGACCGCAAGCGCGACCGCGATCCCCACGGCGGTATCGCGCAGACGGAACAGCGAGTCGCGCAGGATGTTGTCCGTCGGCGTCAGGCAGGCGGAAAGAAAAATGATGCAGGCAAGCGACGCCGTAAAGGACAGCCGAAAGGAATTGAGCAGCAGGATCAGCAGCAGCACGCCAAGCCCGACCAGCCACGCCGGTGTCGTCTCCGGAAACAGCAGCACCGCGATATAGCCGATCACCGTGCCGCAGATCACGCCGATCAGCTGCGTCAGGCCCTGCATCAGCGATTTGGAAAACGTTGTTTCCAGCGCGATCAGCGCGCCGAACGCCGCATAGAATACGGAAAGCGGTTCCGTGGCAAAGCAGCGGATCAGCAGAACGGAAAGCATGACCGCCAGCGCGGTCTTGACCGTGCGAAGCCCGAGATGGAGCTGCTTCGGTATTTTTTTCATGGTGCGCCTCCTTTCGCATGTCCGATGTCTGTCTGTCATAGCCAGTATACCAGAACCGACGGGATTTGAAAAGGGCAAAAGGCGGTCGTGCGCTGTTTTTCGTGCCGCAGACGATACCGATTTGTCGGATTCTGTCGTTGACAAACCGTTTTTATCTGCCTATAATACTTGTGCGGCGGGCGAGCGATCCCCTGCGGGAAGGAGCTTTGATATGGCAAAAATCGGACTTGTCCTGTCCGGCGGCATGGCCAAGGGGGCCTATCAGATCGGCGTGCTGAAGGCGCTGTCGGAATATCTGTCGCCCGCCGAGATTGATCTGACCAGCGCTTCCTCGATCGGCGTTCTGAACGCATACGCTTTCCACACGGGAAAGCTGGACTTTGCCACCGAGCTTTGGAAGCTTTCCGCCATGGACGGCAGCCGCCGCGTTATCACCTCCATGCTTCGCAGCACCTTCCTGCAATCGTCCATCGCCAATCTTTACAGTCCCTCCGATGCGCTGCAATCGGAGCTGTATCTCTCGCTTTACAATTTTTCCAAAAATCATCTGTCCTATGTGGAGCTGTCCAAGCAGCCGCAGACGCAGTATGTCGACTATCTCCGTGCCAGCGTCTGTATGCCGCTGTATAACCGCGCGGTCGTATTGGGGCAGGATAAATTCTTCGACGGCGCAATGATCGACAATATTCCCATGCTTCCTCTGGTCCAGCACAAGCCGGACTATGTGATCTGCGTCTACTTCGACAGTGAAAACTACATATTTGAGAATCGGGAATTTGACCGCCGCGTGGTAAAGATCACCTTCCCCGACGACAAGATTATCGCCACCTCGGTGTTCTTCAAGCCCGACAGCGTGGAATATATGATCGCGCAGGGCTATGACTACGCCAAGGAGCTTTTTGCCAAGCTGTTTGCCAACGGAAAGGATGATCTTCCGCATATCTATCAGGAGATCGCACGGCTGAATGTTCTCTCCGCACAGCGTCCCTTCCGCATTACCGGCGATATCATGGTCCGAAATCTGAACAAGGTCACGCAGAAGCTGACGCGGAGACGGCGGATCATCGGCTGATTTTCGTCCTTTTGCCGAAATGGAAAAAATAGGACTTGACAACCGTTGGAGATTATGGTAATATCCTATAGCTGATGCTGAACGCAAAGTTGCGGGTGTAGTATAACGGCTAGTACAACAGCCTTCCAAGCTGTGGGCGTGGGTTCGATTCCCATCACTCGCTCCATACGCGCCAGTAGCTCATCCGGATAGAGCAACTGCCTTCTAAGCAGTAGGTGGGGGGTTCGAGTCCCTTCTGGCGTACCACCTGCGTCAGCGTCGGTGATTGGCTGATGCTTTGCGGTACGCCCTGATCGAAGTTCGCCTTATGGCTCCTTCTCTCAGGAAGGGACTTTGCGGCGGGAAAAAATGTCACCGGCATCTTTTCCCTTGCAAACTTCTGGCGTACCACCTGCGTCAGCGTCGGTGATTGGCTGATGCTTTGCGGTACGCCTTGAAATACCTGATGACGGCAAAGCATCGGCATTGTGCGGTCCGCCGCACGGCAAAGACGCGCCACAAAAGCGTTTTTGCATGGGAACGAAATATGGTGGGTGTAGCGTAGTTGGTTAACGCGTCAGATTGTGGCTCTGAAGACCGAGGGTTCGAGTCCCTTCACTCACCCCATTTCCCCCCAATCCCTTTATTCGGGGCTGCCACATTGGGATGTCGCCAAGTGGTAAGGCACCAGACTTTGACTCTGGCATCCGTAGGTTCGAGTCCTGCCATCCCAGCCAAGTCGGAGCAAAGTCCGCTTTGCTCCGATTTTTATTTTTTGCTATGCAAAAGCATAGCAAAATAAGAAATGTGCCGTTTCCTCGTCCCTGCGGGGCATCCGGAAATGATGCACAAAAGCTTCATGCACCGGCATTTGCACTTTTTCGTGGCGCAGCACACATGCATGAGGTTTTATGACGTACGACCCGCTAGCTCAGCAGGCAGAGCAATTGCCTTTTAAGCAATGGGTCTGGAGTTCGAATCTCCAGCGGGTCACCAATCCTCCGAAAACGCAGCGTTTTCGGAGGATTCTCTTTTGTGTATGCACATGCGGCTTCCCCGCGCATCGACTCGGGCACTGCAAAAAACGCCGGTGCCGAGAATAACCCCGACCCCGGCGTTTCTTGCGGCGGTCCGCTTTTAACCGAAAAGAAATGAGGCTTCGCAGCGTCTGCTGTGAAGCCTCATTCTTGGCAGGGGCACAAGGACTTGAACCCTGAGCCTACGGTTTTGGAGACCGCCGCTCTACCAATTGAGCTATACCCCTATATTAAAAATAAAATGGTGGGCCTTCGGGGACTCGAACCCGGGACCGTCCGGTTATGAGCCGGATGCTCTAACCAACTGAGCTAAAGGCCCATATCCAAAACCGAGATTTCTCTCAAGCGCCAGATAATTATACCAAGCACCAAGCAAAAAAGCAAGCCCTATTTTCATATTTTTCAAAAAAGTCCTCCCGCAGCAATATTGCTCTCATATGAAGCAGCATTGGAGGCATCGGCCGCGCTGCCGCCTCCTAGGATATTCCGGCGAAAACGCCCCCAAGCGCCCCGGTATGCTCACGAACTGCCGTGAGCATACCGGGGCGGAGCAAGCGCAAAATGCAAAAGTCGATGGCGCTTACCGTTTTTTCCTTGTCAGCACGATCCCGACGACCGAACCGGCAACAATCAGAGGGGCCAGCCGCACAAACAGGTATTCAAAGGCATGAAAAGCCGCGCCGAAAACGGCAGTCTCCGGGTCGGCATAGTTCCAAGCAAGGTAGGGACTCTTACAAACCAGCAGCGCGGCAAAAACTGCGGCCGTGCCCGCGCACAGCGCGATAAACAGCCAATGCAGCGCGTTTCTTCTCGCGGCTTTCCTCCTTGCAAGCTGTAGGTTGATAACCTCCAGCTTTTCGGAGAGCTTTTTCAGATCATCCGGTCTCGATTCGGCTACAGTCTCTCCGAGCAGCGTGCTCACAGGCGTTTCAAGCGCCTCCGAGATGGAGATGAGCATATCCGAATCGGGAACGGACAGGCCCTGCTCCCATTTGGAGACGGTCTGCCGCACAACATTCAGCCTGACGGCAAGCTCCTCCTGCGAAAGCCCTTTCGACTTTCTGAAGGCTTTTATGTTTTCATTCAGCATCGGGACAACTTCCTTTCTTTCGGTCGCTGTCCATATTATATACGAACCGAAGCCGTTGCCGCAAGCAACGCAGATTAACATGCCGCGTTACGAACAGTTTCAATCCTCTCTCACGCTATTTTTCCGTCTCGCTGGCGTCCGATCCTGCCCGTTCCGTAGAAATTTTGACCACAACGGCGGTCTTATCGCCGTTGTTCCAGATGGAGTGCGGCATCATGCCGTCGACAAACACGGCTTGGTCCTTTCTCGCCACAATCTCTCTGCTGCCGGAAACGATTCTGACCTCGCCGTCGACAACGATAAAAATATGGTCGTCGCTGTGCGTATGGTTGTTTTTCGGGCCGCCGCCGTTCTTCTCAATATAGGCGATGGCTCCCCAACGAATTTTCCCCATCTCGTCAAACAGCTTTTTCGCCTTGAAGCCTTGATGCCCGTCGGGCGTAATAAACGAATGCTCCATGATTGTGCTCAGGCCTCCTTCTCTGAAGCAAGCTCCGCGCCGTAACGGCAGAGCAGAGCGCCGAGGATAAACATAACGCCCAGCGCGATGCTCGCCGCGTTGTCGAAATACAGGTCCATGGCCGCAGGCGTGGAAATGTCCATAAAACCGGCGACGATCTCCTCGGCAATGCTGCCGACGAGCGCACAGGCGCCGGGAACGGCAATCGTCAGGATGCCGAGCCGCAGCAGCTCCTTCGCTCCGGCGAGGGTGAACGGCGTTCCCGCGTTCCGCTCATGCTTGAAGTAAAGCTCCGCGAATTTTGCCACGACCGCTTCTCCGGCGCAGACGATCAGCCAGCCGGGAAGCACTGCAGCAAGGCTTTCCATGTCGTACCTGTCGCCGATCAGTCCATGCAGCGTCACGCTCCCGAGCTTAATGACGTGTCCGCTGCCGAAGCCGAAGCTGAGCAAGCAGACGATGCCGCCGCAGCCGACAAGGGCAAGGACGAACGCGATCTTACTGAGTACGCTTCCGAGCTTAGAAAGCTTTTGAATAGTGTTAAGTGATTTCATTCTGATCCTCCTCTTTGATCTCAAAATTATATTTTCTGTTCGGCGCGGGCAATCCCGCTCCGAACGGACTTGCTTTGACAAATGCCGTCTGCACTTTCCGCCGACCTCGAGGCCGTATGCGGGCAGCTTTTCCGCGCGGTTATCTCCGAAGTGCGCCGTGCCTCACGCATCCTTTCGGTTTTTCATGCCGATCGCCCCGCTCAGGCAGCCAAGCGCTCCGACGCCCAGCAGCACCGCGCAGAGCCACCATTTCATGAGGGCAAAAATGCACCCTGCAAGCAGCATCAGGCCGCAGGCAGTGAAAAGCAGTCTTACAAAGGTTTCTTTCATTTCTGTCTCCTTTTCGGCCGCGCCGTGTCGATCGGCATTCATAAAAATAACGCAGAGCAAACCTGTTTTTCATCAGGTTCAGCTCTGCGTCTCGGCGTCCGGCTTATCATATTCGATCCCGTGATCTCGCAGTGAGATAAGGCGCTTTGTCAATAGCCTCTGCGAAATACTTTTACACGCGGCGCTCCGCGCTCATCCCCCGCGACCCCGCCGATTTCCGACCGCGCCCGTGAAGCCGATTCAAATACGGCTCTCGATAAACGCATCGAGCGGCGGGAGCGTTTCCGCTCTCCAATAACGGCGGCAGTCCGCCGTCCGATCCAAAAGCTGCTTATTGTACAGCTCCCGTCGAAGCGTCGCGGGATCGTGAAAAAGCGTCCATTCGTCCAGCAGGTCGTTGATCTCCTGCTCCGTGTATTGGCGGTCGGCTTCGAGCTTCCCCGCCAAGTACCACAGCGCAGCCAGCTTCTTTTTGTGCTTTGCCGGGAAAGCCGTCAGGCATCCGTCCTCCACGCCTCGGGCGGTCCATTCTGCGCGGCTGATCCCGTATACGGCCGTCTGTTCGCCCTCGCTGTCGGTGAAGACGTCAAGCAGCCGCATCTCGTTTGCGACGGCGACTGCTGCGGACGGGATGTTTTCTTTTTTCATATAAGAATACGCCATGCCGAACGGCGTATGCGAAAATGTCCAGTCGCGGACGGCCTGCGCCGCCTCCGACGCATAGCCCTGCCGCTGATGCGCCTTGGCAATGTGGTAGCCGATCTCGGGCAGGATCGTGCCGTTTATGTTCTGCATGGTCAGCCCGCAGTCGCCGATCATTTCAGCCGTAGATCGCAGGCAGACCGCCCACAGGCCGAAGCCGAACACGCGGTATCGCTCCGTATTTTTGTTGATCCAGTTTTTAACGCGGGCCTCGTCGAAGGTATACGGGTAGTGCCGCATGATGTCGGAATCGGCAAGCACGGCATACAGCGCGTCATAATCCTCCGGTGTCATTTCCCGCAGAAAAAGGCGCTTTGTTTCAAGCTTCATCGTTTATTTTTCTCACCCAATCGTCCAAAAAACGCATCTGCTCCTCCGTATGGAACCAATGCTCGCCGCCCGGCATGACGGTCAACTCCGCGCCGATTCTCTTTGCAAAGGCGGATATCGTCTCCGAATCGGTCAGTTCGTCCCGCTCCCCGTACAAAATACGGCTGGGAATGCGCCAGGAGATCGGATGCTCCCGCACATAGCACAGATAGCGCCAAGAGAGTGTTTCGCCGAACGTCGTGGGAATCTCCGATCGCTCCGCAAGCTCCCGCTCGGTCACATTCGCCCACGTCATCATATTGCCGATCAGTTTTTCCATATCCACAACGGGCGAAATAAAGCAGGCTCTGTCAACCATGGCTTCATTCAGCGCGGACAGCGAGAAAAACGCGCCGATGCTGTTCGCGATCAGCGTGAGGCTGTCGCAGCGTCTTCGCAGTGCGGCGAAAAATTCCGGAAACTCCTCCTTGGCCTCCCACGGGGTCCCTGCGCGGTAATCAAAACCGATCACCTCATCTTCCGGGAACAGTGTCCTGTAATGCTCGGCTTCCTCTGCCGACCCGCCCTTTCCGTGGACATATACTACGATATTTTTCATGCTGTACAGATACTCCTTAATTTTACACATTGCCGTTGACGATCTTGGCATAGGTCTCCTCCGGGATCATGGGAGAGCCGATCTCTGCCGTCAGCGATCTGTCGAGCCGCTTTCCCATTTCGACCCTGATCTCATGCCGTTCCGGGTCGGCATTGGAGTAAGCATACAGGTCGAATCCGATCATCTCGAAGCCGTGCCTTCTGTAAAACGCGATCGCGTTCTCATTGCACGACTGCGTTTCCAGCACGACCATCCGCGCCCCGGTAGAAGCTGCCGCTTTTTCTATCGCCTTCATCAGCGCGGTCCCGACCCCGCTGCCGCGCGCCGCCTCGTCGAACACGCAGATATTGCTGATCCGAAAACGATTGTTCCATGCTTCCAAGGCACCCTCGACATATCCGACCAAGCGCTCATCTTCGAACGCACCGAACGCAATCGGTGCCTCCAGCCACTCGCCGAAGAACACGTCGTCAAACGACCGCTCGACGGAGGTCCGGAAAGGTATGTATTTTATCTGAAAGCCCTGCTGAGATGCGCAAATATCATAATAACCGTTCGTTTTGTAGCGGGCGGTAAATTTTTTCCCCGCGTAAGCCTCTTGCTCTAAACGCCTGATCTCCATAACTCATTCTCCCTGAATCAAGCCGCAGCTTGTTTGTTCTCCCGGCCGCTCACGCGTCGACCAGCGCCCGAAAGACCGCATCGCGGTCAAAGGCGCCTGCCGCAAATCCGGGGATCTCCCTGAGCGATTTGTAAATACTGACGCTGAAGCCGGTCAAAATCTGTCCGATCTCCCGCTCGGAGTATGGGCAGTCGCCGGTCACGATCAGCGTAGACAGACTATGCACCACAAGCCACAGATCGCGGAAATAGAAGTCCGCCTCTTCGGCAGAAATACCGTAAATGCTCATCAGCGTCGGCCGAACAAGCTCCTGCAGATGCCGCATCGACCGCATTGTGCTGTGATTTTTCTCCTGTGCCTGCGTCAAAAACAAAAGTCGGTAAAGCTCCGGCTCCTCCCGCGCAAATCGAATATACTGCCTCCCCACGCCGAAAAAGGGGATTTTCTCTTGCAGGCCCGCGTTTGCGTAGCCGTCGTACACACGCAGTGCGGCGGCACAGACCTCCCGCCTGACCCCCTCCATCGATCCAAAGCCCGTAAAGATCGGCTGTGTAGAGACGCCGAGCGCGTCGGCCATCGTTTTCGCGGTCAGGCCCTCGGCACCCTTCGCCCGCACGACCCGCAAAGCAGCCTCGACCATTTCTTCTTTTGTAAACTTATTCTTCGGAGCCATCGCCGCGCATCCTTTCGTCCCCGCCCGTTCTCAAAGCGGTATTAATATATCGTGCATTATATATCATTCATTATACAACCGCCGTACATATTTGTCAACAGCGCGGGCCTTCTTCCCATGCGGTCTATCGGCCGGCAAGTTCTCGCGGTTTTCCTTTCCTCCAAATTCGTAATGCGTCAATGACGCGCCCATGTGCCCACCGGGCGTAAAATCACGTCAAAAAAGTTGCACAAAGTAAAGAATAATATGATTTTGTTGATTTTGCCTATGACAATTCTTGGAAAAATGTGGTATAATATCAATACTGATGCCGAATGCTTTTCGCTTCACGGCATCATGAGAAAAAAATAACGGAGGGACGGAGCAAAATGTATCAGATCGACGAATTGGTCTCCTACGGCACGGAAGGCGTATGCCGGGTCGCGGAGCTGTGTGAAATGAAGATCAGCGGCCGACGCGGACAGTACTATGTTCTCAAGCCGATATTCCGCGAGAGCGCGACCGTTTATGTTCCGCTTGACAATCCGTGCCTGCTGGCGCGGATGCGGAGACTTCATTCGATCGCCGAGATCGACACGATCCTGCAGGATGCCGCCGAGCTGCCCCTCCGATGGATCGACGATGCCAACGAGCGCCGTCAGGAATACGGCAGGCTGCTGACCGCAAACGACAGCGCTCAGATCGTGCGTCTGATCCGTCTGCTGTATCTGCGCAGGCAGGAGCTGGAAGCAGCCGGAAAGCATCTGCGCTCAAACGACGAGCAGCTCCTGCACGAAGCGGAAAAGCTCATCCATGACGAGCTGTCCGTCGTTCTGCAAATTCCCCGTCAGGACGTACCGGCGTACATCCGCAGCCGCGTTGAGGCAACGGCTTGACCGAACGCCTTTCTTCATAGGCCCGCGTTGCATAAACGGAAGCTCCCCGATCTTTGGTGGATCGAGGAGCTTTTTGGTTCGGCAGAACGCCGTGATTCTCTGTATTATACTGATCTTATACTAGAATCTGTTAAAAAGCTTGAAAAGCTTTTTATAGCGCCAAGGGCGCGTCAGATTCTGCATGAGACGGCGCAGCGTGCTTTCGCACGATGCGAGTGTGCGTAGCACACGGGATTCTTGATTAAATCTTTTAATCAAGAATCAGTATTAATTTCGTATCACAATGTGGCGGCAAGGACGGCCTTGATGGTGTGCATCCGATTTTCCGCTTCGTCAAAGACAATGGACTGCTTGCTTTCAAAGACCTCGTCCGTGACCTCCAGCGCGTCAAGCTTGAACTTTTCGCCGATCTGACGGCCGATGCCGGTATTGAGATCATGGAAAGCGGGCAGGCAGTGCATAAATACGGCATGTTCTCCCGCGTTGCGCATCAGCTTTGCGGTGACCTGATAGGGCAGCATCTTGTTGATGCGCTCCTCCCACGCCTCCATCGGTTCGCCCATGGAGACCCACACGTCGGTGTAGATCACGTCGGCGCCCTCGGTGGCCTTCATCGGATCTGTCTCAAAGGCCAGCGTCGCGCCTGTCTGCGCGGCGATTTCCTCGCAGCGGGCGATCAGCTCGGCGTTGGGGAAATAGCCCTCGGGGCCGCAGGCGACAAAGTGCAGGCCGAGCTTTGCGCAGCCGATCATCAGGGAATTTGCCATGTTATAGCGGCAGTCGCCCATGAACACGAGCTTTCTGCCCCTGAGAGAGCCGAAATGCTCGCGGATCGTCAGCATATCCGCAAGGATCTGCGTGGGATGATATTCGTTGGTCAGGCCGTTCCAGACGGGAACACCCGCATATTTGGCCAGCTCCTCGACGATGCTCTGACCGAAGCCGCGATACTCGATGCCGTCATAGAGACGCCCGAGGACCCGCGCGGTATCGGCGATGGATTCCTTCTTGCCGATCTGAGAGCCGGTCGGGTCGAGATAAGTGACGTGCATTCCGAGGTCATAGGCCGCCACCTCGAACGAGCAGCGGGTGCGGGTGGAGGTCTTTTCAAAAATCAGTGCGATGCTCTTGCCCTTGTAGTCGTCATGCGCGATACCGGCCTTTTTCTTCGCCTTCAGTTCGGCGGCGAGATCCAGCAGACCGGTGATCTCCTCGGGCGTGAAGTCCAGCAGCGTTAAAAAGTTTTTGCCTTTCAGATTCATATTGCTTTCTCCTTTATTCTGCCGCACAGTCCTTCAGAAGCTGCACAGCGGTTTTTAATTGCTCAATGGGGATATTCAGCGCGGGCAGCAGACGCACCCGATCCTTTGCGGTCGTGACCAGAACGCCCTTTGCAAGCGCGGCCTCCGCAAATGCGCGGGCGGGTCTTTCCGTCAGCAGGCCGATCATCAGGCCCATTCCCGTAACGGCCCGAATGCCCGGCGCGCCGCTCAGCTCACGAAAAACGTATTCCGACCGCTCCCGAACGCCGCGCAGCAGCGCTTCGTCAAGCCTGCGCAGAATGCTGACGCCGCCTGCACAGGCGACGGGATTTCCGCCGAAGGTCGAGCCGTGGTCGCCGGGATGAAAAACGTCCGCGACCTTCTCGGAAAACAGCGTCGCGCCCAGCGGAAGGCCGCCGCCGATGCCCTTTGCCGTGGTGACGAGATCAGGGTGCAGGCCGTATGCCTCGTAGCCGTAGAGATACCCGCTGCGCCCGTTGCCGAGCTGTACCTCGTCGCAGATCAGGAGGAGGTCGTTCTTCTGCGCGACCTCGCGCAGCGTATCGGCAAACTCCTGTCCGATGGGCATAACGCCGCCCTCGCCCCGTACGCATTCAAACATCAGCGCGGCACAGGGGTACTCCCGCACCAGCCGCTCCAAGCCGGCGCGGTCGCCGACCTCGACATGGAGAAAGCCCGGAAGGAGCGGGCGGTAATCCTTATGGAAGCAATCCTGCCCCGTCGCGGAAAGGGTTGCGATCGTCCGTCCGTGAAAGCTGTTTTTCAGCGTAATGATATGGTAGAATTGCTCACCCTTGTTCTCTGCCGCCCATTTCCGCGCCGCCTTGACGGCGCACTCGTTGGCCTCCGCGCCGGAATTGGAGAAGAAGACCTTCGCCATGCCCGTGCGCTCGCACAAAAGACGCGCCAGCTCCGCGACCGGCGCCGCATAATACAGGTTTGAGCAGTGGGCAAAGCGGTCAAGCTGCGCGGTCACGGCCTCTATCCACGGCTCATCGTGCAGGCCGAAAAGATTCACGGCGATACCGCCGCCGAGATCGATATATTCCCGTCCGTCCGCACCGAGTACGATCGAGCCGCTGCCGCCGACGACCTCAAGCGGGAAGCGGTTATAGGTATGCGCAACATATTGCGCATCTGTATGCATTACATCCATGTACGACGCCTCCGGATCAAAAAGCGGTTTTAATGGTTTCGCGCGATTCGGCGATCGCATTCAACGCAGGATCGCGTGTTGTTTATTATATCGCATCCGTCCCGTCGCGGTCAAGTCCCCTGCACAGGCAAAATTTTTTTGCGATGCCCCTGTAATTTGCGGCACGGCTGTGTTATAATGGTAGATAATGAACGGAGGTCGTTCGCATGAAAAAGCTATTTCACCCGCAGTGGTTTGCCGTCATCGTTACCTTGGCTCTTTCCGTCGCGGGGTTTTTTATACGCAGAAGTCAGCTTCTCTATGAAATTCAGCCGGACGGGAGCCTCGCGGCAGGCAGTCGGCTGCATATCGTGCTTCTGATCCTGTCGGTGATGCTGGTCGCCGTGCTGATCGCGCTGCTGCTTCCGCTTCGGAAGTATACCTCCTGCTCGCGCTTCTTTACCGCCGCGTTCCTGCCGAATGCTTTGCAGCTTCTCAGCGCCATTGCGCTGGTCGCGGGCAATCTGCTTCTCTGGCTTCGCGGGGCGGACCCCCAGCCTGCCTATGCCGCGCAGACTCTCGCCGTCACGCAGGTACTCACAACGCTGCTGCCCCCGCTGGGTATGCTGTCGGCCGTATGCATCGGACTGTTTGCCGTCCTGCGCATTCTGGACCGCAAGCCCTCCGCGCTGCTGTATATGGCGGCGAGCATTTATCTGGTCGTGCGGCTGATCGTGTGCTTTCAGGCATGGAACACCGACCCCTCCATCCACGACTACTGTCTCCAGCTCCTTGCGGCGATCTGCACAATGCTGGCGATGTTCCAGCTTGCCGGCTTCTGCTTCGATCGCGGGAAGCGCCGTATCACGCTGTTCTGGTCGCTGCTGGCCGTTGTTTTTTGTAGCATGACCGCCGCCGACATGCTGGTGCAGGGACGGGCGGACCAGAGCCTGATTAACGCCGCGCTGCTGCTGTCCATGGCCGTCAGCGCCTTCCAGCTTCTTTTTCCGCGCGGGAAGGAATCCGTTCCCGACGATGCGCAGGACACCGCCGTTTCCGACGACGCGCAGGATACCGCCGTGCCGGACGAGAACGCATCCGGCATTAACGCCGAATAAACCAAGTAAAAGCTGCCTGTTCAACCGTCGAACAGGCAGCTCTTTTGTTTATCCCACGTCCGTGATCTGCAGCGACTTGGCGTACTCGGAGGGCGACATCCCGAAGTTATCCTTAAACTGCCGGGAGAAATGATGGATGGTAGAATATTGCAGCGCGGCGGCAATCTGAGAAAAGTTCATTTTGCCCTCGCGGATCAAATTCTTGCTCTCCTCCAGCTTGACACGGCGGATATATTCGCCGGGCGATATCTTCATCTGTCGGCGGAACAGCGCCGTAAGATGCGATGCGCTCACACCCGCCTCATGCGATACGATCTCCACGGAAAGCTTGTCATAGACATGATCCGCAATATATTGCAGCGTTCGGCTGACGATCAGGTTTTCGTTGTGGATTGCCAACGGCGTTTTCAGCCGTTTTTTGCGTCCGCCCGCGTCGCGCAGAATGGAGAGAAGCAGCAATTTAAGGTTGCTTCGGATAAAATCCCCGCTGAGCAGATCGTTCGTATCCGTCTCGCGGATGATCTGCTTGAGATAGATTGCCTCCTCCGAGGACATCTCAAATACGCGGTCGGCAAGCCGCAGCTCCATCTCTGCGGTCAGGTCGAAAGCAACGG
This sequence comes from uncultured Oscillospiraceae bacterium, assembly GCA_934630495.1. Classification (GTDB taxonomy): domain Bacteria; phylum Bacillota; class Clostridia; order Oscillospirales; family Oscillospiraceae; genus JAZOXB01. The sequence goes on from CAKTVW010000007.1 coordinate 34,550, forward strand.
TAAGGAAGCGGACGGAATTGTCCATGTCCGTGTGCTGCATGTGCCACTGGTCAGGCCCGAAGATCATCAGCTGTCCCTGCCGAAGCGAAAAGCTGTTGCCGTCGACCACACAGTAGAGCTGCCCACGGTCGACATAGGTCAGCTCATACATCGGATGCCGCTCCCCCTTGAAGAGAAACCCGCTTTCCTCCTCGCGGTAAAAGAGCGTGTAGATCTCCCCGAGATGCAGACGGTCGCCGATCTTCAGGTTCTCCAACGCGTTGAGCGCCTCGCAGTGCGTCTCCTCGGCATCCTTCGGCACACTGATGCGGAAGGAGCACTCGTTCTGATAGGGGATCACGGCAAAATCCGTCCCGGCGGACAGGCAGACCGGCTTGTCCAGATAAAAGCAGTCGGAGCGTCCGTCGCGCCGAACGGCGAGCACCGTCATGCCGAGGTCGAAGTCCAAATAGATATCCTTATCATAACGGCGATAATAGGCCTGATCGTCCGAGGAGCGATAGGACACCGCTTCGATCCAATCGTCGTTCTGCGGGAAGCCACGGTTTGGCAGACTGTCGCGCAGTATCTTCCCAAACGGTGCAAAGCCCTGACGATTCAGGTTTTCGATCATAATGTACTCCTTTCCGAAAGCCCCGGAAAAGGCCGTTCATGGCTCGGCCGTCTTTTCTGAGGCGGTCATTCAAACAGGACGTCCGGATAGCGGCCCGCCTCGTGCAGTCCCGCGACCGCAGCCTGTACCGTTGGCAGGTCCTCGCGGTAGGTCACACCGTACCACGTCTCGTCGGTATGCAGCATACGGACCGTCCCGAGGCCCTCGTGAATCTGCGCATTTGCGACGGAGGGCAGGAAAAACTCGCATTTCAGCGGGTTGGTCTTCAGATTTTCTTCCAAAAAGCGCGGGAAGCGCGTTTCCAGCTCCCTTAGAATTTCCGCGCCGAAGCCCCAGAAATTCATAGAGACCACGGTGTTGTCCGCAAGCGGCGTCCATGTCTGTCCGTCCTCGGTATAGGCAATGCCGTCCGCGCGCTTTTCGATGTGCGTGCGCTCCGTCACGCCGGTGAGATAGCCGTTTTCCGTCTCGCAGACGCCGCGGGCAACATAGCCCTTATCGGTCATGGCGTTGCACAGGCGGAAGCCGACCATTGCAGACTCGTTCTCCCCATGCGGCATGTTCAGAAAATCCGCCAGAACGCGGAACGAATCCGCGCCGTAGAAATCATCGCCGTTGATAACGGCAAACGGGCCGTCGATCTCGTCCTTTGCGCACAGGACGGCGTGACCGGTCCCCCACGGCTTTGTACGCCCCTCCGGCACGGAAAATCCGGAAGGCAGCTTGTCAAGCTCCTGATAGACGTAGGCGACCTCGGCATGGCGCGCGACGCCCGCCATAAAGCTGCGGAAATCGGCATCGATGGAATGCTTGATGATAAACACGATCTTGCCGAAGCCTGCGCGGAGCGCGTCATAGATCGAATAGTGGATAATGCTGTTTCCCTGCGTGTCGACCGGGGTCATCTGCTTCAGGCCGCCGAAGCGGCTGCCCATCCCGGCCGCAAGCACGACCAGCGTCGGTTTTTTCATTCGGACACTTCCTTTTTCCTTACACGAGCGCCGCACGGCAGTAGATTTCTGTTTGGGCCGTGTGCTCTCAAAATTTCCAGTATATTATATCAGATTGCAGCAAATTAGGCAAGTTTTTTCTGTCCGTGCGGCCTTTTGGGCAGAAAAACATTGACACCGTCTTAAAAAATGGGTACGATAATAAGGAAAGCTGCCGCATTTGCACGCCGCACTGCCCGCGTACTTCGAGCGCAGGCGGCTGTCTGCGGTCTTTCGTGCCGATTGCTCGGTATCAAAATGTAATTTGGGAGGCTGCTATGGAACAGATCTTTGTCATGGGGCATCGCAATCCGGATACGGATTCCATCGTTTCCGCCATGGCCTATGCCGCGCTTCGCAATGCGCTCGGAGATCGCGAATATCAGGCCGCGCGCCTCGGGCATGTCAGCGACGAAACACAGCTCGTGCTCGATCGCTTCGGCTTCCGTGCGCCGCCTTGGATCAAGACCGTGCGCACGCAGGTGCGCGATCTCGACTATGATACGCCGCCCGCGCTTTCCTCGGCCGTAACGGTCAGCCGCGCATGGGCGACCCTGACGGCCGACCGCTCCGTTGCGGCACTTCCCATCACGAATGAGGACGGAACGCTTTACGGTATGCTCTCCTCCGGTGACATCGCGGCAAGCGACATGCGCTCGATCGAGCATCCGCATGTCGACGAGGTCCCGGTCTTCAACCTCCTGAGCGTGCTTGAGGGCAGAATTTTGAACGAAGCGGGCAATCTGGTCGATTCCATCTCCGGCGACGTCTCCATTGCGCTGCCGCAGAGCTGTGAGAATCTGCTGTTTTCCGACAAAAACAGCATTGTCGTCTGCGGGCAGCAGCCGGATATGATCCGCCGCGCGCTGGAGCTTGGCGTCCGCTGCGTGATCGTCTGTCAGGCGGAGCTTTCCGACGAGCTTCGCAATTACCCCACGGACACCTGCATTATTTCTACGCCCTTCGACGCCTATCGCACAGTGCGTCTGATCTACCAGTCCATTCCCGTCGCCCGCATCTGCCGCACGGAAGACCTCATCTGCTTCCATCTGGACGACTTTGTCGATGACGTGCGCGAAGCAATGCTGAAAAGCCGCTATCGCTGCTACCCGATCTTGGACGAAAACGAGCGCGTCGTCGGTACGCTTTCGCGTTATCATTTGATCCGCCCGCGCAGAAAGCGCGTCGTTTTAGTCGACCACAACGAGACGGCACAGTCCGTTCCCGGTCTGGAACAGGCGGAAATTCTGGAGATCATCGACCATCATCGACTTGCGGATATCCAGACCGGCAATCCGATCTATTTCCGCAACGAGCCTGTCGGCAGCACGACCACCATCATTGCCGGCATGTATCAGGAAAAGGGGCTGATGCCGTCGGAAAAGCTCGCCGGTATGATGGCGGCAGCGATCGTCTCCGACACCGTTATGTTCAAATCGCCCACCTGTACGCAGCGCGACCGCAACATGGCCGAGCGCATGGCCCGTATCGCCAATGTGTCGCTCGAGGAGCTTGGGCAGAAGATCTTCTCCGCCTCGTGGTCCGACGACAAGTCCGCGCACGAGCTGCTGTTTACCGATTTCAAGGACTTCCACATCGCCGGTCACGATCTTGGCGTCGGTCAGATCACCTGTGTCAATTCCGCGCATATCCTTGAACGCAAGGACGAATTTCTCCGGGAAATGGAGCACACGATGGAGGAAAAGCATTACAGCCTGATGCTGCTGATGCTGACGGACGTCCTGCTGGAAGGCACACAGCTCATCTATCTCGGCGACGAGGAAACCATCCGTCAGGCATTTTCGCCCGATGCAAAAAACAACACCGTTTTCCTGCCGCGCGTCATGTCTCGTAAAAAGCAGATCATCCCCGCACTCTCCGCAATGTGGGGCTAAAACGCAAAGCGCCGTCCTCAAGCGAGGACGGCGCTTCAGCGTGTCGAAAAACCCTTTTCGACACGCTGGCAGGCTGCAAAAAAGTTCGGAAGACAAGCAACTCACGCCTGTCGGCGTACTAAAGTACGGCAGGGCGTGAGTTGCGCAGTAAGTCAAAATCCTTGCGAAACAAGCAGATTTCGCATTATATAGTTCGGAATATTCCATTTTTGTAAATCAAAACGCTTAAGCAAAATTCATTAAATAGTTAACTGATTTTGACGATTCCGGACTTTTTTGACAGTCTGAAGCGCCGTCCTCAAGCGAGGACGGCGCTTATTTTTCTCTATTGAACGGGGGTCTGCAAAATCTGCCAGACCTTCTGCACGTCCGCGATATTGCGCAGGCCGACCGCGTCGGCGGCCCTCACGACACGCCCGTTGGAGGCATACTGCTCCCGCTGACCGAACCAGATCGTTCCCCTGCCGTTCTTGCGCAGCTCCAGACGCGGCGCGGGCAGCGTAGCGCGGCTCAGTGCTTCAACGCCTCGATTGGTACAGATCAAGATTTGCCGGCTCGTGATCGCATATTCCGTATTGTGCAGGCGGATCGCCGAGATGAGGAAGCGCCCGATCGTTATGTAAAACGCCGCCAACAGAAATGCGCCGCAAAACAGTATGTCCATCGGACGAGGGTTGCCCGCAATTGTCCCCGCGAACGAAAAAACTGCGAAGCCCGCCCATACAATACTGAACGGGATCACAAAAAAATCACTGCGGTTCAGTAATCCGCCCTTGACCGCCGGTTTCCCGTGCCAGAGAATGTACTCGCCCGGGGCAAGCATCGCCCGTGCCCATCCCAATTCTTCCATTGCGTTAGCTCCTCTCAAATTCAAATCTTTGATCTGCGTATAAAAGTCTCTCCGCCAATGCGTTCCACTGCGGGTCGTTCAGGCTGTTTTCCAAAACGACCGCACCGGCGGCGGTCTGCGCCGTCCGAAGCCCGGCAAGCTCCAAGCGGCGGCGCGTCTCCTTGGCCGTGCCCTCCGCGCCGTCAAAAAAGTGCATTTCCTTTCCGAACACCGCGTTGATCGCGCACTTGAGAAACGGAAAATGCGTGCAGCCCAGCACGACGGCATCGGGCGCGGGCGACAGGACGCCTGCAAGCTCGCGCCGAAGCACATTTTCCAGCGCCGTTCCGGTCAGCTCGCCGCGCTCGACAAATTCTACAAGCTCCGGACACGGACATTTGAAGATCGTACAGCTCCCGGCGCAGTCGGCCATCAGCGCGGCAAATTTTTTCTCGCGCAGTGTCGCCTCCGTCGCCATGACCGCGATCCTGCCGCGCGGATAGCAGGCCAGCGCGGGCTTGAGCGCAGGCTCGATACCGATGACGATCCTCTGCGGATAGATCGCGCGCAGCTCATTGATCGCCGCCGAGGTCGCAGTGTTGCAGGCAACAACGAGCGCTTTCGCGCCGTCTGCAAACAATCGCTCCGCATGGCGCAGCGTCAGGGCGCGGATGTCCTCGGTGGTGCGGCTGCCGTAGGGCGCGTTGGCGGAGTCCCCGAAATAATGAAAGCGCTCCTCCGGCATCAGGCGGCGCAGCGCCCGAAGCACACTGATACCGCCAAGGCCGGAATCGAACACGGCGATCGGCCGTTCGTCCATAGCCGCGCCTCCCTCCAAAATTGATTTTACTGCGGATGATATGCGTAGACTTCGATGGAGTCGACCTGTTCCGCGCGGATATCCTCCGGGAGCATGAAGTCGCTCAGCTCAAACTCCTTCGTCTCGCCCGCCTTCAGCGTTTCGGTCAGATAGGTGTAGAGCACGGCGACGAGCTTTCCGTCCTTGTCGCGCAGCACTGCCGCGACACAGGCAAGCGGCTCGTCCGCGCCGCTGTCGTTGCGGACCTTACCCGTCAGCGTCAGGCCGCCGTAGCGCGAATCGGCCAGTTTGCTCTCCGACACGGCATAGCGCAGCGGCTCGTCAAGCTCCGCCTGCGCGATCTCGGCATCGAGCGACACCTCCGGCGCTCCGTCGAAGGCCGTGTCAAGGCGCGTCTCCTCGTAGTAGCAGCCCTGCTCTCCCGGTGCGATCACCGGAGGGAATGCGGCCACATCCTGCAAAACGCCCAGCTCCTCGCCGTCTCCGCTGAGCGTCAGCGACGCGTAGGGCAGGGCCAGCGGCGTTTCGCTGAGATTTTTGACCGTAACCCACGCCTGCACCCACGTTACGCCCAGCTCGTCGCGATAGAGGCGGCAGGACTGCTCGGTAAGCTCAAACGGCTTCTGCTCCTGCGTCGGCTCCGGCGCATCGGTCGGTTCGGCGCTCGGCTCGGTATAAGCCGTAGGCGGCTCAACGCTCGGTTCAGAGACCGTCGTCTCGACCGGTTCGGGCTTATTGACGTTATTGCAGGCAGTCAGGGCTGTCAGCAGTCCTACCGCCAGGATCAGGCAGATCAGTCGTTTCATGATAGCATACTCCTTTCGGTCCTTTCCAGTGGGAAACGGACGGTATGAATATCGGACGTTCAAACGGGAAAAAGGTTCCCGCCTCCACATCATACCACATTTCGGCCTGTTTGAAAAGAATTTTCGCAGAAAAAGTCCGAAAAAAGCGCTTGACAACCGGGAAGCAGGGTGCTATAATAATTCAGCAAAATGAAGAAGGTCGGCGGCCCGTCCTCACCTCCAGCGATGCAAAGAGGTTGAATATCGATCATGACGCGCGGAAGTGCGCGGCGTTCGATGCGGGTGCTGTCGGCATCCGCAATTTTTTGTCGTGTAAATGGAGGTGCTTTACCATCGGCAAATTAGATCACGAGCTAAACGAGGACATTCGGGACAAGGAAGTCCGCCTGATCGACGCACAGGGCGTCATGGTCGGGATCGTTACCTCGGCGGCCGCCCTCGCTATGGCAGAGGAACAGGAGCTTGATCTCGTCAAGATTTCCCCGAACGCGGTCCCGCCGGTCTGCAAGATCATGGACTACGGCAAATTCCGCTTTGACCAACTCAAGCGGGAAAAGGAAGCCAAGAAAAACCAGCGCGTAGTCGAGATCAAGGAGATCCGTATGTCTCCCGGCATCGATACCAATGACCTCAATACCAAAATGCGCAATGCCTGCAAGTTCCTGACTGACGGCAACCGCGTTAAGGTCACTGTGCGTTTCCGCGGACGCGAAATGGCACATACCGACATCGGTGAGCAGCTTTTGATCCGATTCGCAGAGGGTTGCGCCGAAGTTTCCAGCCTCGAAAAGAAGCCCAAGCTCGACGGCAGACACATGTCTATTTTCCTGTCGCCGAAGAACGCTAAATAATTACAAAGGAGAAGTACCCATGCCGAAACTGAAGACCCACAGCGGTGCAAAGAAGAGATTCAATCTCACCAAGACCGGCAAGGTCAAGAGAGCACACGCATTTAAGAGCCATATCCTCACCAAGAAGGACACCAAGCGCGGCCGCCGCCTGAGAAGCACGACCTACGCGGATGTCACCAATACGGAAGCCATCAAAAAGATGATCCCGTACAAATAATCGGATAGGAGGATTTACAAATGGCAAGAATTAAAGGCGCGATGATGACGCGCAAGAGAAGAAATAAGACTCTGAAGCTCGCAAAGTCCTACTGGGGTTCCAAGTCCACCCACTTCAAGATGGCGAAGCAGGCCGTCAAGAAGTCCGGCGTTTACGCATACATCGGCCGCAAGCAGAAGAAGCGCGACTTCCGCCGTCTGTGGATCGCCCGTATCTCCGCAGCCGTGAAGCCCTACGACATGAACTACTCCCGTTTCATGAACGGTCTGAAGAAGGCCGGTATCGAAATGAACCGCAAGAGCCTGTCGGAAATGGCGATCAACGATGCCGCCGCATTCGGCGCACTGGTCGAAACCGCCAAGAAGGCACTGTAATTATACGCATATCCGAAAGGAGAGAAGCCGATGCTTCTCTCCTTCCGTTTTTCTGCGCTGTTTTCGCTTCTGCAATAATAAAAGAGCCTGCCGACGGTGAAGTGCGGCAGACTCTTATACTGATTCTTGATTAAAAGATTTAATCAAGAATCCCGTGTGCTACGCACACTCGCATCGTGCGAAAGCACGCTGCGCCGTCTCATGCAGAATCTGACGCGCCCTTGGCGCTATAAAAAGCTTTTCAAGCTTTTTAACAGATTCTAGTATTATTATTCAGATAAGAGAGGCTTATTCTCTTCGCAGGGCGTCGATCGGATTCAGCTTCGAGGCCTTGACTGCCGGGAAGAAGCCGAACACAAGGCCGATCAGCACCGAGAACAGCGTTGCGGCAAAAATCGCGGGAACGCTGATTGCCGTCGGCGTATCGGCAAACTTGGAGATCAGCTCCGAAAGTCCGATGCCGCCCAGAACGCCCAGCACGCCGCCGATGCCCGTCAGGACGGCCGCCTCGGTCAGAAACTGCGCAAGAATGCGGCGGCGCTTCGCGCCGATCGCCTTTTTCAGGCCGATCTCACCGGTACGCTCCGTGACGGTCACCAGCATGATGTTCATAACGCCGACGCCGCCGACCGCCAGAGAGATCATGGCGATCCAGATAAGCTGACGGTTGGTCGCGCTGCTCATCTCCTGAAGCTGTTCGGCCTGCTTGAGAAGGTCGTTGTTGCGATAGCTGAAGCCGTCCTTGGAGGACTTTTCCGCGATCTGATGCTCGGTCAGGTAATCGGCGACCGCCTTGCCTGCCGTCGTCATCTCGTCCGTCGAAGCGGTCCGCACGCAAACGCTCTGCGGCTCGTCAAAGCGGAACGGAATTGCCCACGCCGAATCGGGAAGGAAGATCTTTCCGCTGTTGTTGACCGCGTAGGAGGCATAATCCTGAATGGAATTGATGACCGGCTTGAAATTTCTCGACAGCGCCGCCACGCCGATCACGCAATAGGCGTCCTGCTGCAGCTCGATCGTCTTGCCGATGGGGTTTTCCGTGCCGAAGGCCGCCTTTGCCGCCGTTTCGTCAAGAATGACATTCTTGCGGCAGTTGGCATAGTCCTGCGCGTTGAAATCGCGGCCAAGCTTGATCTGGTAGCCGTTCACGGAAAAGAAGCTGTCGTCAATACCGTAGACCGCGCCGCTGATGGACGCGTCCTGATAATAGGCGTTCGCGGAATCGCGCATCCGATAGAGGCTGACGTCCTCGACGCCGTCGAGCTTGCGCATCTCGTCGCGCTGCTTGGGATCGATCACCTTGACGCCGACCGGGATGGAATTGTAGGACATTTCATAGGTGCTGTCATTCTGATAGAGCTGCACCGTCACCACGTTGTTGCCCGCGCCGATCAGGTTTTCCTTGATCTGCTCATTGGTGCCCTTGATGGTGGAAATGATCGTGATAATGGAGGCAATGCCGATAATAATGCCCAGCATCGTCAGGAAGGAACGCAGCTTGTGCGTAAAAATGCCCTGAAAGGCCTGCGATATACTTTCAAACACCGTGCTTCCTCCTCTCAATAAGACGCCTTATTGGTAAACTCTTCCGCGTCGGTCTCAACGGTCTTTGCGCCGTCCTTGACCTCCTTGCCGTAGGGGAACGCGACCCAGTCGTCCTCGGTCAGTCCGCTGTAGATCGCCGTATACTCTCCCCAGAGGATCGCGCCCGTCTTGACATAGGTCTTGACCAGCGTTCCGTCCTCACCGCGCTTATAGACATAGGCACGGCCGTTTTCGCTGCGGATGAACATATTGTTCAGATACATTGCCGACTCCGTCGCGCCGCTTTGCATGACCACGCTGACATAGCTGTCCTCGACAAGCTGCGCATCGGCCGGGACCGCAACGACCGCATTATAGAGCGTTACATTCGGGTTGCCGTTTCCGTTATAGTAGCCGTTGACCGGTGTATCGGAAATCGATTCGATCGTGCCCTCGACCGTAGTCGAGCCGCTCATCCACGACTCGACGGTGACCGGCGTGCCGAGCGGCAGCGTCTCGCGTTCAAATTCGCCGATGGCGATGTTGACATAGTAGCAGCCGCCGCCGGAAACGGTCAGGAAGGCGCTCCCCTCACTGCGGGCGGTATCGGCATCGACCAGACGCGTCACCGTGCCGTCCACCTTGGAATAAAGCGTGCCGTTGGAGGCCTCTGCCTCCATGCGCTCCGCCTCGACCTGCTCCATGCGGTAGGTAAGCTCCAGATCACGGATCTCCTTCTGCTTTTCGTTGCGCATCTGCGCGATCTCCGCGGCGGTATAGCCGGAGCTGTCGTCGACCCACGGATCGGGATCGACACCGGGCTTGTCATTGTTATTATCGTCGTCGGGCATATCCTCCGGCGTGAAGAACGAATAGACCAGCGTCCTGACGGTCGTCGGCTCCTGCGTCGGCTCCGTCGGTTCGGCGGGATCGGCAGGCTCCTGCGTCGGCTCGGTCGGGTCGATCACCGTCGTCCGGACCGTCACACGCAGGCCCCACCGGCTGATAAGCTCCGCGTTCAGCGCGTTCTGCTCGCGGATTTCGAAGGCAAAATATGCCTCATCGGCATCCTTGAGGTACTGCATGAGAAACGCTTCGTCATACGTCAGCTCTTCCGACCACAGGAAGCGGTACGGACTCTCCTGCGTACCCTTGCCACCCATAAAATAGGGAAGCTCCTCGATCGGCTCCGGCTTTTCCGTAGGCGGCTCCGTCGGCGGGACCGTCACGGGGGGCGGCGTGTAGGGCTTCATGGCGTTGATTTTCGCCAATTCCTTTTTTGCCTGCTCCACGCTGAGCTTCGCCTGCTGGACCTTGATCTTCTGCCGTTCGAGCTGGATGTCGGAAAGCGTCGTGTCGTAGCGAAGCAGCGCGTCGCCCTTTTTGACCGTCTGGCCCTCGGTGACCAGCACCTCCGTCACCGTCTGCGTATTGCTGAGGTAAACGGATTGCAGATTATCGGCCGTGACGCGGCCGTCGTAATACCGGCCGCCGTCATAATAGCCCGTCGTAAAGTTCGATACCCGCGTCACCTTGACCGGGTCGGTGTTGCGTCCGACGGCCCAGACGATGCCGACCACGATCGCCGCGACCAGCACCAGGCTGACGGCGCTGATGATAACGGCCTTGATTCCCTTACGCATCCTCGCCACCCGCCTTTCGTTCGTGATACAGAATGCCGTCGCGGATGAAATTGATCTTTCTGGCCCGCTGCGCGATCTCCAGCTCGTGGGTAATCATGATAATGGATGTTCCCTCATCGTTGAGCTGATCGAAAATATCCATGATCTGATGTCCGGCGGCGGTATCCAGCGCGCCGGTCGGTTCGTCGGCAAGCAGCAGCTTCGGCTTGCCCACGATCGCGCGGGCAATGGCCACGCGCTGGCACTGACCGCCGGAAAGCTGATTCGAGCGGAAGTTCAGGCGTTCGCCGAGCCCCATGCGCGTCAGCGCCTCGGCTGCGCGCTCGCGGCGCTCCTTTTTCGGCACACCGGCATAGAGCAGCGGCAGCGCCACATTATCCACGGCGCTCAGCTTCGGCAGCAGATAAAAGCTCTGAAACACGAATCCGAGCACCCGGTTACGCACTTCGGCAAGGTGGTTGACCGTTGCGTTTTGCAGATTTTCTCCGTTGAGGAGGTATTCGCCGCTGGTCGGAACGTCAAGGCAGCCGATGAGGTTCATCAGCGTCGTCTTGCCGCTTCCCGAGGGGCCCATAATGGCGAGATAGTCGCCCTCCTGCACCTGCAGACAGACGTCCTTCAGAACGCGGACCGTTTCGCGTCCCTGCGGGTAGTCCTTGCAGATGTTGTTCATCTCTACGAGCATCAGCCGACTCCTCCCTCCACGACGGGAGCTTCGCCGCCGTCAACAACGCCGCCTTCCTCTTTGCCACTCATGCCGCCTTCAATAACACCACCATCAACAACGCCGCCGTCGAAATTGCCGTCGAAATCGGCCGCGTCGTCGATCACGCCATTGTTGTCGCCGTCGGTGCTGTCGTCCGGCTCCGGCAGGGTATCGGTCACGGGTGCGCCCTCCTGCAGGCTGTCGGACGGAACGGCAATGCGGTCGTCCTCGGTCAGGCCGCTCAGGATCTCATACTGATAGAGCGCTTCGTCCAGCTCTCCGACGGTGATCGCGCGCTTTTCCAGCTTGTCGCGCTTGTCGGCAGCCCAGACATAGCAGCTTCCGTCGTCCTCGACAACAACAAAGGAAGCGTCGAGACGAAGTCCCTGCGTCTGGTCGTTCTGGCCGTTATCCGGTTCAATGTACAAATGCTGCCCGAGGATCAGGCCGTCCGTACCGTCCAGCTCTACATAGAAGGGATAGCTGCTGGAGGAGGTCATCTCGTCGCTGCTGCCGTCGTAATAATAGCCGTAGCCGCTGTTGCTGTTGTCCGCCGGATTTTCGTCGATCTCGCTGACAGTACCGGTCCACGTCTGCGTGCTGTCCGTGCGGGAGCGCAGGATCACGCGCTGCCCGACATAAAACTCGCTACGGTTAAGCTCGTTTGTCTTGCCCTTGACGCGGTACGCGCCGCTCTGAATGAGGGTGATATACGGCAGCGGCTGACCGGTATAGTCGTCGTAGCCGCCGTTTTCGTTGATGGCCTTTACCGTGCCGTCGATGGTCGCCTTGACCTCGCCGCTGACATCCTCGTTTTGCAGCGCTTCAAGGTCCTTTTCCTTGACCGTGATGTTATACTGCGCTTCCTTGCGGTCGGCCTCCAGCGCCTGAATTTGAACGGTATAGCCGAGCTTCTCGGATTCCGGCGCAGAATTTCGGCTCTTTTCCAGCTCGGCGATCTGCTTGCCGTAATCGGTCACGTTGTTCTTGAGCTGCTCGATCTCAAGCTTTGCCTTGTCGATATTGAGCCGCATCTGATCGGTGTCGTAGACAAACAGGACATCGCCCGTCTTGACCGCTTGGCCGACCTCGACCTTCAGCTCGCTGACCTTGCGATCGCTGTCCTTTTCGATCTTGACCTCGTTCTGCGCGGTAACGACACCGGCGCTGATATTGAACTCACCCATGTCGCCGTAGCCCATGATCGAAGAGACCGACTGGACATAGACAGGGGTCAGGTCGGAACCGCAGCCCGCCAGCAGACAGACCGTCAGCACCAGCGTCATGAGCAGAGCAAATCCTCGTGTTTTCATAGAATTACCTCCATTGCGTTTATGAACGTGTATATGACGAAGTTTTTTTGAAAATGTTCCGACCCGACGAAAAAAATTTCTATCCGCAGACGGTTGCTTCAGGGATTCCCCAAAATTTCGGCGACCGTCGGCTCCAGCTCGGACGTGTCCAGCTCCTCGGCGCGGCCGCTGTCGCAGGCCTCCGCAACGGTGGGGTCGATCGGCAGGCGGGCCAGCACGGGAAGATGGTACTCCTCCGCGATCCTTGCAAGGTGGCTCTCGCCGAAGACCGCGTGGCGCTTCCCGCAGTCCGGGCAGCGGAAATAGCTGTAGTTCTCCACCACGCCCAGAACGGGCACCTGCATCATATTCGCCATTTTCACGGCCTTGGAGACGATCACGGAGACCAGCTCCTGCGGGGTCGTAACGATAATGATACCGTCGACGGGGAGGGACTGAAACACCGTCAGCGGCACGTCGCCCGTTCCGGGAGGCATATCCACAAACAGGCAGTCCACATCCTGCCACACCACGTCCGTCCAGAACTGCTTGACCGCGCCCGCAATAACGGGGCCGCGCCAGAGAACGGGGTCGTCCTCATGATCCAGCAGCAGATTGATCGACATGATCTGAATGCCGCTCTTACTGAGAGCCGGGTAAATTCCTTCCTCGTCCGCACCGGCACACTCGCAGACGCCGAAGGCTCTGGGAATCGACGGGCCTGTGATATCCGCGTCGAGGATCGCTGTGCGCTTCCCGCTCTTCTGCACGGCTGCGGCCAGCATAGAGGTGACCGTGCTCTTGCCGACGCCGCCCTTGCCCGATACGACGGCAATGACCTTTTTGACCTTGGAACGCTCGTTCAGCTCCGCAAGCAGGCTTTCCGGCTTGCGCTCGGCGCAGCTTTCGCCGCAGGATGAGCAATTCCCGCTGCATTGTTCGCTCATGTTGTTACTTCCTTTCCAGCACAATGTTGCATCCGGATCGCATCATGGCGGACAGTCCTTACGATCATCCTACCATTCAAATTTTTAAGAATCAATCCGGTAAAGCTTAAGATTTGTTTAATACTGATTCTTGATTAAAAGATTTAATCAAGAATCCCGTGTGCTACGCACACTCGCATCGTGCGAAAGCACGCTGCGCCGTCTCATGCAGAATCTGACGCGCCCTTGGCGCTATAAAAAGCTTTTCAAGCTTTTTAACAGATTCTAGTATAATACCAAAAACAATTCATGTTTTCATCAGGGTTCGGTATGGGGCTTCGTGATAAGCGGAGTATAGCAAGGTTATTATCGTTTGTCAATAAATATTTTCCGTTTTTCATTGTAACTGTGCGGCTTCCAGCGCCTCCGACGCCGCTTCCCACTGCGTCATCAGGCCGTCCAGCGCGGTCTGTTCGGACTCGCGCTGCTCCGTCAGGCGCAGCAGCTCCTGATAATCGCTCGCCGCCTCGCCCAGTGCTTTGTCAATGGCCGCGATCTCCTCCTCCTTCGCCGCGATGTCGCGCTCCAGACGGCGAACGGTCTTTTCCGCATCCTTGCTGCCGGTCGAACGGGGCGCTTTTTCTTTTTTCGCGGCGGGCGCTTTCTGCCGCTGCATCGCCTCATGCTCCAGAATGGAGCGGTACTTGGCGTAGCCGCAGGGGAAATCGCGGATCGTGCCGTCCTGCAGCTCCCAGATGCGCGTAGCGAACTTATCCACAAAATAGCGGTCGTGGGAGACAAAGATCAGCGTCCCCTCAAATTCGTCGATCGCGCATTCCACCCACTCGCGCGAAGCCACGTCGAGATGGTTCGTCGGCTCGTCGAGGATCAGCAGATTGATCTTTTCGTCCATGAGCATACACAGCCGCAGGCGCGACTGCTCTCCGCCCGAGAGCGTACCGACCGTCTTAAACACGTCCTCGCCCGAAAACAGGAACGCGCCCAGACGGTCGCGCGCGGTCTGCGGGGTGCAGTTCTTCTCATAGAGCATCGTGTCGTAAAGCGTGCGCTCCGGGTGCTCAAAATGGATCACCTGCGGCAGATACGCCCATTTGACGGACGGGCCGAACTTCACCGTTCCCTCGCCCGCCAGCTCGCCCAGCAGCAGCCTGATAAACGTCGTCTTTCCCGTTCCGTTGTCTCCCAGCAGGGCGATCCGCTCGCCGCCGCGCACCTTCAGCTCGATCCCGGAGAACAGCGTGCGGTCGCCGAAGCGCTTGCCGAGATTCTTTACCGACAGCACCTCGTCTCCGTGGAACTCCTTCTCGCCGAAGCGGGCGCGGAGCGTCTTTTCCTTTGTCGGCCGCTCGGTCTTTTCGATGCGCTCCATGCGGTGCTGAATGGACATCGCGCGGCGGTAGAGCACGCGGTTATTGATGCCCCAGCCCTTCATGCGCTCAACGGTGAAGCCGAGCTGCCTGAGCTTCGCCTGCTCCTGCTCATATTGTTTAAGCTGGCGGTTAAAGCGCTCCTGCTTCTCCTGCAGATAGAATGTGTAGTTTCCGCTGTAAAAATCCGCTTTTCCGCCCGTGATCTCAATGATCCGTCCGACAACGCGGTCAAGAAAATAGCGGTCGTGGGAAATGGTCAGGACCGTTCCCTTGAATTTTTTGATATATTCCTCCAGCCACTCCACGCTCCGCAGATCGAGATGGTTCGTCGGCTCGTCGAGGAGCAGGATATCCGTCCGCTCAAGCAGCAGACGCGCCAGATTCACGCGCGTTTTTTCGCCGCCCGAAAGGCGGTCAAACTCCTGCGTGCGCATAGCCTGCGGGATTCCGAGGCCGTTGCACACCTTGTCGATATTGGTGTCCTGCTCGTAGCCGCCGCCGACAAGATAGGCGTTCGTCAGGCGGTCGTACTCCTCCAAAAGGCTCTTCGGTGCGCTGCCCGTCAGCCGTTCGGCAAGCGCCTCCGCCTTTTGACGGATCGCCTCCAGCTTGGCGAAGGCCGTGCGCAGGACATTCTCGACCGTATAACCGGCCGGGTAGTGCGGGATCTGCGAGATCAGCCCCAGGCGCTTGCCCGGGGCGATATAAACCTCTCCCTCATCCGGCGCAAGCTCTCCCGTGAGGATGCGGAACAGCGTCGTCTTCCCGCAGCCGTTTCGCCCCATGATGCCCACGCATTCTCCCGCGTGGATCTCAAAGCTCAGGCCGTCGAGCAGCGTCGTGCCCACCTCAAAGGACTTGACCAGATCCTTTACTGCAATTTCAACCATTTGATTCTCCGTATTGCTCTAAAAATTCTTCCCGTGACATCAGCAGATTCAGCGCCTCGAGGAACGCGTTGCTCCCGAGGTGCTCCGGCAGTCCGAGCCGCCGTATCAGCTCCCGCCGCTTTTCGGCGCTGTCCGTACTGCCGGACAGTCCCGCCTCAAACAGGTCGGTCTTCGTGATCGGCGCGGACGGTGTGCGGGATTCCTCTGCCTCTGCGCCCGCGCGCTGCAGCGCTTTCAGAAGGACCTCCGGCGTCATGCCCTCCACGCCGAGCTTCCCCTCCTTGCCGGGAGCGGCCTTGCGGCGTTCCTTCCCGTAAACGTCGGGGATATAGGCGTGCAGCACCCGATCTCTCGGAAGCGCACCCTTCAGATAATTTCGTATGACAAAGCCCGCTCCGTCGCTGTCCGTCAGGATGATAAGTCCGCGTTTTTCCGCCACCCGGCGGAGAAATGCCAGCAGCGCCTTGTCCTTCATCACGCCGAAGCCCCGCGTTTCAAAGATCGGCGCGTCGATCAGCTGAGATAACGTATTCTTGTCGTATTTTCCCTCCACGACGATCGCCTGACGCAGTTTAATCATGCCGCATTTCCTCCGCAAGCTGTAAGATCAGCAGCTCCGCCAGCCGTTCGGGGTCGTCGTAGGAGGTTTTCAGCCGATAGTCCGTCTCGCAGCACAGCACGACCGCCCGCTCGCAGAACCGCTCGGAAAGCCGCCGCGCCTGCGTCGCCGTTTTATTGATCGTAAAAGGCGGCACGCCGCAGAGCGCCGCGATCTCCTGCACGCTCTTGCCCTCGTTCTGCAGGACCTTTACCGCCCGCAGCCGCCGCATCTGGCTCCCGATCGCCGCGATAATGGGGATCGGGTCGGTCTGAAGCTTGAACATCGTGTGCAGCCGCTCCAGCGCACGGTCAAATTCCCGCTGGGCCAGCGCATCGGAGATCTGGAACACCACCGCGTCAAGCGTCGGCTCCACCACGGCGTCGATATCCTGCCGCACGATGCGCTCCGCTCCGGCATAGGCGCAGATCTTGTCGATCTCGCCGTCCAAGCGCGTCATGGAAAGTCCGCACTGGCCGAGCAGATAGCTGCAAAGCTCCCCGGAAATGTCCTTTCCCTCTCTTCGGAAATGGCGCACGATCCATGCGCGGAGATCGGATTCCTGCTGATAGAGGAACTCCGCCATGACCGCGTTTTTTTCCAGTGCGTCCCACAGCTTCTTTTTTCGCTTGTCCGGCCTGAAATCGTCATAATGCAGCACCAGACAGACATGCTCCGGCAGATCGGACAGCAGCTCGCACAGGCGTTCGCGCTCACTCTCGCTCCGCTCGAACAGATCCACGTCCTCGACCAGCACGAGCGAACGCTCCGCCATCATCGGCAGCGCCTCCACGGCATCCGTCAGCAGCTCCGTCGTAAAATTCTCGGCCGTCAGCCGATGGAAGTTGAACGCCTCCGTCAGCTCGTCGATAAGCTGCCTGCGCAGCTCGCCGAGATAGTAGCGGCGCAGATAGTCTTCCTCGCCCCAAAGCACATAAAGGCGCCCGATCGTATGAAGCTTGAGGTCCTTTTTCAGTTGTTCGCTCCCGGGCGTTTTGCCCGTCGGTTTGTTTGCCATCGCGCTACCTCGAAATCGTAATGTCGCCGTCCAGATCCGTCCGAAACACCAGCGCACCGCTTGCAGCGATGCGGTCCAGCGTTTCCTGCGTCGGATGCCCGTAGGCATTCTCGCCCACAGAGATCAGCACGACCTCGGGCGACACCGCCGTCAGAAGGCGTTCGCCCGCGGCATATTTAGAGCCGTGGTGTCCTGCCACGAGCACGTCCACATCCGGAAGCTCCTGCCGCGAAAGCAGCCTGTTTTCCGCTTCCAGATCCATGTCTCCGGTGACCAGTATATCATATCCGTCCGGCGACATCAAGGCCGCCAGTCCGTCGTTGTCGCTAAAAGCCGTGCCCGGTGCATAGAGCGTCACCGTGCCGCCCGAAAATTCCAGCACCGTATTCTCGCGAACAAAGGTCACGGGCACGCCGTGCTCCTCCGCAAGCTTCAAAATCTCCTCGCGGTTTCCGCTGTCGTCGGGAATATCGGGCACGAGCAGGCTGCATACCTCCACCCTGTTCATAAGCTGCCGCACGCCGCCGACATGGTCCGTGTCGAAATGCGTCAGGATCAAGGCGTCGAGCCGCGCATCTCCCCTCATCAGCAGCTTCCGCGCGGCAAGCTCTCCGCTCACATCGCCGTCGTCCCCGCCGCAATCGACGATCACGTTTACGCCGCCGCTTTGCATCAGAATACACTGCCCCTGCCCCACGTCGAGCAGCGTTACGGAATTGTCCGGCCCGTCCAGCCTGCAAAAAAGCACCGTCGCCGCCAGTGTCGCCGTCAGCCCGAGCAGCAGAAAGCGCGGGCGGCAGCGCTTGCGCAGCAGCAAATACAGCGCGATCAGCACATAGGCCGCCACGAGCCAAAAGATCACATAGGGCTGCTCGGTGTAAAGTGCGGCATACGGGATATCCGCCATACGGCCGACGATCCACAGCACAAGGCGGACGCCCCGGCTCAGGAGCCACGCGGCACATCGGCCGATCGGTGCAAAGAGAAAGCCGAGCAGCAGCGCCGCAAAGCAGCCCGTAAAGACCCAGCCGATCAGATTGAGCACCAGCAGATTGGTCAGCGGCGCGACTACCGAGAAGACGCCGAAGGAGGCCGCAGCAAGCGGCGCGGTCATGACCGTCGCGCCGAGGCTCGTCGAGAGACTTACCGCGCCGGTGCGGAGAAGTCGGTATAAAAGCGGCAGCTTTTCCCGCAAGGCGTGGATATGCAGTCCTGTCATAAGCCATTTATAGATCGGCGGCGCAAACAGGAAAACGCCCGCCATGGCGGCGAAGGAAAGCTGCAGGCTCAGGCTTGCGATCGCCCACGGGTTGCCCGCAAGAATGACCATCAGCGAAAAGCTCAGCGTCGTCGGCGCGTCGTTTTCCCGTTTCAGGATCGGCGCAAGCAGCAAAACAGTATTCATCAGCGCCGCGCGGGTAACGGACGGCGTAAAGCCCAGCATCGCCGCAAAGAAAAACATCACGGCGATACTGACGACGGCGGCAAGCCTTCTGCGCCGCAGACAGAGCAGCATCACGAAGCCCGCCAGCATGGAAACGTGCAGTCCCGATACCGCAACGACATGCGACACGCCACTGACGGACAGATCGTTTTTCAGCTCGTAGGAAAGTCCGCTTCGGTCGCCGGTCAAAAGCGCCTTGACAAACGGCGCGGTGTCTTCCGGGAACAGCTCGTCGAGCTTTGTCCGAACGGCATGGAGCACGGTCCTCGGCAGCTCGCGCAGCGGAACGGTCTCCGCCTTTTGTACGGAAAGCTTCCCGCGCTGAAAGGCCAAAAGAGAGATATCCCGCGCCTGATAGACAAAGCTTTCCTCCGTCGAAGCACCGGAAACGTCGGTCAGCTCCGCCCGAACGGTGACCGTATCTCCCGGCGTCAGCTCAGGCTGCTCCGTCCGCAGATAGAGCAGTGCGCGGCCACCGTCAAGCCTGATCTCGACGCTCGAACCGTAGCGCGTCTCGGATGGATAGTCGCAGACCGTCGCCGTGATCGTCCGCTCCGTCCCCGCCAACGCACGCAGCGGCTCCAGCTTCCACTGCTCATAGCCCCAACACCACAGCAGTCCCACTACCACGCCGAACGCACCGATCCGGAGCCGCTCGGCACGATCGGAACGGAAAAACAGCAGAGCGATCCCGGCGACCGCCAATACGCCCGCCGAGATCAACGCGGGAATGCCGCGAAGCAGCCAGACATAAACCGCCGTGGCGGCCGCATAGGCACCCGCGAAAATCGCCAGCCGCCGCATCGCCGTTTTCCCCCTTCCGAAATAAAATATAGTTAAGGCGGGCAAAACGCCCGCCTTTTTATCAGTTAAAGCTGCCCAGCGTCTTACCGCCGAGAACGTGGAAGTGCAGATGCGCAACGGTCTGCCCGGCATCCTGCCCGCAATTGGTCACGACGCGGTAGCCGTCGGAGAAGCCCAGCACACTGACCAGCCGCGCGATCACGGTAAAAATGTGCCCAACCAGCGCCTCGTTCGTCTCGTTGATGCGATTCGCACCGGTGATATGCTCCTTCGGCACGACCAGAAAATGCTGCGGCGCCAAAGGCTGAATGTCGTAAAACGCCACGCACAGCTCGTCCTCGTAGAGCTTCTTGGAGGGGATCTCCTCCGCAATGATCTTGCAAAATACACAGTCGTTCATCGTCGGCACCTCATTTTACATGATTTTCGACAAAATCGTCGGCCAGTGCAAGGGCGTTGTCCAGCTTCAGCGCGTCCTTGCCGCCGCCCATCGCGGAATCGGGCTTGCCGCCGCCGCTGCCGCCGCAGGCCGTACAGACCTCCTTGACCAGCGCGCCGGCCTTGATGCCTCTTTCAACGGCATTTTTGCCGCAGACGGCAAGAATGCTGATCTTGTCGCCGCAGCAGCTCGACAGCACCGCAACGATATCCGGGTCGCGGTCGCGGAGCTGGTCGCCCAGCTTGCGCAGATCGCCTGCGGAAATGTCGCTCTCCGTCGCCGTCAGCACCTTGAGGCCGCGCACATCCTTCGCCGAGAACAGGACGCGGTCGATCTCGCCGCTGAACAGCTTGTCCTTCATCCGCTCGACATCCTGCTTCAGCGATTTGATCTCGCCCATAACGCTGTGCGCCCGCTGCAAAAGCTCCTTCGGCGTGGTTTTCAGCTCCTCGGCGGCAGTGAGCAGCGTGCGGTTCAGCTGATCCATCAGCTCGATCACGCGCTTACCGGTATATGCCTCGATGCGGCGTACGCCGGAGGCGACGGACGCTTCGGAGACGATGCGGAACGGGCCGACCTTCGCCGTATTGTCCAAATGCGTGCCGCCGCAAAATTCCAGGGAATCGTCGCCCATCTTGACCACGCGGACGGTATCGCCGTACTTTTCTCCGAACAAAGCCGTCGCGCCGAGCTTTTTCGCCTCCTCGACGGGCAGGACCATCGTCTCGACCTGTGCGCCGCGCAGGATCATTTCCATGACCTCCGTCGACACCCGCGTCAGCTCGTCGGGCGTTACGGCGGAAAAGTGCGTAAAGTCAAAGCGCAGATGATCCGGCTCGACCAGAGAGCCTGCCTGATGGCAGTGCTCGCCCAGCACGCGTTCCAGCGCGCTCTGCAGCAGATGCGTCGCGGTGTGCGCACGGCAGATCGCCTGTCTGCGTTCGGCATCTACGGACGCCGTAACGGTATCGCCCAAGCTGACCGTGCCCGAGAGCACCCTGCCGTAGTGCATATACTTGCCGCCCTTGTTTTTCTGTACGTCGGTCACGTTGAAAACCATTCCGTCCGCGCAGATCGTGCCGTGATCTCCGACCTGTCCGCCCATCTCGGCGTACATCGGCGTCCGATCCAGCACAAGGATCGCATCCATGCCCTCCGTGACGCTTCCGCACAGCTCCTCGCCGGAAATGATCGCCACGACCTTACCCTCCGCCGTGGTCTGCTCATAGCCGACGAAGGTGCTTTCGGGGACCTCCTTGCCAAATTCGATACCTGCCCAGCCGAGGTCGCCGAGCGCCTTCCGCGCTTCCCGCGCGCGCTGTTTCTGCTCCTTCATCTGGCGGGCAAATTCTTCCTCGTCGACGGTCATGCCCTGCTCCTGCACCATTTCCACGGTCAGGTCGATGGGGAATCCGTAGGTGTCATAGAGCTTGAACGCGTCTGCGCCGGAGAACCGCGTCTCCTGCTTGGCCTGATGCGCCTCGAGCATCTCCGCGAAGATCTTCATGCCGCCGTCGATCGTCTTGCAGAAGTTTTCCTCCTCGGTCCGAATCACCTTGGTGATATAGGACTGCTTCTCGCGCAGCTCGGGATACTGGCATTCGTTCTCATGCACGACCGTATCCACGACCTCATACAGGAAGGGCTTGTTGACGCCCAAGAGCTTTCCGTGACGCGCCGCGCGGCGCAGCAGACGGCGCAGAACATAGCCGCGCCCCTCGTTGGAGGGCAGGACACCGTCGCAGATCAGGAAGGTCGACGCGCGGATATGGTCCGTAATGACGCGCAGAGACACGTCCATTTTGTCGGACTTCCCGTAGGATGCGCCGGTCAGCTCGGTGACCTTGTTGGTGATATTCATCACGGTGTCGACGTCGAACAGGCTCTTGACATCCTGACAGACGACCGCCAAGCGCTCCAAGCCCATGCCGGTATCGATGTTTTTCTGCTTCAGCTCGGTATAATTGCCCTTGCCGTCGTTGTCAAACTGCGAAAAAACATTGTTCCAGATCTCGATATAGCGGTCGCAGTCGCAGCCGACCTTGCAGTCGGGCTTGCCGCAGCCGTATTTTTCGCCGCGGTCATAGTAGACCTCGGAGCAGGGGCCGCACGGACCGGAGCCGTGCTCCCAGAAGTTGTCCTCCTTGCCGAAGCGGGAAATCCGCTCCGCCGGGACGCCGATCTCCTTGGTCCAGACCTCGAAGGCCTCCTCGTCATTTTCATAGATGGAGGGATAGAGGCGGTTCTCGTCCAGTCCGACGACCTTTGTCAGAAATTCCCAGCACCATGCAAGCGCCTCGTGCTTGAAATAGTCGCCGAAGGAGAAGTTGCCCAGCATCTCAAAATAAGTGCCGTGGCGATCGGTATGGCCGATGTTGTCGATGTCGCCGGTGCGGATGCACTTCTGGCAGGTGCAGACGCGGTGACGCGGCGGCTCCTCCTCGCCCGTGAAATAGGGCTTCATCGGCGTCATGCCCGCATTGATCAGCAGGATCGATTTGTCATGCTGCGGCACCAGCGGAAAGCTGGGCAGGCGCAGATGCCCCTTGCTCTCAAAGAAGGACAGGAACATCTCCCGCAGCTCGTTCAGGCCGTATTTTTTGGTTTCCATGGATCTTCCTCCAAATAAAAAATATACCCCACCCCCGGCATAGGGGCGAGGCGTTCTCGCGGTACCACCCTAATTATCGCGCAATGCGATCTCTTAGTCATTCTGTAACGGGAATGGGCCGTCCCGCTCCTCACGGGCAGCTCGGAAGTGGCTGTTCCGGCGTCCTGACTGCGGGGCTTACACCGTTCTCCCCGCTCGCTGCCGCCATCGGCTCGGAATTAGCTTCCTCAACGCATATTTCGCATGATATGTTTTGATTTTAGCAAAGTACGCGCATTTTGTCAACAGCAATTCTTGCCGAAAGGCGCAAAAACGGGAGCATCCATCCAAGATGCTCCCGTTTTGCTTTTCAAAAAAGAAAATTACTTGATCTCTGCGGTAGCGCCGGCAGCCTTCAGCTCTTCGGCGAGCTTCTCTGCGTCTTCCTTGGAGATAGCTTCCTTCAGGGTCTTCGGGCAGTTATCGGCGATCTCCTTCGCTTCCTTCAGGCCGAGGCCGGTGGCAGCGCGGATGACCTTGATAACGTTCAGCTTGGAAGCGCCGCAGTCCTTCAGGACGACGTCGAACTCGGTCTTCTCTTCGACGGCTTCAGCAGCGGCAGTGGGAGCAGCAACAGCAGCAGCAGCGGCGGAAACACCGAAGGTATCTTCCAGAGCATGGACAAGCTCAGCCAGTTCCAGAACGGACAGGCCCTTAACTTCTTCGATCAGAGCAGCGATTTTTTCAGACATTGTAAAATCCTCCTAAAGTAATTTTAAGTGAGTTAGGCTTCCGCAGCTTCTGCGGGAGCGGGGCCTTCCTTCTGCAGACGGATCTGGTCAAGAACAAACGCCAGAGAAGAGATGGGGGCCAGGAACGTGCCGAGGACCTGAGCGATGAGCGCTTCCTTGCCGGGAAGTTCGCCGAAGCCCTTGAGCTGGTCGACGGTCATGACGGTACCTTCAACGAAACCGCCCTTAATGTTGAGAACATTCTTGTTCTTCTTGGCAAATTCGCAAACGATGCGAGCCGGAGCGATGGGGTCGCCGGTGGTGGTAGCGAGAGAAGTCGTGCCGTTGAGCAGCTCATCGAACTGAGTATAGCCGACCTTATTGGCGGCAAAACGGGTGAGCGTATTCTTGACGACGGTGTATTCTACGCCAGCTTCACGGAACTTATTGCGCAGCTCGGTATCCTGTGCGACAGTGATGCCCTTATAGTCGACGAAGACAGCGGCAGTGGAAGCCTGAAGCTTGTCGGCAAGTGCATCAACGATTGCCTTCTTGCTTTCGAGTACCTTGGAATTGGGCAATGTGTGTCACCTCCGAAAAAAATCCTCATGCCAAAAGACATGAGGACACAAAAAACATATCGTTCAGTGCAACCTCGGCAGGACTTACGGCTCTAAACCCCCTGCTGTCTTTGGCAACGCACCTATTATAGCAAAATTGAAGCACTTGTCAAGCACTTTTTTTGCTTTTTTGAACGATTTTTGTAATTTTTTTAAGGCCGACCGGTCGGAGTGGGGCATCCTTTGCAGTGCGCCCCGGTTTCGGTCACACCACCCAGCGGTATTTCGGGATCGGTTCCTTGAACAAAGCGTGACGGATCCAATTCTCAAACAGCATCCCGATGCCGCACAGCGGGAACCACAGCAGCGTGAAGGGCAGGCATATTTGTCCCATAAAATTCATTGGGACCTCCGAATAGCTCCAGACGTTCATGTGCAGCACATTGTTGACCAAGATCCCCGTCCAGAACTCGAAGAAGGTGACGATCAGCGCACCGACCGCCATTTGCAGCAGCACCGGCGCATGCCAGTATCGGTCCATGCCGCCCACGACGTAGACGCAGACGGCGCCCAGCAGGAACATGCTTCCGTGCGTCCAGCCGCGCCACAGCAGCTCCACCGCGCAGTAGAACATTCCGCCGATGTAAAACACCACCGCTTCCTTCCAGATTCGATACGCCCGTGATTTCATTGGCGTTCTCCTTTCCCGAGAGGCCCCGATCGGGTCGCCTGCAAAAACGCCTCGGCAAATGCCGCAGACGCACCGGAGCCTCTGTTTTGATGCAAACGGTCGTTTGCTCTACAGGAAAGTATTGCCGTTATCCCGCCGATTTATGATGAAAGTGACAAAAAATCCTTTTGACACGCCGGCAGACTGCCAAAAAGTTCGGAAGACAAGCAACTCACGCCCGTCGGCGTACGTGGGTACGGTAGGGCGTGAGTTGCGCAGTAAGTCAAAATCCTTGCGAAGCAAGCAAATTCTTGCATTATAAGTTTTGAAATGTTCTGATTTTGCACATCATGCTGATAGCGAAAATCTATAAAGTGTTAACCGATTTTGACGATTACGGACTTTTTGGCAGTCTGAAAATCCTACGCTTTTTTGTATACCGTCAGATATCCCGGCAGCTCGTCGCAGACCGTGTAGCCGTTTTCCTCCAAAAGCATACAGATCTCGCTTCGGCTCGCATCCCTCCAAGGCTTCTCGGTGTACATTCTGTAGGTCTTACTATCGTCGAGCACGACATACTCAGACGACAGCAGATGCTCCCGCGAAGCATATTCCAGATCGTACAGCGTTTCACGGCCGGACAGCGGCACCGTAAAAAAGGTCGTCGCCGTCACGGACGCATCCTCCGGGATGCGCTCGAGATGCTCGGCAAGCTGCGCGTAGGTCTGTCTGCCGCTGCGGTATCTCTCCCAGAAATACGACGCGCTCGGCACGACGCTGTTGACCAGCATCACCGCGCTCAGGATCAGCGCCGCGCCGGAAAGAGACGGCAGCGCAAGGCGCACGATCGGCTTCAGCCGAACGGCAAGCCAGAGATCGGCAAGATTCACCGCCGTCAGGTAAAACAGGCAGGCCGTCGCGCCGTAGGTATACTGAAAGAAGATGCTGTGCTGATATTGATAATCCGACATCAGATTGACCAGCACATACGGAATGAGCAGCAGAAAACGCTCATAGTGCCGCGTGAACAGCGGCAGGAACAGCAGCGGTCCCATCGTCAGCAGGATAAACTCCGTTTTTTCCGCGTCCATGCACTCGTAAACGGCCTTCATCGGCAGCACGAGCACCGCCTTGACCACGGTCAGGAGCGACCCTGAGCCGTCATAAATGAAGTTGTCATAGCGGTAGCTCATCACGCCGTCGCCGTAAACCGAAAGGTAGGTCGTAACGCCGACGAAATACGCCAGTGCACCGGTCAGTAAAAGCGCGCCGCTCAGGATGCCTCTGCGATCGCGGTGCAGCAGTCCCCGGACCAGTGCCCAAAGCGCCGTCACCGCCACATAGACCGCCGCGTCCTCCTTGACCAGCAGCGTCAGCAGTGCAAACAGCGCGACCGAGACGGTCTTCCTCCGGTCGAGCGCGTCAAAGAGCCAGAGCAGCAGCGGTGTCAGGAACACGTTCTCATGCAGGTCATAGCTCGTACCGCCGGAATACGCGGGGTAGACCAGCAGCAAGCCGCACAGGAGCGCCGCCGCAATCTGCGGCAGACCGTTTCTCCGCGCGATGCGCCACAGGGGAATGACCGCTGAGGCAAGCACCAGCACCTGAAGCAGCTCGAGCGTTTCCGCCTTCGGCCGGAGCATATAGAACGGCAGCAGCAAATAATAGATCGGCGAAACATGCACCTTAAAGTGAGACAGCAGGCCGTCACGCTCCAGCGTGGTATTCGGCACGCCGCTCATGCGCATATTGTGGAACATCTGCGTAAAGATGCCGAAATCATAGGTCGGCGCGGAATAGGAGCGGACGCGGCAGAGCAGCCAGCTTCCCGCGAACGCGACGAAGCCTGCGGCAAGCAGCACGACAAGCAGCTTCCCCGGCAGCGTTTTTTCTCCGCTCGGAAGCTCGGGCGTCTCGGACGAAGCGTTCCAGCCCCGGACCGCGTAAACGCCGAGGATCGCAAGCACGGCAAGACAGGCCAGCAAAAACGGCACGGAAAAGGACACGCTCAGCGCCACCGCCGCGTACCAGCCGAAGCACAGCGGCATCGCCCAGCGTTCCCACACGCCGCTGTCGAAAAAACGGCCCAGCACGCACAGCCCGGCAAAGACCGCCGCCGTCAGGCCGACGGTCAGCGGGAAGGACAGTGCCGCAAGGCCGTCCGTCCCGCCCAGAAGCTGCTGCGGCTGCGGCAGCACGGTATACTGCACCGTTCCGACAAGCAGCCACGCCAGCAGCAGACGGCGGATCACCGCACCGGTCGAGAAAACGCGTCTTTTATTCGCTTTCGCTCTCGATCTCATTCACTGTCACCTCATTCGTTTCTTCGCTGATCCAGAGGTCAAGGTCCACATTCCCGACGATCCCGGCAACTGTCCCGCTGTCCGAAAACTGCAGGCAGCGGAATTTGGCGGGGAAGGTCGGCGCGTCGCTGTACTCCGCCAGCCAGAGAGAATACTGCGCCGTTTTTTCCAGATCCAGATGGAGATACCCGATCGTCTGGTTAAAATAAACGCCCGCCCGATAGCCGTTGGCCTCCACGTTTTCGCAGAATGCCAGCGTACACGCCGTCAGATCGACGTCCGACGGGCTGGTCACGCGGCTGCTCTCGTCGACGACCTCCCAGTCGTAGTAGACGGGCAGCTCCAGCTTCTCGCCGTCGAGCAGCTTGCAGACGTATTCCGCTTCCTCGCGTGCCTCGGCCTCGTCCTTCGCCTGCGAAAAGAAATACACGCCCACCTTCAGGCCCGCCGCCTTTGCTTCCCGCAGATTATAGCGGAACTGTTCGTCCTCATAGAGCGCGCCGAGCGTCGCGCCGCGCAGGCCCGCGCGGATCACCGCGAACTCCACGCCGGAATCGGCGACCGCCTGCCAATCGATCAGGCCCTGATGCACCGAAACGTCAATGCCGACCATGTGCTCCCCCGCTCCGTAGCGCAGGAAGCCGTCCTGCATGTAAAAATCCGACGAAGTGTAGCCGTCGGCGGCGGTCCGCGTCTCCCGCCTCGTCTCGTTTTCGGCCGTCCGCCCGAGGATGAGCCACAGCGGCAGGCCGATCGCGACCGTTACCGCCAGCGCCAGCGCGGCGGCAAACAGCAGCGTATTCTTTTTCTTTCGGGACATTGCGCACCAGCCTTCCGAATGCTTTCTCTGTCGGCTGCCGTGCGTCTTTCCGTGCGGCAGCCTCTTTTTCCCGTTATTATATCATAGCCGTCAATCCCGTCGAATTTTGAAATTTAGGCTTGTGCAAGCATTGATTTTATTGTAAAATGGTCTTTGACGATCGTCTGCTTTAACGGATCCGTGCGCCTCGGGCGCATTGAAATATACAGGAGGCCTGCCATGAACCATCCCATACGCAGAATGCTTTGCGGTATTCTGCCGTTTGTGCTTGCGCTGAGCTTATTCGGCTGCGCGCGCGACGTCCGCCCCTCCGAAGGGGTCGGCAAGGTCAAGCTCTGCGCAGTCGGCGATATCTATTTGACCGACGACATGCTTTCCGCCGCCAAGACCGCCGACGGCTACAATTTCCTTCCGCAGTTTTCCGACATCCTTATGCCGCTCACCTCAGCCGACCTGACCGTCGGGAATTTCGAGGGAACCTTCGCGGGGATGCCCTACGGCGCGGCGGAGGGCAGCTATCCGGACGCACTGGCCGCAATGCTGGCGACCGCCGGCTTCGACCTGCTGCAGACCGCAAACAGCTATACGCTCTTCAACGGTGTCAGCGGCATGGAGCGCACCCGTTCCGTTATCGAAGAAAACGGAATGACGGCGCTGGGCAGCTACCTGAGCGAGAGCGACCGCGCGGAAAATCAAGTGGTGATCCGCGAGGTCGACGGCGTCCGCGTCGCGTTCGTCGCGTTTACCAAGGGGCTGGGCGGCATCAGTCTTCCGAACGGCTCGGACGCCTGCGTCAACCTGCTCTATACGGATTACACGTCAAATTACGAGGATGTCGACACCGACGCGATCGTGTCCGTTCTGAAGGCGGCGAAGAAGGAAAAGCCCGATGTTATCGTCGCCATGCTCCATTGGGGCAGCGAGGGCGTTACCGAGGTCAGCCGGACGCAGAAGCAGATTGCAAATCTGATGGTCGACAACGGCGTCGACGTGATCATCGGCAGCCACTCTCACGAGGTCTGCGAGGTGGAGCGCCGCACCGTAGCGGTCAATAAGGACCGCAATAAGGAGGTCGTGATCGCCTACGGTCTGGGCGATTTCTCGGCGGTGAGCGCGGGCGGGACGACCGTTTCGCTGATGCTGGAGCTGGAGTTCACCCGCGACCACGCAACGGGCATCACCACACTGTCCGGGCTGAATTATCGGACCGTCGCGGCCGTGGACAACGGCGAAGGCTTCGCCAGCCGCTATTCCGTGCTCGACGGCGACAGCGCGGTCACGCTGTATGAGAACAATTACTACGCGCGCGTCAATGAGAGCACCTATGACCGCATCTTGGCTAAGCGCGAAAAGATCCGCAAGCTCCTCGGCCTGCTGCCGGAGGAATAACGGCTTTGCTTTTTATTAGACGACAGCTTTTTCGCAAAGTTCCGCAATTTTATTTTTTCGCACCCCGATCGGCATATTTCGACGCCGGTCGGGATTTCTTTCTCCCACAGTGGCCGTCCTCTTGCTTTTCCCCGCGCGTTGTAGTAGAATCAGGATAACGAAACAGAAAAGGGTGTGCAGACACAATGAAGGAATTAACGGAACGTATGATCTCCGAGCTGGAAAACGGCCGCAGCGCCGTATTATGCACCGTGCTTGCCAGCTCCGGCTCCTCCCCGCGCGGCGCGGGCGCCAGAATGCTGGTGCTTTCCGACGGCTCAACGATCGGGACGGTCGGCGGCGGGCGCGTCGAGCTTCTTGCCGCGCAGGACGGTGCGGAGATCCTGAAGACCGGGCAGAACCGTCTCCGCGCGTTCGATCTCGTACCGAATCAGGTCAATTCGATCGGCATGGTGTGCGGCGGCCGCGTCTCGATCTACTATCAGCTTATGACGCAGGCGGAGCTTCCCATTCTGTATCAAATGCGCAAGGCGCTCACCGAGGATAAAAACAGTTGGCTCTACCTCAAGCTGGAGGACGGCCGCGTCGAGGACTTCCGCATTGTGGACGAGGCGGGCGCCAAGGCTGAGCCGGAGCTGTTCACGGCCCGCGCGGTGCTGCAAAAGGGCACGACGATGCGCTATGCCGAGCCGATACGCCGTGCCGGACGCGTTCTTCTCTTCGGCGGCGGTCATGTCGGTCAGGCGCTCGTTCCCGTTCTGGCAAGCGTGGACTTCCGCGTCGTCGTGTTCGACAATCGGAAGGAGCTGGCAAATAAGGAGCACTTTCCCGACGCCGAGGAGGTCATTTTCGGAGACTATCGGGACGTCTTCTCCAAAATTACGATCCACGAATCGGACTATGTCGTTATCATGACACCCGGACACCAGTCGGACTTCGTTCTTCTGGAGCAGGTGCTTCGCCATCCGACGCGCTACGTCGGATGCATCGGCTCGCGTCATAAGGTCGCGCGCGCACAGCAAATGCTCCGTGAGGCCGGGATCCCCGAGGAACGGATCCAGAGCACTCACTCCCCCATCGGCCTGCCTATTCTTGCCCAGACCCCTGCCGAGATCGCGATCAGCATCGCGGCGGAAATGATCCAATGCCGCGCAACGCAGCAGTAATGCAGCGGTGGAGCGCGGAGAGCATTGCCTTTCTGCGCGATGCCTCCGCCTACTGCAACTACCACGAGCGCTTGGCAGACGCCGTGCTGCCCTTTCTCCCCCGCAGCGGCAGCATCTGCGACGCAGGCTGCGGCCTCGGCGGTCTTTCCCGTGCGCTGGCGCCCGTCTGCGGCCGTATTACGGCGATCGACCGTTCCGAGGCCGCGATCCGCGCCATGAAGCAGCAGCCGCTCCCGCCGAACGTTACGGCGCTCTGCGCGGATATTTTTACCGTTCGGGAACGCTTTGACGCCATGGTATTCTGCTATTTCGGCCTTCCGTCGGAAATTCTCCGTCTTGCCGCCGCGCACTGCGACGGTACGGTCGTCGTACTGCGGCGCAACTGTGCCGAGCACCGTTTTTCTCTCGGCAGCGTGCCGCTGGAGCACCGCGAGGGCGGCCTCCCCGCGCTGCTTACCGAACGCGGGATACGCTTTCACAGCGAAGCGCTTTCTCTGGAATTTGGACAGCCGCTGCGTTCGATGCAGGCGGCGCTGGACTTTTTCCGCCTCTATAACCGAAGTGCGCAGGACGTCACGGAAGAGAGCGTCGCTCCCCGTCTTATTCGGACGGGCGATCCGGTCTTTCCGTTCTACTCTCCGATGCGGCGCGACATGGAGCTGACCGTATTTCAAGCAAAGGAGCTGACCGGCTCATGAACATCATCGTCTGCGGCAGCACGGGGACCGGAAAGAGCACCGCGATCCGCCGACTGCTGCAATGCTGCGCCGAGCCGATCTACGGCTTCTGGACGGAAAAGCTCGCTCCGGACTTTGACGGCCGCGCCCCGGTGTATATCCACGGCTGCCGTGAACCGCTCAGCTACGCGCCCGAGCGTCGGATCGGCCTGTGCGCAAACCGTCATGCCGTCGGCTATGCGGAGGTCTTCGACGCGTGCGGCGTTTCCTTCCTGCAAAATATCCCGTCTGGCGCTCTGGTGCTGATGGACGAGCTGGGCGTGATGGAAAACCGTGCGGAAGCGTTTCAGAAACAAGTCTTTTCCGTTCTGTCGGGCGACTATCGGGTCCTTGCCGCCGTCCGCGACCGTTCCACCGCACTGCTTGACGCAGTCCGCGCCCATCTGGAAAGTCTCTGCGTCTCCGCAGCGGAGGCAAACACCCCGGAGTTTCTTGCCCGCGCACTGCAGGAGCTGAAGCCGCACCGTCCGTCCGGACTTCTCTGGAATAACAGCACCGCATGATCCGGCAGACGGCCTTTCCGGATCATGCGGTGCCGCACTAAGGAAGCTCTGATTAATACTGATTCTTGATTAAAAGATTTAATCAAGAATCCCGTGTGCTACGCACACTCGCATCGTGCGAAAGCACG
>CAKTVW010000008.1 GCA_934630495.1 uncultured Oscillospiraceae bacterium
GATTTCGGGTTGTCCGTCCTCGCCCTTGCGGTAGCCGAGGAAGTTCTTGTATCTGAATACTACCTTGCCTTCACGGGCGGCCTGTGCCTTGCCCCATTTAATGTTGGCGCTGATATTTTCCGATTCGCTTTGCGCGATGCTGCCGTAGATAGTGATGTAAAACTCGGCACCGGGCTGATTGCTGTGGATGCCCTGTTCTTCGAAGTACACGTCGACACCGAGGTCATTGAGCAGCCGGATATACTTCAAGCAGTCGACGGTGTTCCTCGCAAACCTTGCAATGGATTTTGTGATGATCATGTCGATTTTCCCTTGTTTGCATCGGCGGATCATCCGATTGAATTCATCTCGGTTTTTCACGCTTGTGCCGGAGATGCCCTTGTCGGCGTAGATACCTTCAAGCGTCCATCCGTTTTCGGAATTGATGCGTTCGGTATAGTGCTGCACCTGATTTTCGTAGCTGTTGAGCTGTTCCTCCTGCTTAGTGGAAACGCGGCAGTATGCCGCCACCCGCAGGACTCGGTAATGGGTTTTCACGCTTTCTCTGACCGATACGGTCGGTTCGATTATCCGCACCACTCTCGGCGGGGATACAACAGTCTGTTCCATTGTCTGGCTCCTTTCGTATGATCTGTCCGTTCAGCAGTATGATATCTGCTGTCTTGTCGGTGTACAGGCGTATTTCGCTGACCGTGCGGTTCAGCCGCTCGGCGATGTCTGCCGTACTGCCAACTTCGGCTTTCAGCCTTTGTACGGCGCAGCACCCGTTGCCGAGTTCTTTATATTTCCGGGCGAGGCACTCCGTCATTTTGCTTCGCAATACAGCTTTGTCGATTTCTGCTGCGTCAAGCATATCTGTGTTCTCCTTTTTGAGGGTAATAAAAAAGGCAGATAGATTTTTGATTTCTATCTGCCTTGCGTATCATTATTCGGTTGTGTGAGAGTTCAAGACATCCAACAAAGGGAAAACATCATTTTTATATCTGTCAAAACGGTTCGCTGAAATTTTGCCGTATAAACGGTGAAAACCCCGATAAAATCGGGGTTTTCACGGGCTACATCTATTTTGTAGCCCTTTTATGGTGCGCGAGGCGGGAGTTGAACCCGCACGTCCGGAGTGGACACTAGAACCTGAATCTAGCGAGTCTACCAATTCCACCACTCGCGCATTTATCCTGCAATCATCCTGATTGCTCAGATAATATACCACGGCAATTCCTGTTTGTCAATTCCTTTTTTGGCTTTTTTGCGATTTTTTTGCAATCACCGATGCAGCCAGTCCTTCAGCTCCTGAAGCCATTCCAATGTCTTAAAGCGGAGAACGTATTTTTCCTCTCCGCCTGTGACCAGCTCCGTTTCGGAATCGTCAAAACCGCCTGCGGCTGCGCATTCCGAGAACTCGTTCGCCGTGGCCGCGGTGCAGAGGGACGGGAAGACGACGCACCACCAATTGTGTCCCTGCGCCGCGCCGATCTTGACGCGAAGTGACGGGTAGATGCCTGCGGGGAGGGTAAAGGTGTCGTAATACCGCGTCGCGAAGCGCTCCTCGCCGAGCGATACGGTCACCGGTTTTTCCGTGCAGCGCTGTGCCGACGTCTGAAGCTCGTTCAGATGCGATGCAAGCACCGTCCGCGCGGCATTCGCATCTCCGCAGTCTGCGGTCAGCGCGGCGACATTCCGTAAAACGGCATCGCGCACACGCAGCTTTTCCGCCTGATCTTCGTCGGAATCCGAATTTGCTACGACGTGCAGTCGGATCGTCTTTGCGGCAAGGCTGCGCTGGGTCAGATAGCTGTCGGCCGAAAAAATAAGGATCGCCGCCGCCGCAACAAGCAGCAACCAAGCAAAAATTTTGAGTTTCAAAATAAGCACCGTCCTATGTAACCCGATTACTTTTTGAAGCCGATATGAGCCGCCGCACGGCCTGACTTCAAAAGCTGCCTCATACGAAAACTATGCCGCAGCGGTGGGCGGAAAGGGCTTTCGTATAAGAATGGTTACAGTATGGACGGTGCTTTGATTTTTTATACGTTCTGTGCAATAAAAACCTGAGGATAGTTCTCCTTGAGCATCATGCAGGCGACGGCGGCGGACTCAAAGGAATCGAAGATCCCGAATACCGCGCTCCCGCTTCCCGTCATAAGGCTGCCGTATGCGCCATAGGTCATCATGACGGACTTGATATAGTTCAGCTCGGGATGGTCGTGTATGACCGCCTGCTCGAAGACGTTGCAGAGCTGCTTGCCGATCTCCTGCAGATCGCCGCGCTGCAGCGCGGCCCGCATCGCGACCGTGTCGGGCCGTTCGCAGATCGTCATCTCGTCCAGCCTTGCGTAAAGCGTCGGAGTGGAAAAGGACAGCTCGGGCTTGCAGATCACATAGGTCATCGTCGGCGCGTCTGGCAGCTTGGTGAGCCGTTCGCCGCGTCCCTCCGCAAGCGCCGTTCCGCAGAGAACGCAGAAGGGAACATCCGATCCGACCTGCGCGCCCAGCTCGCACAGCGCATAGACCGACAGCGGATAGCCGCGCCAGCGGTTGAGTGCGCGGAGCACCGCCGCCGCGTCTGCGCTTCCGCCGCCCAGCCCGGCCTGTGACGGGATGCGCTTGGTGATGCGGAGTTCCAGCCCGTCCGGTTCGCCTCCCAGCTCGTCGAAGAATACCCGCGCGGCCTTCCATGCCAGATTCGTTTCGTCCGTCGGGGTATCCTCACGGTCACAGACAAGATGCCAGGGCTTCCCGGTATCGACATCGATCTCGACATCGTCGCGCAGTGTTACGGCCTGCATGACGGAGCAGAGGTCATGATAGCCGTCCTCGCGCCGTCCGAGTACGTCCAGCGTCAGGTTCAGCTTGGCAAACGCGCCCTCGGTCAGCGTCGTCATTTGATCCGTCTGCCCTCGAGATAGTAGCGCTTTTCGCGGCTGTGGCCCATGGAGAAGGTCTTTCTGGGGAGAATGCCGTCGGCGATAACGCCGCGGAAGA
This sequence comes from uncultured Oscillospiraceae bacterium, assembly GCA_934630495.1. Classification (GTDB taxonomy): domain Bacteria; phylum Bacillota; class Clostridia; order Oscillospirales; family Oscillospiraceae; genus JAZOXB01. The sequence goes on from CAKTVW010000008.1 coordinate 2,983, forward strand.
GCTGGCTCTTTTCCATGGCGGGCAGGAGGAAGCCGATGGCGTTTTCCTGCTTGGCAAGGGAAATGAGGGCGTCGTCGTCATGGATGTAGTCGATCTCGCCCGGATGCTCCTTGAGATAGGCGTCGAGGAAGCCCTGCAGAACGCCGACCGCAAGCTGGCTCTTGGCCTTGTCGAGCATGACCGTGCCGGATTCGTCGCCGATATACCACTTGACCGCGAAGCCATCCTCCGCGCACGCATCCTTTTTCAGAGCCTCAAGCAGCGCTTTGGGATCGCACTTGGTAATGACGCGGTGGATCGGCTCAAAGACCTGCGCCTCGTCGTGGATGTTTTCCAGCTCTACCAGAGCAAAGCGCGCGGGATGGTCCGACAGATCGACGTCGGGATTCTGCTTTTTCAGTTCCTCGTAGCAGGACTTTGCCGTTGCAAGAGAGTGGTTGCCGTCGCCGACGGCGAAAACCATGGGTACGCCCTTGAGATCGGCGTATTTCTTGCCGACATTGGCGGTGTAGTCCGTCAGACGGTCGTTGAAGGCGTCGACCTCCGCGCCGTCGACCAGCCAACCGGCGATGTGGTTGCCGCCCTCCATCAGCTCAAAATCGTAGAGCTTCGGGAGCGTATCCTTCTTGGCGGCGATCGGCTCGATCAGGACCTTGTCGTGGTCGTCGCAGAGCATCAGAATGTGCGGCAGCTCGATCGGGGCGTCTCTGCGGACACGCATACGCGGCGGGATGCGCTCTACGACGGTGCGCTCCGTGGCGCGGATCGGGGAGGTCGAGCCGGTGGAATAGTCGTAGGCGTCGAGATCGACCATGCCGACTAAGCCCTTGCGGATCGTGCCGTTTTCAAGGGTACGCTCGACATAGACCAACGCGTTTTTCAGCGTTTTGAAGACGTTTTCCTTCAAATACTGCTCCATTGTGGCGTTGATGAGTTTGGTATGCTCCGCTTCCTGCGGCGTACCCAGCTCCGCCTCGGGGAGAATCAGGTTGATAGTGGAAGGCGCACCCTCCGCGTTCTTGCGGACACGCTCCCAATACGCGGGGTCGGAGGTAAACTGGTCGCAGGCGATCACTGCCCATTTTTCCAAGGACTCCACCTCGGGGAAGAGAATATCAGCCGGTAAAAATGCGTTCATTATAGTTCCGCCTTTCAATTATTATCCGTTCTGTGTATTTACAGCTCGTTATTTTTTATTATAGCGCAAAAAAACGATTTTGCATAGCCGGTGTTTTTGACAAATTTCGCCGCGATTTTTGCGTATAGTGCCCAAAAAAGCTGCCCATACTAGAAGCAGCATCATAACAGGAGGGACAACTATGGACACATTGGCACTGATCCTGAGCATTATCGGCTCACTGAACTGGGGCCTTGTCGGCATTTTCCGCTTCGACCTTGTCGCGTGGCTCTTCGGCGGACAGACCGGATTGGTCAGCCGCATCATCTACACGATCGTCGGTCTGGCCGGACTCTGGTGCATTTCGCTGCTTTTCCGCAAACGCGCATTGGCAAACGACCGTGCCGATATGTGAGGCAGGGAAACATGGGCACGGCGTTGCCGCAGTGCCGCCCCACGCTTCTCTGAACAGAGAGCAGCCGCCTGATCGCAAGGATCAGACGGCTGTTTTTCTCGGCTTTTGCGGATTTTTTCGTGCCTGATTGTCAGAGCGGGTGTGCTCGCTTCAACCGATCGATTTTATTCAGAGAGCGGCGCAGAGCTTCCGAAGCGTGCGGTCCTGCGGCATTGCCGCAGGGAGCGGATCAGTCGGAAAACGTGCGATGTCAATGAGCCTTTCAGCAGATATCGCCGTCGTCAAAGGGGTCGCCGCACTGCGGGCAGAATTTCGGCGGATGGTTGGGATCGGCAGGCTCCCAGCCGCACTTGTCGCACTTGTACTGCGGGACGCCTGCGGGCTTGGGTTTGCCGCATTCGCTGCAGAATTTTCCCTTGTTGGAAGCGCCGCACGAGCAGGTCCAGCTGTCAACGACGGGCTTAGGCTTGCCGCACTCCGGGCAGAAATTCCCGGTCGCCGTTGCGCCGCAGGAGCATTTCCAGCCGGTCACGGGGGCGGGCTGGGGCTTGCCGCAGCCCGCGCAGAATTTTCCGGTGTTTCCGGTCTGACCGCACGAGCAGGTCCAGCCGGACGGCGCGGCCGGAGCGGACTGCGCCTGCTGCTGTTGCTGCTGACCCATGGCATAGAGGTTCTGTGCGTTCATGCCGCCCATCTGACCGGCCATATTCATGCCCATAAAGGCCATTGCCGGACCGGCGTTCGGATTTGCGGCGGCGGCCTTCATGGCCTCGGCCTGCGCTCTTGTGAGCGTCGCGGCTGCACGGGTCGGATCGGTGTATGCCGCTTCGCGCTGCATTTCCTTGATCGTCTTTTCGTCTTCCTCGTTTGCCTTTACGGAGGAAACGCCGAAGGCGACGATCTCGATGCCGCGTCCGTCCTTCCACTGCTCGGTCAGCTCGGCGTTGAGCGCCTGTGCGATCTCTCTGGTATGTCCGGGGAGAGCGGAATAACGAATGCCCATCTCGCTGATCCGCGCAAAGGCGGGCTGAAGCGCCGTCAGCAGTTCGCTTTTGAGCTGGCTGTCGATCTGGTCGCGCTTGAAGGTGCTCTTAATATTGCCGCAGACATTCACATAAAATGCCATGGGGTTGGTGATACGGTAGCTGTATTCACCGAAGCAGCGGATCGCGATATCCATATCGATCGCCGCACGGTTATCGACAACGCGGAACGGCACAGGGGAGGGCGTTCCGTATTTATTGCCGATGATCTCCTTGGTATTGAAATAATAGATGCGCTGATCCTTCGGCGCTTCGCCGCCGAAGGTAAAACGTTTGCAGAAATTCTTAAAAACGTCCTTGATGCTGCTGCCGAGGCTTCCGGCAAGGATGGAAGGCTCCGTGGAGGCGTCGTAGTAATACTCGCCGGGAATGGCGCAGACGTCGACGACCCGTCCCTGCTCAACGATCAGCATACATTGGCCGTCCGCGATCGCAATCAGAGAGCCGCTGGTAATAATGTTGGCATCGCCGCCGGTGTTGACGGAGCGCCCGCTTGTTTTCTTGCAGCCCTTGGCTACCAGCACGTCTGCGGGAAGTGCTTCGCAGTAAAAGTATTCCTTCCATTGTTCCGCAAGAATGCCTCCGGCCGCGCCCTTGGCGGCGCCTGCCACTGCCCGAATAAGACCCATTTTGCTTTCTCCTTTTCGATTGTTTTTGTCGGCGCATTTGCCTGAAACGGTTTACATAATACATGTACTCCGGGACAAGCGGGAAAAACCGCGCACCGTTTTTGCTTTTAATAATATGGTACACGATCATTATAGCATATCCTTCCGCAGTTTGCAATCAAGAAAGCGCAGATGTTCGGATTCAAAAAAACAGCCGCCCGTATCGTTCTGATACAGACGGCTGTTTCGGCCGGTATTCTTTACTTTTTCAGCATTTCCAGAAAACGCATCAGGACGGTGGCGACCTCGGCACGGGTTGCGTTCGCAGCGGGGCGGACGCAGTTTTTGCCGTTTTCGACAGAGCCGAGAATGAGCTTTTCCGCGACGGCCCAGCGCATGGCTTCGTCGGCGTAAGCGGAAACGGTCTCGGCATCCGAGAAGCCGTCCAGCTCTGCGCGGCTCGCGCTTGCGGCGTTCTTAAACGCGGCGTAGCGGAACAGGATCGTGACCATCTGTTCGCGCGTCACGTTGTCGGCAGGGGAGAAGCGGTCCGCTGCAGTGCCGTTGACAATGCCCTTATCCGCCGCCCAGCAGATCGCGTCGGTGTACCAGCTGTCGTCGACATCCTTAAACGGATTGGAAAATTCGGAGGCCTCCGGCGAACCCTCCGCGCGATAGAGCACGGTGACGAGCATGGCGCGGGTCATCTTTGCCTCCGGCTCGAATTTGTCGGCGCTCATGCCGTTCATCAGCTTGTTCAGGAAGGCGTATTTGACCGCACCGTAGTACCATGCGCTTTCCGCAACGTCGGTGTAGGGGTTATCGAAGGGTGTTTCAGGCGCTTCCGTTTGAACGGTGATCCGTCCCTGCGGCGCGGCGTATCGGCTGTCGACCACGCCGTTCAAGACGTCCTTGATATACATTTCGACGATGTCGCGCGTCTTGATGCCGTTGCCGTTGTTCAGGTATTTTGCATTTTCGGCCTCTTTTGCGTTTTTGAAAACGTAATAGGTGTCGTTGCCGTTCATCAGGTAATTGTCCGCGATCACGGCATAGGTCGCATTTGCGTCAAAGTCCTTTCCGCCGACGGAGGTGATCGTAACGCGATTGACCGTGTCGACCTCGAAGTACTTGCCGTATTCGGCGCCGGGCTTGTATTCCTTATATGCCGCTACGGTATATTCCAGACCCGCGACCTGCGCCCATGCGGGGCAGTCGGCAGTCTGCACGGAGGCCTCCAGCGCCTCCAAAAGCTGTTCGCCCGTCAGATACAGGATGCCGACGCCCATCGGGGAGAACGGCAGCGCACGGAGCAGGTCCGTCTGCGTGATATCGCCGTCATAGATATAATTGTCGCAGTTGCCGCCGTTCTGCACGGCGACGACGGGAGCGTCCTTGGCAAAGCCCTCAAATTTGTTCTCGGCGTACCATTTGAGCGCATCGGCGGTCAGATCGCCCAGGTTGGTCTCGCCGTTCCAGTTGGCGCGGTCGGAGCCGTTGAGGATCACCTCGCTCTTACAGTCGGCGGCGCTCACAGCCTCCTTCGCGGCGGCCACCACGGCGGCGACGGTTTCGTCCTCCGCGTCGAGGGCGACGGTTTCCTCTGCGATCGCCTTGCTTGCGTTGTCAATGACGTAAGCGCCGACGATCTGCGTTCCGGCGCTCGCGTCGATCACGGCGTCCGCCTCGCATGTGCCACCGTTGGTCAGCGCGATCGTAAGGTCGCATTCGGTCGGCTTTACAGGCTTGTCAAGTACGGTATAGCCGTCCATAAAGCCGTCCTGCAGCTCGTCGGCGGCATGGGGATCCGTCAGGGCGAAGAAGCCGAGCTTCAGACCGCCGACCTCAAGCACCGCGTTCGGCTCAAAGGCGTAGTAGCCGCTGTTTTCCGCACCGACGGCAATGTTCGAGGAAATGGTCTTAAAGCTTGCCGCAGGTCTGGCCGGACGGGTCTTCATAACGGCCTCGGAGGCCCACGGAGCGTTTTGACGATAGGTCAGCTCCTCTGTTCCGTTTTGCAGCTCGGCCTGCGTGTAATACTTCATAAAATTGCCGTGGTAGACATAGCCGGTGGTAGCGTCGCCGTAGACAAACTCATATTTGCCCATTGCGGCAAGATCGTAGCCGACCAGAAACATCATGCCGTATATGATAATGCCGCGGTCGCTGTTGGCATAGGCGCTGCCTTGCAGGAAATTGCCCGCGTCGACCAGAACGACCTCGGCGCCCTTGGCCTCATAATCCGCTTTCACCGCCGCAATCTGCGCATAGACGTCGATATTCCCGCGAAGGTTGCCGGTATAAAGCACGACAGTCTTTCCTGCATACTCTCCTGCCGCGCTTGCTGCGGGAACAAACAGTGCCGCGACCAGCGCCAATGCAAGGAGCATGGACAACAGTTTCTTCATGAAAAAACCTCACTTTCAAATAGATACTCTCATTATACGCAGACGCATTCCGCGCGCAAGCCCCCTAGGGGGTTGTTTTCATTAAAAAGGAGTCGGCCTGCGCCGCCTCCTCAGACTGTCAAAAAAGTCAAGTTTGTCATTGCGAGGCCCCGTAAGGGGCCGTGGCAATCTCGCAGAATGATCCAGAATCTTCGGTAAACTCCGGCGAATCCGAAACATTTTACATGAGATTCCCACGTCGCTTCGCTCCTCGGAATGACATGACCGAGGGTTCTTTGACACGCTGAGGAGTCGGCCTGTGCCGACTCCTCAGATTTAACCGTAAATGCTTCCGCTGACGCCCAGCTCTGCGGCGACGGTATCGGGCTGCGCTTCCGTGTACCATTCGGGGTAGAGAAGCTTTCCGAGACAAATCCGGTAATAAAGCTGCTGTGCATCCGTCCCGTAAACAGCCGCGCTCGGCACGACAAGGACCCGATATCCGGGGAAACGGGCCGACATCGAGCCGTAGACGGCCGATGCATTTGCAAAGTCGCCGACGATCTTGACGATAACGTCGGGATTCTTCTCGAGGACCCATTCGTCCGTTACGTTCATGTCTTCCCGGTTCTGCGCGACGCTGTAAGACCCGATCGCCGAGACGAGGGAGCAATAGCCCGCCGTAACGCCGTCCGCGTCATACTCGATATAGACGGATTTCTGCTGGCAGGAATAGACCTGCTGGGTGGTGTTCTCCAAAAAGAACGTCCAATAGTCAAACGGGTCGTATTCCCAGCGGGCGTAGAGCGTCTGCGTGTCCGTTTCGGTAAAAAGATCGGTGGGCAGGACGGCACTGCCGCTCTCCGCATCGGTGAACCAGCCGGAAAAGTCGTAGCCGCGCCGCGTCGGAACGGGAAGCTCTCCGTAGGCATCTCCCGTGTAGACGAGACGCTGTGCTTCCTCGGAAGCCAAGCGCCCGCCGTTCGGGTCAAAAATTACCGCATAGCCCGCCCGCGCCGACCAGTGGGCGTAAAGCGTGTGGTCGCCGCTTGCGGTGACGACGCTTGCGTCATCGATCCGTCTGCCGCCGTTTCGGCTGTCGTACCAGCCGGTAAAGGTGAAGCCGCTCCGTTCGGCGATCGGCAGACTTCCGTAGACGCCGCCGGCCGATACGGTAAGCTGTTTCTGTGGGCAGCTTCCCTTGTTGGCATCGAGCGTCACGGTAAGCGTCGCCGGCTCCGGCGGCTCGGTCGGCTCAACGCTCGGAGCCGGTATCCGGCCGCCGTCCGCAGCGGGCGCCGTATCCTCCGAGGCGGGCGCTTCGGTCACAAATGTCTGTTCCGACGGTTCCGTTGAAGCCTCGGTCGGCTCCGACGGTTCGGTCGGCTGCTCGGTCACGGCGACCTCCTGCCGATAGGTCTCATAGACGACCTGCTGCGCATCCGGCATGATCCGTCGGCGGCAGGCCGTCAGCGACAGCAGCAGAAAAAGCAGACTGAACAGAAGAACAACTCGTTTCATGGTAACACTCCTTGCTACAGGCAGAGACGGTAACGGATGCGCAGACGCTCCCGCCTCGTGGCGCTCTGCCAAACGCGCTGCTCGACCTGCGAAAGATACTGTGCCATCTGTAGGCGCTGCTCGTCACTCAGTGGGTGTTCGCTGTAGGCGGCCAGCAGCCAGAGCGCGTCGATCTCCTCCGGCACAGGCGCAGGCTTCAGACGCAGCCAGCGGCGGCTGTGCAGATACATGGCGCGGATCGCGGCTGCGGGGTCGGCGTCGTCGATCCCGGCGCGGTTTCGTTCGCGCTTTTTTCGTGCGCGGTCACGCACTGCGGCGGGAACGAACAGAAGAAGCAGCGTCAGCAAAAGCAGCGCGATAAATAACACGTTCACGGACGAGGCGTCCGATGCCGTCTGTTCGGGCGGCGTTTCCCGCTCCGGTTGGGGAGGCATCTGCTCCTGCGGAATTTCGACCCGCTCCGGCGTGCGCTCATAGAAGATGCTTTGCAGCGCAAGGCGGTCGCGCGCCTGTTCGTCCCAGCCGGAAATGCGGACGCTCGGCTCGGGTGCGGCGGTAAAGACGACCAAGGCGGCAAGTCCGATCAGGACCGCCGTCAGCGGTGCGTAAAACAGGAGCCGCTCCTGCGGCAGCACGGAAAGAACGGCGGTGAACAGCAGAAGCAGAAGCCACCCTGCCGGTGCGGTCACGCCGAAATACGCCTGTGCGGCAAGAAACACGCCCGCCAGCGCAAGACCGCCGTGAAGGCAGAAGATCAGCGCGGTGACGGCGGAAAGAAACGTGATCCCCTCGCGCAGTGCGGCAGTGCTCTGCGGGACGGAGAAATGGTTGTATTCATAGGACTGCCGTTCCTCGCTGAGCGTAAAAAGCCGGTCGGCAAGCAGCTTCAGGCCGTGCAGGATCTCGGAGAAACGCAGAGCCAGAAAGCCCGCAAGCAGCACGGCGGCGGCAAGCAGCCACCGGTATTTTGCCCGTTTCGGGAGAAAAGCAAACAGCGTCAGCGGCAGCAGACCCAAAAAAGCGAAGGGCGAAAAGAGGTCGAGCAGGCCCGACACGGCGCACCAAAGCGCACAGAAAAGCAAAACGGGGCGAAGCCTTACGGACACGGGCACGCGCCGCGGCTCCGAAAATTGCAGCTCCATCGTCATACCTCCATTCGGCAGAGCGTCCGGGCGTAATCGACGCTGTCGAAGCGGATAAGCTGGGTGCCGTCCGGCTGAAGGCCCACGGCGGCAGCCTCTCCGCACAGAAGAACACTTACGCGGTTGCCGCAGTGCAGCTCCCGCACGTCCGCAGGAAGCTGTGCCGCGACCACCGCCACATGGGCAAAGCCGCCGTGCGGCTCTGCCTGCGTAAACGCGCGCACGACGGAGCCGCCCTCGTCGGGCGTCAGCCGAAGCAGTGCACGGAGCATTTCGTCGAAATCCGCCTGCGCGGCGACGGCCTGCATGTGAAGACCGTCCGCCGTCATCCACGCGGCCTGATGTGCAAGGCCGGAGGAAAGGAGCGCGTCGGAGAGCGAGGCAAAGACCTCGGTGATCGCGTGCTGTACCTGCGGGTCGACGCTTCCCGTCGGCTCGAAGAGCAGCAGAATCTCGTTTACGACGGGCAGACCGAAATCGCGCACCATAAGGCGGTCGAGCTTTTCCGAGAGCTTCCAGTGGATCCTGCGCGTGGCGTCTCCGGGAACGTATTCGCGGATGGCGAAGGTCTCGCCGGGGTCGCTGCCGGGGCGCTCGTTGGAATAGACCTCGCTGTCCGGAAGTGCCGACGCGGTATCGGCAAGCGTGATCTCCGGGCGAAACAGCGCGGGCAGAACGGTGTACTCCGTCTCGGCATTGCAGGGCCGTTCGCGCCGCGCAAGGCCGAAAAGATCGAAGACCGTCACTCCCGCGACGCGCAGACGGACCGTGCCGCAGTGCGGGCAGGCGAGTCGGAATTTCTCCTCGCGCCGCTCCTTCGGAAGCAGATCGACGCGGATGCTCTGCGTGCTCGTTTCGCCCGTGCGCAGATCGCGGCACTCCAGCGCAAGCCGCGCGGACGGCAGCGGGAGAAATCCGTTGTTTTTCAGACGAACGACGCCCGAAACGTGCTGCCCGCGCGCATCTGCCCCGGTGACATCAAGCTCGGCGGAGACGGAGCAGAGCAGCGTCAGAAGACCCGCGAGCGGCAGAAGCACGACCGCGGCAAGCAGTGTCAGCGTGGCGGCATTGTTTTCAAAAAAATACAGAAGTGCGGTCAGCACGACGGCCGCCGCCCAGAAAGCTCTGCGCTTATGCATTATACTGTCTCGTACGGCTCGGCTGTTTCGCGCAGAAGCCGCTCCGTCGCCTCGCGCGCGGTCAGACGGGAGGCCCGCGCACGCTGGCTCAAAAGAATGCGGTGCGCGCAGACGTCGGAGAACACCTCGCGCACGTCCGCCGGGATCACAAAGTCCCGCCCGCGCACATAAGCGCAGGCGCGGGCCATTTTGCTGACGGCGATCGCGCCGCGCGGACTGATGCCCAGCTCAAAATCGGGATGCTCGCGGGAAGCAACGGCAAGACGGGTGATATATGCCAAAATTTCGTCCTTCATCGTCACGGCGGCGGCCTCCGACTGCTTGCGGAGGATTTCCTCCACGGTTGCGATCTGCTTTACGGCATCGAGCGGGTTCCTCGTCTGCCTGTCGCGCAGGATCGCCATCTGGCTGTCAAAATCGGGATAGCCGACGGTCAGGCGCACCAGAAAACGGTCGAGCTGTGCATGAGGAAGAAGCTGTGTCCCCGCCGCGCCGACATGGTTTTCCGTTGCAATGACCAGAAACGGCGCGGGTAGAGGATAGACCTTTCCGTCTACGGTCACCTGACGCTCCTCCATTGCCTCCAGAAGCGCCGACTGCGTCTTGCTGGAGGTACGGTTGATCTCGTCGGCAAGCAGCAGATTCGTGCTGTTGACGACACCGGGAACATAGCGGAAAGACCCGCTTTCTCTGTCGTACATGGAAAAGCCGACAATATCCGACGGCAGCACGTCGGGCGTAAACTGAACGCGGTGGTATTGCAGACCGAGGACCTTGCCGAGCGCGACGGCAAGCGTGGTCTTTCCGACGCCCGGCACATCGTCCAGCAGAATGTGCCCGTCCGCAAGGACTGCCATGAGCACCTTTTCTAAGACCTCCTGCTTGCCGAGGATCACGCGCCGAAGCTGCTCAAGAATATCTGCGAGCTGATTTTGCATTTACTTTCACCTTTTTCATCACGGTTTTCTGTGTTTTCTGTATAGTGTACTGGATTTTTAGGGCAACAACAACCCCCGCAGGGGGTTCTTTCCGACATTTTTTCGCGGATAACCCCCATGGGGGCTTGCGGCGGCGCGCTCCGAGGGGTAAAATAAATCGAATCTCTCGGAGGTGGCTTATGAAAGAAATGTCATCTGTCAAACGTGCCTGTATCTGCGCGGCCTGCATCGCCCTGTGCTATGTACTCCCGATGGTGTTCCATACCTTCGGCGCGGGCGAAGTGCTGCTGCCGATGCATATTCCCGTCCTGCTGTGCGGCCTGCTCTGCGGGTGGAGCTACGGCGCTTTCTGCGGCGTCGCGGGGCCGGTCCTGTCGTGTGTGCTTTCCGGAATGCCTTCTGCGGCGGGACTGGTGTCCATGGCTCCGGAGCTTTGCGTCTACGGCCTTGCAAGCGGACTTCTTCTGCGCTTTGTTCATACGAAAAGCACCTACGCCGACCTCTATATCGCGCTGGTGTGCGCGATGCTGCTCGGCCGCGTCGTCGGCGGTGCGGCCAAGGTCCTGTTCTATTTGAGCGGGCTGTCCGGTATGTCGACGCTTTCCTTCCCGCTGCTGGCAAGCGGCTATTTTGTTCAGGGACTGCCCGGTATTGCCATTCAGCTTCTGATCCTGCCGACGCTGGTCTTCACGCTGATGAAGGCGCGGCTGATCCCGGAGCGGTATCCCCGAAAGAGACGAGGTGAGACAGCATGATGGAGCAACAGGAGATCATTCGCTTTTTTGACCGCTGCGCTCCCACGTGGGACGCGGAGATGGTGCGCAACGAACCGGTGATCGCCGCCATTTTGGATAATGCGGGGATCGTCTGCGGGATCGATGTGCTCGATGTGGCCTGCGGTACGGGCGTGCTGTTTCCGGATTATCTGGCGCGCGGCGTCGCTTCGCTGACGGCGATCGATATTGCGCCCGAAATGGTGCGGCTCGCGCAGGAAAAATTCCCGCAGGTCAAGGTGCTGTGCGGCGATGTCGAGACGACGGAATTTGAACGGAAATTCGACGCTGTTGTGATCTATAATGCCTTTCCGCATTTCCCGGAGCCTGCGCGGCTGATCGGGCGCCTTGCCGAATGGGTCAAGCCGGGCGGTCGGCTGACGGTCGCGCACGGAATGAGCCGGGACAAGCTGGCGCGGCATCATTCTGGCAGCGCAAGCCGTGTGTCGATCGATCTGCCGGAGGCACGCGAGCTGGCGGATATTTTTGCGCCGTGGTTCGACGTGGATGTGACGATCTCCAACGACGAGATGTATCAGGTCTGCGGCAAGCGCCGGGACGACCGATAAATTTTCCAAGCCCGCGCGGCAGGCCTGTCAGACTATCAAAAAAGTCCGTAATCGTCAAAATCGGTTAAGGCAACACCGCATAATTGCACCTTCCGCCTTCGCCGGATATTTTTCGCCGATCCAGCGGTTTGAAAAGTTTGAAATACACAGAGTATTCCTGCGCTTTTCAAACCTTGGCCCGACAAAAAATCTCTCGCCGAATGCTCTCGCTGAATTATGCGGTGCTGCCTTAACTTTTTTATAGATTTTCAGTCTCTACATTTTAATTTAAAAAACAAAATATTTCAAATTTTATAATGCAAAAAATGCTTGCTTTGCAAGGATTTTGACTTACTGCACAACTCGCGCTCTACCGTACCTATGTACGCCGACGGGCGCGAGTTGCTTGTCTTCCGAACTTTTTTGCAGTCTGCCGGCGTGTCGAAAAGTCCTTTTCGACACGCTGTATGCCGCGCAGACGGATGCTCTGCGCGGCATGGCTTTTTTCGGCCTCACGGCGGCTCCGAGAGGCATGACGGCCTCGGCGCTTCGCGCTGACGGCTGCAATGCGGCGGCGATAGAAAAAAGAAAGACCGAAGGGGAAAAAAGTGTAGCAAAGAAGGTAAGAATCTGGTATAATATTTCAACAATAACACGGATATCGACCTGCCGGACGGGACCGCCCGGCAGAGGAGCCGCTTTCGGCGGCCGGACCGACCTTTAGAAAAAGGGGAGCGTGCTTATCATGAACAAAAAGCTGCACAGGCTGCTGCAGCCGAGTATGCTGGGATATTTTATCATCATGGCGCTGTTCAGCGTTCCGCTGATCGTCCTGCGGCACTATGTGCTTGCCGGGATCGAGTGCGGCGTAACGCTGCTGACGGTGCTCTACTGCCAGTGGAGCAATGTCCGCCGCCGCCGCGCGCTGACCGAGTTCGTGCAGACGAACAACGAGGTGCTGCGCCGTGCAGCGGGCGGCGAGGTGCCGTTCCCCGTGGCGCTTATCCGCCTGAACGACGACGAGCTGCTTTGGTACAACAAGGCGTTCGGCGAAATGACCGATATCCGCAATACGCTGTCGAATCAGCAGATCGGGGACGTACTGCCCGGCTTTTCGACCGATTGGCTTGCGACGGGCAAGACCGAGTATACCGAGGAGCTTCGCTATGAGGGACGCAGATACCGCGTCACCGGTACAATTTTGCCGGACGCCGACGGAAAATCCGGCGTGACGCTCGGAATGATCTACTTGCAGGACCTGACCAATCTTTTGCAGGTCCGCGACGAATATATCCGCTCCAGACCGATGGTCGCGATCATTTTGGTCGACAATTACGACGAGCTGACCAACAATCTTCCCGACGCGGCGATCTCCAGCCTGAACGCGGAGATCAACACGCGCATCAGCGACTGGGCCGAGCAATATGACGGTCTGCTGCGCAAGCTGGAGCGCAACCGCTTCCTGCTGCTGGTGGAGGCCAGAGACCTTGCTCCCATGGCGGAGGGGAAGTTCCAGCTTTTGGAATCCATCCGTACCGTCAGCAATCCCGCGGGCATTGACGCGACCGTTTCCATCGGCATCGGCAGAGACGGTGTGGATTTCCGTGAGGATTACGACTTTGCCGCGCTTGCCATTGAAATGGCGCTTTCGCGCGGCGGCGATCAGGCCGTTATCAAGGACCGTTATGACTTCACCTTCTTCGGTGGCCGCAACAAGCAGGCCGAGCGGCGCACCAAGGTCAAGTCGCGCGTGATGGCGTCGTCGCTCTCCGAGCTGATCGGCCAGTCCGACCGAATTTTCGTGATGGGGCATAAGATGGCCGACCTCGACGCCTTGGGCGCGGCGGCGGGCGTCTGCTGCCTGTGCCGCAAGAAGGGCAAGCGCGTCAATATCGTGATCGACCCCGAGGCCAATGTCGCGGGCGCACTGCTGAAGCTGCTTTCGGCACTTCCGGAATACGCGGGCTGCTTTATTTCGGGGCAGGACGCGCTGCTTGAGGCCAATTCCAGAAGCCTTTTGATCGTTGTGGATACCAACCGGCCCGAGCAGGTCGAGTGCAAGCCGCTGCTCGAGTCCATTCGCCGCGTGGTCGTGATCGACCATCACCGCCGTGCCGCCGATTATATCGAGCAGCCGGTGCTGAATCTGCACGAGCCGTTTGCGTCCTCCGCCGCAGAGCTGGTGACGGAGCTGCTGCAATACTCCGTGGAGGCTTCCGATATCTCCGCTTCCGAGGCGACGGCGCTGCTTGCCGGTATTGCGCTGGACACCAAGAATTTCAGCATCCGTACCTCCAGCCGCACCTTTGAGGCGGCGGCCTTCCTGCGCAGGATCGGCGCGGATACCGTTTCGGTCAAAAAGCTGTTCAAGAACGATCTTCCCTCTACGGTGGAGCGCTATAAGATCATTCAAAAGGCCGAGGTCTACCGCGGAACGATCGCCGTCGCCGCGCTGGATTACACGGCCAGCCGCACGATCGCCGCGCAGGCGGCCGACGAGCTGCTGAATATCTCGGGGATCGAGACGTCGTTCGTGCTCTATCCGCAGGATACGCAGGTCATCATCTCCGCCCGCTCCATCGGCGACGCCAATGTGCAGGTGATCTTGGAGCCGCTCGGCGGCGGCGGCAACGCGGCCACTGCGGGCGCGCAGGTCAAGGGCCGCACGGTCGCGGAGGTCAGAGACGAGCTGATCCGCTCGATCGACAAATTCTTTGAGTAAATAATCTGAGGAGGTCTTACCATGAAAGTGATTTTACAGCAGGATATCCGCGGCAAGGGCAAGCGCGGTCAGATGATCGAAGTTTCCGACGGCTACGCCCGAAACTATATGCTGCCGCGCAAGCTGGCCGTCGAAGCCACGGCCGACAATGTCAATACCATGCGCATGACCGATAAGGCGCGTCAGGAAAAAATGCAGAAGGAGCGCGAGGAGGCCTTTGCGCTTGCAAACCGCATGAAGGACATGACCGTCGTGGTCAAGGCCAAGGGCGGCGGCGCGGGCAGACTGTTCGGCTCCGTGACCACGCAGGAGATCTCCGACGCGCTCAAGGCGAACTACGCCATCGAGCTGGATAAGCGCAAGATCGTGCTCGACGAGCAGATCAAGACCGTGGGCGATTATACCGTAAAGTGCAAGCTCGGCTATGAGATCACCGCGACCCTGCGCCTGCGGATCGAGGAGCTGTAATACGAGATCAATGCCGCCCGCGGCGGCTGTGATAATTCAGTATAACGGCTGAAAGAAAAGTCTCTCTCGGGAGATAGAAAGAAGGGAGGGGTCCCCAATGGATGATCTGCTGTCCCGTCAGGCGCCGCATTCGCTGGAGGCCGAGCAGTCCGTTCTCGGCTCGATGCTCATTGACAGCCGATGCGTCAGCGACGTTGTCGGCATGGTGCGCCCGCAGGACTTCTATTTGCAGACCAATCGCGATATTTACGAGACGATCTACGAAATGTTCAGCTATTCGCAGGTCATCGACCCGGTCACGGTGCTCGACAAGATGCGCGAACGCGGCACCTTCGACGAGCAGACCTCGACCAAATATATCATGCAGCTCATGGAGATCACGCCGACTGCCGCCAACGTCAAGCAGTATGCCAAGATCGTCCATGACAAGGCGATGCTTCGCGAGCTGTCCACCGCCGCTTCGGATATTATTGAAACGGTCTATGACGGCGTCGGCACCGCGCAGGACATTCTGGAAGCCGCCGAGAAGCGCGTCTTCGCACTGCGGCGCGGCAATACGAGCGAATCGCTCGAACGGGTCAGTACGATCCTGCTGTCGGTTTTTGACCGCCTGACGGAGCTGAGCGAGGCGGGCAGCGACATTTCCGGCATTTCCACCGGCCTGCGCGATCTGGACAAATTCATCAGCGGCCTGAATAAGTCCGACCTTATGCTGTTGGCTGCGCGGCCCGGCATGGGAAAAACCTCAATGGCGCTGAATATCGCGCTGAGCGTCGCGAAAAAATATCCCAAGCGGACGGTGGCCTTTTTCTCTCTCGAAATGTCCAAGCAGCAGCTCGTTACCCGCCTGATCTCGAACGAGAGCTTTGTGGATAACAAGAAGCTGACGACCGGAAAGCTCTCCGACGATGAATGGACCAAGATCGGCATCGCGGCCTCCGCGCTGTCGCAGACCGACCTGCGCGTGGACGACAATCCGTCGCTGACCGTTGCGGAAATGAACGCCAAATGCCGCCGCATCGACGACCTTGCGCTGGTCGTTATCGACTATCTCCAGCTCATGACCTCGGCCGGGACGAAAGGCTACAGCGGCGAAAACCGTCAGCAGGTCGTCTCGGATATTTCCAGAAGCCTGAAGATCATGGCCAAGGAGCTGAATGTGCCCGTGCTGTGCCTGTCGCAGCTTTCGCGTGCCAACGAGAGCCGTCAGGATAAGCGCCCGATGCTCTCCGACCTTCGCGAATCCGGCGCCATCGAGCAGGATGCCGACGAGGTGCTGTTCCTCTACCGAGAGGATTACTATAATAAAGATACCGAGAAGCAGAACGTGGCCGAATGCATCGTGGCGAAAAACCGCCACGGCGAAACGGGAACGGTCGAGCTGCAATGGCTGCCGCAGTTTACCACCTTTGCCGATCGGGAGTGGCGGCACAATGAGGGATGAAATTCTGCGCTTTTGCCGCAATGAGGAACTTTTCGCGGCGGGTGACCGGGTCGTTTGCGCGGTGTCCGGCGGCGCGGATTCCATGGCGCTGCTCTGGAGCCTGTATACGATGCGGCGGGAGCTGCCGCTTACCTTGGAGGCCGCACACTTTAACCACCGCCTGCGCGGCGCGGAATCCGACCGCGACGAGCGGTTCGTTCGGGACTTTTGCTCCGCGCACGCGATCCCGCTGACGGTCGGCAGCGCCGATGTTGCGGCCTGTGCAAGAAAAAACGGACGTTCCGTCGAGACCGAGGCGCGGGAACAGCGATACGCGTTCCTGCTGTCGCTGCCCTGCGACAAGCTTGCGACTGCGCACAATGCCGACGACAACGCCGAAACGGTGCTCCTGCATCTTCTGCGCGGAAGCGGCCTGCACGGCCTGACCGGCATCCCGCCCAAGCGCGGACGGGTCGTGCGCCCGCTCCTGTCCGTAACGCGCGGACAGATCGAAGCGTTTCTGCGCGGCGAGGGGATCGCGTGGGTCGAGGATTCTACGAATGCCTCGGACGACTGCCGCAGGAACCGCCTGCGCCATCGGGTCATACCGCTCCTCAAGGCGGAAGCGCCGATGCTTGCGGAGCGTCTGACGGCGCAGAGTGCCCTGCTCCGCTCAGAGGACGCGTATCTTGACGAGATGGCTTCCCAGTGCCTTGCGCGGGCCGAGCAGGGGAGCGGATGGAGCTGTGCGGCCTTGTCGGCTGCGTCGGCAGTGCTGCAAAGGCGCGCGCTTCGCCTGCTGCTGCGGCGCTTCCTGCCGCAGGACGTCGCCTCAGCGCATATCGAGGCACTGCGCGGTCTGCTGGTCAGCGCATCCCCGTCCGCGCGGGTCTCGCTGCCGGGCGGGCTTCTTGCCGAGCGGCGCTACGAGCTTCTGACGATCGTCCGCAGCCGCGCCGTGACCTTTCCGAAAACCGTGCTGACTGTGCCCGGTCGGACGGCAATTCCGGAGCTGGGACTGACGGTGACGGCGGAGCTTCAAGAAAATTTTGTATTTTTTAAAAATACCCCTTTCCATTTTGCCGTAAAGTATGATATGATAACCCAAAGTACCATCGAGATCCGTCCGCGGCGGCGCGGCGACGCACTGCTTCTGGAAAACGGACACACCCGTTCGCTCAAGGAGCTGTTCATCGACCGAAAGCTTCCGCGATCCGAGCGGGAGCTTGTCCCGATCCTTGCGACGGAGCTTGCGGTGCTTGCGGCGGCGGGCGTTGCCGTGAACTGTGCCTTTCGGGCGGAGGCCGGTCAGCCCGCGCTGATAATCCAAATAAAGAAAGAGGAGATGTAACATGCTTCAAGACATCGAACGCGTTCTGATTTCCGAGGAGGAACTGCAAAAACGGATCGCAGAGCTTGGACAGCAGCTTGCGGCTGATTATGCCGATAAGGAGCCGATCTTCGTCGGCGTTCTCAAGGGTGTTGTCAATTTCTTCACGGATATGGTGCGTGCGACACCGATCCGCTGCCAGTATGAGTTTATGGCCGTTTCGTCCTATGGCTCGGGCACCTCGACCAGCGGGACCGTCAAGCTGCTTAAGGATGTCACCTGCGATATCAAGGGCCGCCATGTAGTCATTTTGGAGGACATTCTGGACTCCGGCCTGACGCTCAAGTTCGTAACGGAGCATCTGCGGGCAATGGAACCCGCCTCTTTGAAGATCTGCACCCTCCTCGACAAACCGGAACGCCGTAAGGTCGATGTCTTTGCTGATTATATCGGTTTCACGATCCCCAACGAGTTCGTAGTCGGCTTCGGCCTGGACTACAACGAGTATTATCGGAATCTGCCCTTTGTCGGCGTACTCAAGCCGGAGGTCTATTCCAAATAAACAGTGTACCGAAAGCCGACTCTGTGTCACGGACGGAGCCAATCGTCTTCCAAGGCGCTGCCGCCGCTGCGACGGAGTCGGTTTTTCCCTGCGCTGATGTAAAAGGAGTTTTGCATTGAAAAGATCCCGTTTTTCGCTCCTGATCTTTGTTTTGATTTTTGCGGGCCTGCTCCTGCTGGGCTATTCGCTCCTTTCCGGGAGCGATGCGCCGCAGATCAGCTACTCCGAGGTGTGCGAGCTGTTTACCGATGAGAAGGTCGAGTCCTTTGTGCTGGAGGACGGCGTCCTGCGGCTTACGCTGAATCAGCCCGATGCGGACGGCAATAAGGTCGTCGAGCACGAGCTGGCGGATACCGAGACGTTCCGGCAGGACCTCGGCGAACTGATCCGCGAGCAGCAGCGCGCGGGCATCCTGAAGGAGTACGATTATGTACCCGACGCGAAGATTCCTTGGTATCTGCCGACGCTTCTGTGCGTGGTGCTTGTGGTACTGGCGTTCTTCGTGTTTTACTTCCTGATGCTGCGCGCCAATAACAGCGGGGGAGGCGCACCGAAATTCGGTAAGGTCAATGTCCGCCTCGGCAGCGGCGACAAAAAGGTCACCTTTGACGATGTCGCAGGCGCGGAGGAGGAAAAGGAGGAGCTGAAGGAGATCGTTGATTTCCTCCGTAATCCTCAGAAATACCGCGAGCTTGGCGCGCGCGTTCCGCGCGGCGTTCTGCTGGTCGGCCCTCCGGGAACCGGCAAGACCCTGATCGCCAAGGCCGTGGCAGGCGAGGCGGATGTGCAGTTCCTTTCGATTTCCGGTTCGGATTTTGTGGAGCTGTATGTCGGCGTCGGCGCAAGCCGTGTGCGCGATCTGTTTGAACAGGCGAAAAAATGCGCGCCCTCCATCGTTTTTATCGACGAGATCGACGCGGTCGGCCGTCAGCGCGGCGCGGGTCTGGGCGGCGGCAACGACGAGCGTGAACAGACCCTGAACCAGCTCCTTGTGGAGATGGACGGCTTCGGAAGCAAGGATAACGTGATCGTCATGGCGGCCACGAACCGTCAGGATATTCTTGATCCCGCGCTTCTCAGACCGGGACGCTTTGACCGGCAGGTCTATGTCAGCCCGCCTGACATGAAGGGCCGCGAGGAGATTTTGCATGTCCATGCGCGGAATAAGCGGCTTGCCGAGGACGTCGATTTGAAAACGATCGCCCGCGCTACCGGCGGCTTTACCGGCGCGGACCTTGCCAATCTGCTCAACGAGGCGGCACTGCTTTCCGCGCGCCGCAACTGTCCGTTTATTACCATGGATGCCGTTGAAAGCGCGATCATGAAGGTCATTGCCGGACCGGAGAAGAAGAGCCGTGTGCGCCTTGAACAGGAGCTGCGCCTTACCGCTTTCCACGAGGCCGGTCATGCCGTTTCCATGTACTATCTTCCCACGCAGGACCCCGTCCGCGAGATCACCATTATCCCGCGCGGCAGGGCGTTGGGCATGACAATCTCTCTTCCGGAGCGCGACCGCAGCAATTGGACGCGCAACGAGATGCGGGAAGAAATCGTCGCGCTGCTGGGTGGCCGTGTTGCCGAGCAGGCCGTTTTCAATGATATTTCGACCGGTGCTTCCAGTGACCTTCAGAAAGCGACCGCGATCGCGCGTGACATGATCGCGCGTTACGGAATGAGCGATTCCGTGGGCGCCGTTTCTTACGACAGCGGCGACGAGATTTTCGTCGGTCGGAATTACGAGCGCACGAAGTCCTATTCCGAGCAGACCGCCGCCGTGATCGACAGCGAGATGAAGCGCGTCGTTGATGAGGCGTACCGGCAGTGCCTTGCGATTTTGACAGAGCACCGCGACCGCCTCGACGCCGTGGCGGAATATCTCCTTGCCCATGAGAAAATGAGCCGTCGACAGTTTGAGGCTTGTATGCGCGGCGAATCGATCCCCGAGGCAGTTGAGAGCATTTTTGACGAGTCTGCCGATCAGCCGGCGGCAGAGCAAAATAACGCATCATCGAACGGTCCTTCGCCCGAGCAGACGACGCCGGGTCCCGACCAAGCGTAAGGAACGCGGCAGACGGCGTAAAACGCACTGTTTCGGACTGTCAAAGGAAGCCGATCCTGTCATTGCATACCCTATAAGGGATGCAGTGATCTCAAAGAACGGTTCCGGATTTTCACTTCGCATCTGGAAAAGCGCTTAGCATGAAATAAGGCTTCGGACGGCTTGCCTGAATACGGCCCGCTTAATAAGGCGCGAAAGCTGCCGAGAAAGCCTGCTGTTCGATTGATTTAACGACCTAATGATTTAATGACCTAACGGAGAAGGCTCTCCGAGAGACTGATTGTGTCCCGGAGAGCCGCTTCCGAAGCTTTCAGCTTTTTTCGACGAGTTGACCGCTTGGGCGTTTGCCTTCTAAGACTATGTTGAGGCTTCCGCCTTTTGGAAAAAGCGATTGACAGACTGTCCGCAAAGTACTAAAATTTTATAAATGCTCCCGTACCTCACCAAGATAGAGCATCTGCCGCCTAAGAGGACCGAGAGCGTTCCCCGCAAGAGGGACGGTCGCCCTTAAAATATGCGCCAGTAGCTCAGTTGGATAGAGCGTCCGCCTCCTAAGGTGGTGTTCAATCGCTTGCCTTTGCAAAAAAGGCAAGCGATAATATAGATAAAATTGTATATAGGTCTCTGTACCTCAGCAGGATAGAGGGTCCGCCTCCTAAGAATCAGTTACAACGACCGCCTTTGGAGCAAAAGTGATTGACAATGAGTTAGTTTAAGTCCATAATTGAATAGATTTTAAAGATGTTTCCGTAGCTCAGCTGGATAGAGCGACCGCCTCCTAAGCGGTAGGTCGGGTGTTCGAATCACCTCGGGAACGCCAAAAACTCCGCCGGAAAACCCAGTAAAATCAACGGTTTCCGTTCATAAGGATGTATTTTCTTATGAGAGATTGGTCGCAACCTCTGTTATGGAGGCTGCGGCCTTTTCTCTTTCTGTGGCGGATCACGGCTTTGATGATTCTGCGATAGCAAGCATCTCCTTTATGGTTGCAAGGTCTACAAGTCCGACACCGGTAAAGTGGATGTCAATGCCTACCCGCTTATGCCCGTTCACCATTTCACTGTTGTGAACCTCGATCCGCTTGATGAGTTTATTGACCACCTCCGGCGTGAGCGTTTCCATACTGGAGTATTCCCTGAGTCCTGCAAGCAAAAGCCGAATATCCACGCTCTCCCGTTCCAAGTTGGCCAGCTCTTTTTCCTTTGTGCTGACGGATTGCAGTAGCTCCGCCTGCTCTTTTTCGTATTTTGCTGCCATTCGAGAGTAACGCTCATCAGACAACTTGCCCGCAAAATTATCCTCGTAGAGCTTGGCAATCAATCGGTCGATTTCATCGATACGGTGTTTTCCGGCAGCGATATCCGATTTAACAGATCGGATATTCTGATCTTTCCCCGCAGATTGTTGCTTTCCAATCATTTGCAGAAAGAATGATTCGTGACAGGTGACGAAATCTGCAAGATCGCTGACCGCCACTGAGACGATTTGCTCCAGCGCGACATTCCGGATATAGTGAATCGTACACTCCCCTCGACCGGACTTATAATTGGCACAGCGAAAGAATTCCTGATTTGTTTTCAAACTCTTAGCCGCACAAAAGTGGAGCTTTGAACCGCAGTCTGCACAAAAAACCAGTCCGGAAAACAGGCTTGTTTTCCCCGTCGCAGTCGGGCGGCGCTTATTTTTGCGCAGCTCCTGCACTCTGAGCCAAGTATTTTCGTCAATGATCGCTTCCTGTGCGTTCGGCACGATGCTCCATTCCTCCTCCGGCTTGCGAATCAGTTTGTGTACCTTGTAGCTGACGGTAGTCGTTTTCAGATTAACCATACAGCCGGTGTATTTCCGATTGCTCAAGATGGCATCAATGGTGCTGTCCTTCCATAAATACGGATCGCTCGGTATAGGACGATTGGCGGAAGAAGAACCGACCGAATAGTAATATGCGGTAGGGGTAAGAACCTTCTCCTTTTGCAGAAGCCTCGCAATCTGCTCCGGGCCTTTTCCTTCAAGACAAAGGTGGTAAATCCTTCGTACTACCTCGGCGGCAGCCTCATCAACAAGCCACTTTTCTTTATCAAGCTCGTCACGCTTGTAGCCGTATGGTACCCGGAAGTTGCTTCTTTTACCGTTTGCTGCTTTCATTGCCCACACAGCCCGCACTTTTTTGCTGGTCTGCGCTGCATACCACTCATTAAAAATATTGTGGAAGGGCATCATCTCCGTGCCCTCGCCGGTTTCGGTATCCACACGCTCCTGAATGGCGACAAATTTCACACCTAAAGTTGGATAGATGATTTCTAAATACCTGCTGGTTTCCACGTGCTCACGCCCAAAACGGGATAGGTCCTTGACGATGACCGCCGATACTTTCCCGGCTTCAATCAGTGCCTCCATTTCCCGAAAACCGGGGCGCTCAAAGGTTGTGCCGCTGATTCCGTCGTCCACAAAATACTGCGGGTGCAGATAGGCGTTCTTCTTGGCGTAATCCATCAAAATAATCTTTTGGTTCTGAATACTGTTGCTTTCTCCGTCCAAGCCGTCGTCCTGCGAAAGGCGACAGTAAAGGGCGGTGATTTTTTCCTGGTCTGCATTTTTATTGACTGTCATAGCGTTGAACTCCTTTCCGACAGCCGAATCAAGCAATGGGATATATGCCATTATATTGATTTCGGCGGTCCTTTTCGATTGTGCGGTTGCCTCCATTCCTTCTGAAGCAGCAGCTCCTTGAACTGCTCCAACACGCACTGCCGCCCTTTAGGGTCATAATGAGCCGTAACATCATAAACCGTGCCACCGATTTTCATATGAAAATGCGAGTCGGCATTGTTTTCAAAAACCTGATTGTACGGATATTTTTGAATGAATTGTTCCATAGGGACACCTCCTCATCTTTCATCCCGATTGCGCTGGCGGATGAGATATTTGCGATAATAATCGCAAGCCTTTATGATAAAATCTCCCGTCTTTTTCGCATCCAGCCCTTGCGGAAGAACCTCCCGCAGACGGGAGATGGGGACTTTCACCATTTCCCGCTGATTGGCTTTTTCCTCCGACATAATGGCTTGAATAACCGCCGTGGTCAGCGTCCCCTCCCGGTCGGCCTTGTGCATCCGCCATGCCTGTGAATAGGACGGGGTACAGTCGTTGATGGCGCACTGCTCCAGTACCTCCCGCTGGCTCTGCTCGTCAAGGAACGAAAGCTCCACGCCGACGGACAGGGCGATTTCGTTATTGTCCATCTTTTCAAGGAACTCAGGAATGAGATAGGTCAGGCGGATATAGCGCCGCACCTGTGATTTGCTGTCATCGGACTGTTGTGCAATAATCTCGGCAGTCTCTAACTTCCGACCAACTTGGTCGGAAGTTAGGTCGGAACGATGCCCTTGGCGACTCATTGCTTCCAGCTTCATTCTGTACGCAAACGCCTTTTCAGAGGGCAGAATATGCTCCCGATGCAAGTTGCTGTCTACTACCGCAATGGCGGCTGCATCCCGGTCAAGGGCATAAATCAAGGCAGGGACCTCGGCGATCCCTGCCTTGATTGCTGCGTGTAAGCGGCGGTGGCCGCTTATTACCTCATATTTATCTGTATCTTCTATCGGACGGACGATCAACGGTGAAAGAATGCCTTGCGTTTGTATGCTTTCGATCAGTGTGTTCATTTCATCATCGTCCTTAACCTTGAACGGGTGTCCGTCAAATGGGTGCAATTTTTCTATCGAAATTACCACCGGTTTTTTCATTGTATTCTTCATTTTATCTACCTCTTTCTTTGTATCTCGCACGGGCTTTTTTCTCCAGCTCGTGCTCTTGTTTTAATAGTTCATACAGGTGCGGAGATTTCTCTAAAATCCGTTCCGCACGGCGCAGGCGTTCCCTTATGGGTTTCATCTGCTTGGATACCGCCTTGCGGTGCTCTTTATAAAGGGCTTGTTCTTTTTGCGACCTTGGACGGCGGATGCGGTTGCTGATGTCGCTGCGCTCACGCTCTAATGCGGATAACTGCACTTTGCTTTCATCAATATTCACTTGTAAATCGGCAACCGTGTGGATGTTGTGTTTCTGCAAGAAGTGATAGTCTGCAACCAATTCCTGCACGAGGGCCAAAAGCCCTGGGTGACCCACGGCGCACTGCTGATAACGGTCGTTTTGGTCGCTGTGCAGCTCGGAAGCTATCGGAGCTTTGACGCGCCAAGCGATGCGCGGGGCTATTGCCTCTCCCCAGGATGTTATGAACGAGTACAAAAAGAAAGTCAGTGAGACTCTAAAAAGACTTTAATCAGAACGGATTCCTCTGATTCGCGAAAAGGTGGGCGCTAATCCGCCCACCTTTTTGCAGTTTTGGTCAACCCTATTGAAAATCAGTTTGCGATCTTGTATAATAAGCCTATCCCGAACAAGCTATTCGGGATAGGCTTCAAAGGAGTTGATTCGATGAGATACAAGAGCGAAGAAACGATGAGAGAGATCATAGGGGCAATTGAAGGCCATTTCTTCACCCACAAAGAAACACCGTCAATTACTGAAATTGCTCGAGCCGTTGGTCGCTCCAGAAGTACGGTTCATGCATATCTGCAGGAGATGAACAAGAACGGTCAAATCCACTACCGAAGAAATTAAAAGAATGCTGATAGCCTCGCTTAACACTGCGAAGAGAACGAAATGAATAACGAAAAGCCGATCGAGGGCAAACAATTTATATTCTCCCTGAGGCAATCACTCTGAAATGATAGTGCGACGGCGAGATTCCGTTTCATCTAACCAACGTCGGAATAAATCCATCTTTTCCGTACCCTCTTGACAAAAACAGCAGCCGAAAGACTGCTGCTTTTGTGCTTTTATCTCCTCAGTTGTACAAAACGGTGCAGTTTTATACCGACTCAAGACGATATCTTTTTCGTATCCGCTTGCAGGTCTAGAGAGTACGAAAAAGATGTATCCCGCAAAAAAGCCCGATTTTATCGGGCTTTTTTGCTGTCTAAAAGCCGTTTTTCAGAGCTTCAAAACAAACGGCTTTTCCCTTGAGGATAGATGTGGACCCAAGCAGCAACTGAACACAGAACAAAGAAGGCAGATAACCGCAAGGGGGCGGTATTGGCAGGCGGGATTGAATGGAAAAAGGTCCGTGGAAAGAAAAATGTTTGCGAAAATTTTATGCAGATGGCGCAGATTTTTGGCAAAAAGACTGTATGAAAATGCCGAAAAGACGCGTTACAAGCTGGCTGGAGGGCGGCTGAATAAAATTGGACGATTTGTACAATAAATTCGGAAATTCCGGAAAATATTGGTTATTCCGTGTCGAAAATTGTCTTGAAAATCGAGGGCGGTTGTGGTATATTTTTGTATGAAAAAATGGCGTGAGCTATTGAAATTCCCGGCGGCCGACGAATGCCCTTGCCGACCGCAAATGCTCTTTGGTAGGAGGACGAGAAATGAAACGTATCAGTAAACGGATCGGTTCGCTGTTGTTAGCGCTTGCGATGCTGACCGGCCTCTTTTCCGGACTTGCTCCGGCGGCCGCCGCTGCAGCGCCGTCCGGCGGCGATGCAAAGGTGCATGCCGTTTCGGTCACGGCAGTTACCGACGGCTCTGCCCCATGGGACGAGAATGACGAGGCCGGTAACGACAGCAGCGCCGACAACGGGATCGTTCGCAGCTTTGACGCGGTGACCTATGATTTCAGCGTACAGATGGAGCCGAACGACCGGACAAAGTCCTATACCGAGGCGTACATCCGCATGGAGTTTACGCTTCCCGTGTCCAATGCGCAGGCGGAGTTCGATACCGCCGCTATGGGCTGGATGGAAAGCAAGGGGAGCTATGCCTATCGGATCACGGACAATGGCACTTCGCAGACGCTTGTTGCATATAAGTATTTGGAAAACGGCGGACAGCCGGCCATTCCCGGCACGTTCGGAGAAAACCTGACCATCCGTGTCAAGGGCATGGCAAACGGCGCAAGGCTCCAGCCGGCAATCTATGCCTCTGTGGCGGGGAATGCGGATGCCGACCGGAAGGCGGCGATGCCGACTGCCGTGACGATCAGCGCCGCACCGCGGTATAACATCAAGGTCAGCGGCAATTCGAGCTATAAGGACAGCTTCGATTTCAACACCGGCAATACGGAGGGCAGTCAGATCGCGGCGAACTATGGGATCGCGGGCGATAAGCTCGTTCCCGGCCGCATGATGAATCTTGCCGTGAGCCTCGAGCTGTATAACAATCAGGCCGCCAAGGGGTTCAAGGGCATCGAGATCCCGAACGGCAGCCCGATCACCTTCAAGCTCAAGCTGAGCAGCAGCTATCGGATCAATACGCCGAACCCCGGCTCGGACTACACAGCAGGGACGACGGTCGCGGCTGACGAGGCGGGCTATATGCCGCTGCTTTACAGTGCCGACGGCAATATGATCCAGAAGTATGGCGAGGCCAACGGCGACGGCCGCGTGCTCTATGACGATAACAACGCTGTGGTCAACGGTGCGCCTTATAATGTCGGCGGCAATCAGAATAGCTGCTTCAACGGCGGCATCTGGTCGGCGGAGCAGGTGCTCGATGAGAATGGAGCGCCGACGAGCGAGGTTCTCGTCACGGTCAGCGGCTATGAGATCAATGTGGACAAGATGCCGACCATGGACGGCGACGGCAGCAGCGACGTCGGCGCATACGGCGCGGACAAGGGCATCGGCGTGTTCTCGACGGGCGAGTTCTGGATTGTGCAGCCTTTCAACAGACTGGGCAACGACACGACCGACAGCGCAAAATATGAGATCCTTCAGGATTACGGACAGGGCGCGTTCTATACGACCGCCACGGCAAGCGACCTGACGCTCACGACTGTCCACGGGACGGAATTTCGCGACAGTGAGGGCACGAACGACGGTCAGCAGATTCTGGACGACGATGTCTATGAGGCCGGTCTGGAACTGACGTTGCCCGGCAGCCTGCAGAACCGCGTATATTACGCCGATCTGGAAAGGATGAGAAACTGGGGCGTGAACGTGAAAAATCAGCGTCACGGTGACGACGTTGCGACACCGGGCACGGAGTTTTATCTGCGCGCGGGCTTTACCTATTACTCCCGGAACGAGGAAAAGAACCAGCTCTGGTTCGCAACGAACTTCATGCGCTTCCCGGCGGAGGCCTATGAGCTGACGGAAGATTATCTGCCGGACTTTATCGACGGTGCGGAGCGCTCCGACGCCACACTGACGCTGCTCTACGGCGCGAAGCAGGACGGCACGGATTGGGTCAGCTTTGAAGAAATGCGCGATGCGACCGAGGACCAGCTTGCCTATTACGGCTCCCTTGAGGCGCTGCAAAAGGACGGCAAGACCTGCGTCGCCGTACTGATGTACATTCAAGGTCCGGGCCTGCTGATCGACCAGAAGCCGAACTACGGCGGCCTCGTGCGCGCGAAGGTGCGCGACACGGCACAGACGAACCAGACCTACAGCATCGTCTCGACCTCCCGCGTCTGGACGAAGGCCATGAGCGCGAACAGCACGGTCGCGGAGGTCGCGGCATCCGTGACGCCGGGCGAGAACGGCAAGTATACCACCCCGAGCTGGGAGACCTATCTGGCCAACCGCGCTACGCTCCTGACGGAGAATAAGTTCACCAACACCAAGGGCGAGACGGAATGGCTCAACAGCGGCAACATTCCTGCGAATAACAGCGCGGGCGTTCCGGTGCGCACGCAGTATGAGCCTGCGACTTACGACGAGGCGCATGTACTGCATCCGCACAACTCCGACTGGGGTCACTGGGGCGACACGATGCTCATCATCGGCTATAAGACCGGTGTCTCCATGGTCGAGGCGCAGCACGTCAATGGACAGGAGAAGGAGACCTATGCGCTGGATAAGTCGCAGCGCGAGGCGGATTTTGTGATCCAGCCGCGGGCATATTTCGACAACAACCAAGGCACGCCGTCACTGACCACCGATCTGACGCTCACCGTCACACTGCCGAAGCACCTGAGCTATATCGAAGGCTCGTCCTATTTCGGCGGCACTTATACCCAAAGCAGCACGAGCGGCGGCACGCGCGGCACGGTCACGGGCGGTACGGAGCTGCAAACGGAAGTTTCCGTCAACGCCGAGACCGGCGAGACGACGCTGGTCTGGAAGCTCGTCGGTGTTACCGTCGGGCAGGCGATCCCGCCGATCTATTATTCGACCTATATCGGCAGCAAGTTGCCCGACGCGGACTGCCCGCAGGGCACGACCTCACTCGAGCCGACCGTGACCATCTCGGGCACGGAGGACAACCGTGCTTTCACGGTCGATAACGGCAACCTCGCTTCCGAAGGCATCACGGTCACAAAAGGCTCGGCCAACGCCTTCACGAAGTCGGTCAAGGCCGACACCGTCGAGGCAGACGGCACGGTCGACTATGTGATCTACAGCAGCAACAACGCCACGACGACTGAGGCGCTCTACTTGCTCGATACCATGCCTGCCGACGGGCAGAACGGCAGCGTTTTCGCAGGGACCTATCAGGTCAGCGCATGGAAGCTCGACCCGTCTCTTTGTGATATCAGTAAGCTCAACGTCTATTATACCGAGGATGCCGGGTATACGGATGCCACGGCGGCGACGGTCCCACAGACGGAGGCAGAGGGCTGGACGAAGGCTTCCCTCGGCGCGGACGGCACGATCACTGACATGAACGGCAAGCGCCCGACCGCTTGGGCGATCATCGGAATGCTGGAGTCGAACAAGGCGATCAACATCGAGCTGCAGCTCCAGCTGATGCCGGACTTTAACAGCTTTAAGGACAATACGCTCTACGTCAACACCATTTCCTCCGGGGAGCTTGCGGCGACGGCAGCAGCCAGCGTGGTCAAGCGCAGCATCTCCGGCATGGCGTGGTCGGACGACGACGGCGACGGCAAGAAGAACGAGACAGCGGATGTCAACGATACCGCCTGCGCAGGCACGACCTTCTATACGGGATCGGAGCAGGGCAAGGGCGACGCGATCCTCTATCTGGAAGCGATACATAATAAAAATATACAGACTGCCGATCTGAAGCAGCTCAAGGTGGTCATGAGCGGCTCGTCTGCCTCTGAAGAACCGATCAAGCTGTACTTCAGAACGGACGACAAAGACTGGGCGGAAGCCAACCGCTTTGAGATCAATAACCCGACGCTCGTGAAAAACGGCGGCGAAAAGCTCTCCGCAAAAGAGAAGGAATATGTCTTTGACCTCAGCACGGCCGCGAATGCCAACTGGACAGGCGTCATGACCGAAATGCGCCTCGATCCTCTGCAGGGCAACAACCTCTCCTTTAACGTCAAGACCATCACGCTTGTGAAGGCCGACGGCACGGAGCAGGTGATGGATTTCTGCACCAAGGGCGCGTATGAGAATTATGTTATTCCCAACGATTCCATTTTGTCGGGTGTCTCTTACCCGACCCCAGAGGATTACACGCTCCCGCAGGAGGCGATCCTTTCCACGAAGCGTTCCGGCACGACCTTCACGGCGGCGGACGACGGCAGCGGCGACATTATCTTTGCTTTCTCGGAGACGATGTATGCCGGACTTTCGGCCAACGACATCAAGGCTGTGCGCGTGGTTGCAAGCGGCGACCCCGCGACGAAGGATCCCATGAAGCTCTATTATTCGGCAGGGAATCAGACGGAGCCGTCGGAAGCGCGAATGGTCGCGGGCGGCTATATCAACCGGGACGAAGCAACCTATACCCTTGATCTCTCAAACCGATCGGACTGGTCAGGCACGATCAACGGTCTGCGCCTTGACCCACTGCAGGGTGCGAATCTGAACGTCACGATCAAGACCATCATGCTCGACCTTGCCGACGGCACGACGCGTACCTTTGATCTCACCGTTCCGGGCGCTTGGAAGAGCTTCCTGCGCGTGACCAATTCGCAGGGCGACCCGGTCTACGCGGCCGACACCGGCGACGTCACGCGCGACAGCGTGAAGGTTTCGCTTTACCGCAAGGGAGAGACCGGCGGCACGACCTTCTCCACGGGCGGCGCCTCCAACGACGCGATCCTCGGCTTCAAAGAGGTCATGTATCAGAACCTGATGACCGACGACGTCAAGAGCGTCCGCATCGTGATGTCGGGCGATTCCCACAGCGAGCATCCGCCTCAGCTGTTCTATATGAGCGGGAGCGACGGCGGCTTCAGCGGCGGAAAGACGCTTTCGCTGGATAGCGGCTTGCGGCTGAGCAAGGACATGAAGGAATATGTGTTTGAGCTGAGGAACTACAGCCAGTGGAAGCTCGGCGAGAAGCTGACCGGCCTGCGCCTTGACCCGGTTCAGGCATATAACGAGTCCTTCACGATTCAAAGCATTGCCATTGAGCTGACGGACGGAAGTCTGCGGTATTTCGACTTTACGACGAAGGACGCATACAAGAATTTCGTTTCGATTGCAAATCTGCCGACAGTGTCTTACGCTGCGGCGGACGATACCTATGTCGCTGTGACCGACGGAAATTATCAGCCGGTCTCGACCTATCTCGGCAAGAGCGTCAGCGCGAAGAACCCGTCCGCCGTGCAGGATTTCACCTCGGGCAGCTACCAATTCCGCGATCTGCCCGGCGGGACCTACATGGTGCGCATGGAGAGCGGCGCGACCGACCTGAGCCAATTCGACAAGGCTACTAACGCCGTTTCAATCTATGATGCAAACGGAAAGCTGACCGCCGCCGAGCTGCGTGACATTACGCTGCCTGCGACGATGGAGGATCACGCCTCTACGGGCAACGACATCGGTTTCTACGGCAAGACTACGGTCGTTCTGAACTACGACCGCAAGGTGACGGTCAATGTGCACAGCTTCCGCGCGGAAGCACCGACGGTGGAGGTTGCAAGCGCCGTCGACGCGACCGTTTGGTCGAGCAAGGTCGAGAAAACCGACGCCAAGGGCAGAACGATGACCTTTGCCGAGGTCGGCGCGGACGGAAACGTCACCATCACGCCGTATGACCTGATCTATTCCAAGGAAAACCCGGATGCGTCGGTCTTCTATAAGCTTACCTACCCCGACGGAACTTCCGTCATTCATGAAATTGCGATCAAGCCCGCAGACGTGATCTACTACGAGGAGTCGAACGACGACCTCCTGACCTTTACGGACGGCCAGCGCGGCAAGTGGTACAAGGTCACGGGGCAGTATCGCCACGATATCACAGCCGACGACGCGAATTACGACGCGAACGCCGACGGCCAGTATCAGGATGCCGACTCCCATACGGACGACTACGACAGCAAGTACAGCGAGAACGAAAACAACCTTTACTTCTCTGCCGGAACGGCGCGGATGGTCAATGTGACCACCGAGGTCAAGGACGCTTCGCTCTCTGCGGCTTATCCCTCCGTGAAGTTCAGCTTCTACGGCACCGGCTTCGAGCTGGTCAGCATGGGCACGCCCTACGGCGGCGTGGTCAATGTACAGGTTTATGAGGGAAGTGTCGAGGACGGCAAAAAACCGATCTACACCTGTGCCGTCAATACCCGCTACGGCATCTACTACGGCGAACAGGAGGACGGCGAGACTGCGCCGCCCACCGAGGGCAGAGAGATCGACCGTCTGTATCAGGGCACGGCGCTGGTGAAGGACGATCTGACCTACGGAATGTATACCGTGGTCTGCACGCCGATGTATTCTCCGTATTTTGATCCCTACGATGTCGGTTCCTTCGACATTCTGGTCGACGGCGTCCGCATCCTGAACCCCATCGGCGCAACGCCGGAATATGAGCGTACCGATTTTAACGACATTCTGACCGCGAAGGTCAGCCTGTTCATTACCGAGTACGGTAAGACGGAGCTGAGCGATAAGCTGGAGCACGGGCCGAAGTATGAAATTCATCTGGCACCGGGGCAGTCTGTCGCTGTGGCCGTCACCGCAAAGAAGGACGCCGTGCTGCGCATGGGCGCACAGAGCTTTACGGGCGCATCGGGCGAATTTAGCGTCTACTCGGTGCAGAGCTTTACCGACAGCGGCGATAAGACGCCGATCGCACAGCAGACGCTGACCGGAACGGAGATGCACTATCCCGTTTATACCGCCGCTGCGGACGGAACGCAGATCCTACTCTTCAAGAACACCGGCACAACACATATTGCGTTGACGAGCTTTGAATACCTGCCGAAGACGGTTACGGAGCTGCGCTGCCAACCGGAGGATACCGAGGCCGCGCTGGATCTGGCCAACGCCCTGCTGACGCCGGAGGACCCCTCCGATCCGTCGGGGACCGCTTCGCTCGGCATCTCTGCGGCGTCTTTGACCCTTTCGAGCGACATTTCCATCAACTTCTACGTTCCGCAGGAGAATCTGGAGGGGATCGAGGATCCCTATCTGCTCTGCGTGAAGAATTTGTATGACGAAAATGGCAACGTTACCGGAACGGAGGAGAAAAAGATCACCCTCCGTGCGGAGAACAGCGGCCGCTGGGTCTATACCTTTGACGGCGTTTCGGCCATGGAAATGGGCAGCATTGTCACCGCGACGATGCACGGGACGAAGGACGGCAAGGACGTCAGCGGAAAACCGGTCGAGTACAGCGTCAAGACCTATGCGATGAATCAGCTCAAGAGAGACACGACGCCGGACAAGCTCAAGACGCTGCTGGTGGATATGCTGAATTACGGCGCATCCGCACAGACGTATTGGAGCTACAACACGGCCAATCTCGTCAATCAGGACTTGACCGAAGAGCAGCGGGCGTTTGCAACGCAGACCGAACCGACGCTCACAAATAACTGCACGGTCACGGATAATACCGGAGCGATCCACTTTGACAGCGTATCTCTGCTGCTGAAGGAAAAGGTCGCGATCAAGTACTATCTGTCGCCCAAGGGCTATACGGGCAAGGCGAGCGACCTGACGATGAAGGTCAGCTACGTCGACAAAAACGGCGACACGCAGACCGAGTCGATCAGCGGCGACAAGTTTACGCTGACCGCCGACGGACGCTATGCGGTGATCTTTGACAAGCTCAATCCCACGCAGATGCGCACCGTCTGCACTGCCGAGGTCTATGATGCCGACGGGAACAAGGTCAGCGGCACGCTGACCTACAGCGCCGAATCCTACGCTGCCCGAAAGCTGTCCGATCCCGATGCGAAGCTTGTCCGCCTGCTCAACGATATGATGAAGTACGGCGATTCTACCGCGAAGTATTTCGGCATTTCCTCGGTGCAGGTGCGCAAGGCGCGTCAGGCTTATGAGATCTGCTACACCTATTCGATGGATCAGGCGAAGAACCTCGAGGGCATCAACTCCGGCTGGCAGGTTGATAACCGCGCCGGACTCGGCAAGACCTCGAACGCCGACAACGGCCGTTTGAGCGACGTCAGCACCGACGAGCACTCCCGTCTGCTGCGTTATTTCAACAATGAGACGGCGGGCAGCTTTGATTTCCGCTTTGCCCTGTCCTATCATTACGGCTTCGCGGGCAACGTGATGCGGCTGACGGCCGAGGACGGCTCGGACACCTTCTATCTCATCACGCAGGGCGACGGCTTCTATGTCAAGGCCAAGGACGGCAGCCTCACGGCGCTTCCCGCGACGCTCGAGGCGGTCGGAAACGACTTGGGCAATATGCTCCTGCATGTGGTTGTCGACCTCGACAAGGGCACGAGCCGGATCGAGATCGACGGTATCGACTGCGGCACGCATCCGCTGCTCGGCACGTCGTTCCGCTGCCTCAGCTTCGAGACGACCGATGAGAGCACGAACAGCACGACGCTGCAGGGCGGCTATGTCGAGGCGAACTACGCGATCTATGAGAACTTTACCGTTCCGACGCGCGCGATCCCCTCGAGCTTCACCAATGACAACGCGCTCTCGCTCGTCGGCGAATATCTCCGTCTGGCGGCCGGGAAGGAGACGGCGAGCAGCTTTGAGCCGCTGGGCGGCAATGTCTGCTTCACGCTTTCAACTAAGCCTCAGACGAACGATCAGAACATGAGCTGGAGCCTCTGCGCCGGGGACGATGCGGTGGTTAAGCTCGAACTGAAGGGCGGCTATCTCTACGCCAACGGTCAGAAGGTCATGAAGACCAAGATTGGCGGCGCGCTCTCCGAGACGCAGGAGCAGCTTCAGAACAACATGTGGCATCTGATCCGCGTCGAGGCCGACATGACCACGCAGAAGGCGATCATCAAGGTGCACACCTCGAAGGTCGCGACAGTCGACTTTCTGACCAAGACGAGCTATGTCGACGGCATCCGCGTCGACAATACAACGAGCGCCGGTGCCGTCGATCTGGACGACATCATGGTCTATAACCTCGTCGACTATGACATTCCGGAGCCGCAGATCATCAAGGATGATTATAATATCGGCATCAACGTCTGCTCCCTCTGGGAGAACGGCAGCCACTGGGGCTGGGCCACGATCACCCCGCACGACGACCTGAAGCCGGTCCTGGGCTACTATGACGAGAACCTGACCGAGACGGCCGACTGGGAGATCAAGTATATGGCCGAGCACGGCATCGACTTCCAAGCCTTCTGTTGGTTTGCTTCAAGCAGCTACGAGCCGCTCGCGCCCAGCGCCAAGCATCTCGACCGCGCCTTTGTCAACGCAAAATACAGCGACAAGATGAAGTTCTGCCTGCTCTGGGAGGCGGCAAACGGCTCGGTCCCGTCGACGGTGGAGGCGTTCAAGAATTATTACGTTCCGTATATGATCGAGAACTACTTCACGAACCCGAGCTACATGACCATCGACAAGAAGCCCGTTCTTGCGATCTTCGGTGCGAGCCGGCTCAAGAGCCAGTTCGGCAACGACGCTGCGACCGTGAAGGACATGTTCGACTATCTGCGCGAGGAGGCCAGGAAGGCCGGCTTCAAGGGCGTGATCGTGCTCGACTGCAACGGCGGCGAGACAAATATCAAAGACTTTGGCTTCGACGGCTGGTATGCCTATAACTGGTACACGAACTACACACTTCAGGATGACATCAACAACAACCTCAACAAGCAGAAGACTGTCGATGCTTATGCCGTGCCGACCATCAGCGTGGGCTTCAACCACATCGGCTGGGCGCAGGAGCGCTTCCCCATGATGTCCGTTTCGGACTTCAAGGCGGCCAACGAATGGGTGCGCGATACCTACATCCCCACCTATGCGGGCAAGTCCGGTGAGGATCATTGGCAGGAGAAATTCGCCATGATCTCCACTTGGAACGAGTACGGCGAGGGCACCTACATCATGCCGAGCGACGGGCTGCACGGCTTCCAGTATCTGGACGTGCTGCGCGAGGTGTATTCCGGCGGCGGTGCGCATACCGACGTGAAGCCCACAGACGAGCAGAAGGCCCTCATCACGCACAACTATCCGCAGGATATTCGTGTTCTGCGCCAGAACGGCGATTACACCGGGCCGCAGGTCAGAAGCCAAAAGACCTATACGACGGATTTCTATCAGTCGACGGCCAATCTGACGGTGAAGGGCAACGGCGTCTATCAGACCTATCCCGCGGGACAGTCGTCCGATGCGATCTTTGCCATAAAAGAAGAGGCGTTCAAGGACATGGATGCCTCGCAGCTGCTCCGCGTGCGCGTAAAGGCGTCCGGCATCCCGAAGGGAGCGTTTATGCAGCTCTTTTACGGGACGGACAAGAGCGGCGGCATCTCCGAGGGAAATTCCATCCGCGTCTATTCCACCACCGACGGGGAACAGGAGTTTGTGTTTGAGCTTTCCTCGCGGTCGACTTGGGCCGGTACGGTCACGGCCATGCGCCTCGATCCGGTGGACGCGAACGACGTGACCTTTACGATCGAATCCGTGATTTTTGAGTATGCGGGCGATTATCCGGCCGTCTATATCAACGGCACGAAGCTCGGCAACAAGATTCAGACCGAGACGCAGAACGGTGTGGACTATGTGCCCTTTGAGCCGGGCATCAGCCGCATCAACCACCTGCTCTCGCTCTATTTCGAGTGGAGCTACGAGAGCAAGACCCTGACGCTCTATCGCAACAAGCATTCCTATCAGTTCGTGAGCGGTAAGGATTACGCACTGGTCGACGGGAAAACACAGGTGAAGCTTGGCGGGACGGTCTATCAGCAGGACAACATCCCGATGCTGCCGATCGAGGGGCTGGCAAAGGTGCTCGGCCTGCACTGTGTGAAGGATGGTATCGACTACCGCATCTCCACGCAGGAGGCCTCGAACTTCGACACCGAGGCGGACGGCGTCTGGACGTTCAACCGCTCCGGCGATGCGCGCGGCTGGACGCTGGCCGGCGGTACGATGAACTTCACGGACGACACCCTTGTGATCGCGGGCACCAAGACCGCCAACAACACCTATGACCCCAGACTGAGCATGGAAAATCTGAATCTGGATTGCAGCAAATACACCAAGATCGAGGCCTGCGTGAAGTGGGACATTACGGGCAGCCGCAGCTCGGACGTGATGAAGATCTACTATACGACGACCGGGGCCAAGGGGCTGAGCGAGGGCAAGAGCGTACAGGTCCCAATCGGCAGAAGCTCAAACGGTGAGTTTAAGACCATCACCTTCGATATGACGAAGGACAAGGACAACACCGGCTCATGGAAGGGCTACGTCACGCAGCTGCGCTTTGATCCGTTTGACGACGCCGGCACGACGGAGATCAAGTATATCCGCTTCGTTGAGGCCAAGGAGGAGTCGGTTCTCGTGAGCGACGATGCCGAGGGCGCGGCGAAGTTCTTCGTCGGCAGCAATCAGGCAATCAACCTTGTCACAGACCCGACCGCCGCATATAACAAGTGTTACTATGTGACATCCTCTTATACGACTTGGCTGTATGCAAAGATGAACACCCAATTCACGCCGGGCACGACCTATCAGATCGATTTTGACGTGATGCTTGACCCGAACAGCCCGGCAGAACGCACTGATCTCTTCTGTAATTTGCAGTACATGGATGAGAACGGTAAAACCGACCACAACGACCACCATGTCACGATCACGAAGAACGGCGGCTGGGTGCATTTCAGTGCGCAGCAAACGGTCTCCGCAAATTCGACGGATCGAAGCAAAGACCTGTTCACGCTGTACAGCAATCCGTATAACTACGGTAAGGAGGACGCATCGTCCTGCTCCTATTACATTGACAATGTCAAGGTGACTGTCGTGGACAATGCGTCCGCGCAGTCGGCGGTCTCGAATCCCGGGGCAAGCACGCTTGCGAATGGCGCAGGCGCTGTATACAGCGCAGCGCTGCCGTCACCGAAGCCCGTTGCCGCACCGGAAAAGCTTTCAAGATAAGTGAGGTGTAACCATGAAAAAGAGATATTCCAAACCCGAACTGATTTATGAGAGCTTCTCTTTGGCGAGTGCGACCATCGCAAGCTGTTCGGTCGACCCCAACGCCGCGCAGGTCGGTCAGTGCACCGTGAATCTGAACCCGGATGTCGATACCGGCTGGTACATTTTCAATACGAACGGCGTTTGTAATTTCCCGCCGGAGCAGTTTTGCCCCTATGACATTTCCGGAGAGAACTACAACGTGTTTACGTCTTGAACCAACTGCTGTTCTGCGCGGACCGACGGGTTTGTGCAGGAGGAAAGGAGAACGATATGAAAGCATTTTGCAAGCCTGAGATGGATGTGATCGAATTTTCCGCGATCGATATCCTGACGGCCTCGGTACAGGCGACCGAGGAGACTGCCTCCGAGCCGACCACGGAGTCCGCTGCCTCCGGCGGCGGTGTGGAGCTGCCCGAGGACCCGCTGTGATGAAAAGCTATGCGCCCGCCCCTCACGGGACGGGCGCATATTCGTATCTGCCGATTTGGAATGCGGGAGCGGCTTCGGTAAGCGGTTGCTTTTTTCGCGCCGCCGCATTATAATCAAAGGAGCAGGAAGCATTCCTGTCCTGATATTTTGCTTATTACACTTATTCTTTGAGGTGCGCCATGAAAAGAATCCTTTCAATATTATTGCTGCTTTCGCTGCTTTCCCTCTGCGCCTGTGCGTCGGGAAAGGTGCAGAGCGACCGGTCGGACACGACCGAATCATTGCCCACGGACGAGATCACGCCGACGGAGCAGGTGCTCCTGCCGATCTCCGGCTTTTCCGCGCAGGAGGGCTGGCAGACCGTCTCGCAGAGCGGACTGGATATTCTGGCGGTGGGCAGCTATTCCGGCAGCTTCTTCGAGGACGGAAGCGACGAGACCGTTGAGGATATTGCAGCGATCGTGATACGAAATACGGGAGCGCAGACTGCGGAATACGGCGAGGTCGACGCCGGAACGTTTCACTTTGTATTTACCGGTCTGCCGGTAAATGCCGTGATGCTGGTACTCGAAAGCGATCGCGGCGCTTATTCGGAGATAAGCGGCGCACAGGTCGCCGCCCGCGTCGATGCGGCGGATGTCAGCGAGGACTACGACAAGGCGTTCGAGGTCTATCTCGGCGACGGCGTGATCAATATTCGCAATATCTCCGGGAAGAGCTTTTCGGAGGACGTTTTTGTGTATTATAAGAACATACAGGACGGCGTTTTGCTGGGCGGCATCACCTATCGCGCGCGCTTCGGCTGCGTTGCCGACGGCGCGATCGCGCAGAGCATCCAGAGCCATGCAACGGCGGAGCATACCGCTGTGATCTATATGACGTATGACAAATGATACTATGCTGCGCCTCGGCGGTGTGCGGGTCGGATTTACCGGGCTGACGCTGCCGATTCGGGAGGATTCGTTTTTGCCGCAGTTTTCCTGCGGCGGGACGGCCGATGCGACCCTGCATATTTATCAGAACGCTGACGGGGCGCTTTCCGCGCCGGTGATTTATGAGGACGCGTTTTACCGTGTCCATGCTTCGGACGGGAAAGTCTCGGCGGAGGTCAGTGCGCACGGAACGCTCAAAACGTGGGGCTATGCAATCCTGCATTACGATGCGGCCAATCCGCGTTTGCAGCTGCTGTCTCCCACGCATACC
Source organism: uncultured Oscillospiraceae bacterium (assembly GCA_934630495.1). Classification (GTDB taxonomy): domain Bacteria; phylum Bacillota; class Clostridia; order Oscillospirales; family Oscillospiraceae; genus JAZOXB01. Next base: position 42,107 of record CAKTVW010000008.1, read on the forward strand.
TGCACGCTGGATCAGGTGCTCTCGGGCATGATGATGGAGAGCCTCCTGCTTGTGCGCGGGCACGCTGTTTTACATGCTTCGGCGATCCGGGTCGGCAGTCAGGCGATCCTGTTTACCGCGCCCTCCGGCACGGGAAAATCCACGCAGGCAGAGCTATGGAGCCGATATCGGGGTGCGGAGGTACTCAACGGCGACAAGACGCTGCTCTATTTTGAAGACGGGACGGCAATGGCGGGCGGCCTGCCCTATGCCGGGACGTCGGGCATCTGCAAGAGGTTCGATCTTCCCATTCGGGCGATCGTCGTCCTGCATCAGGCAAAGGAGGATCGGAGCACGGAGCTGCGTCCTGCTGAGGCGGTGCGGTGTCTGCTGAGCCAGATCGTTTTGCAGCCGTGGAGTCGGGAGGATGTGCAGTCGGCGACAGAGCTTGCGCTGCGCATGGCGGAAAGCGTTCCGATCTTTCGTCTAGACTGCCTGCCCGAGGAAAGTGCGGTCGCGTGTCTGGAAAGGAGTCTGAAATGAGTCAAGGTGCGGTTCCGCAAATGCTGACCTATCTGCATGAGCGCGGACGGCGGCTCGGTCTGCCGACTGCGGGGACCTTTGAGCTGACCGCGCGCTGCAATTTCAACTGCAAAATGTGCTATGTGCATTTGACCGAGGAGGAACAGCGCAGACGCGGACAGGAATTGACAGCCGAGGAGTGGATCGCACTCGGCGAGGCCGCTGCAAAGGCGGGAACGATATTTCTGCTGCTGACCGGCGGAGAACCGACCCTGCGGCCGGATTTTGCGGAGATCTATCGTGCGCTGCACAAAATGGGCATGATGATCTCCGTCAACTCCAACGGCTATTTAATGGATGAAAAAGCGGTGGCGCTTTTCCGGGAGGAAACGCCGACCCGCGTCAATATTTCACTCTACGGGACGGAGAACGAGACATATCGGCGGCTTTGCGGCATGCCCGCATACGACCGGATCGTCAGGAATATCGGAGCGCTTCGCGAAGCGGGCATCGAGGTGAAGGTAAATTTGTCGCTTACGCCCGATAACATCGGCGAAATGGAAAAAATCGTTGCGCAGGCGCGGTCTATGGACGCTCAGATACAGGCCACGCCGTACATGTTCCCGCCCGTCCGCCGCGACCTCGGCAGCGTCGGAGAGAACTTCCGTATGCCGCCGGAGCAGGCAGGCGAATTTCAGGCGCGTTATAATCTGCTGACGATGAGCCGGGACCAGTTCTGCCTGTTGGCTTTTCAGATGTCACAGGGAATCGCCCAAAGCGATGTGGCCGACTGCGAGGGAAATCCGGGAAAGGGAATGGCGTGCAGAGCGGGAAGCAGCTCCTTTTGGATGACATGGGACGGGAAAATGATGCCGTGCGGACAGATGCGGGAGCCTGCCTTTGATGTCAAGGCCATGGGCTTCGACACTGCTTGGCAGGAAACGCGGAAGGCATCCGCCGCAATTCGCCTGCCGCAGGAATGCGCAAATTGTTCGCTGAGCTTTTTGTGCCATGCCTGCGCCGCCATGTGCTACGGAGAAACCGGGCGTTTTGACGGGAAACCGGAGTATCTCTGCCGCCTGAACCGCAGCTATCTGGAGCAGACCCTGCGGCTGTGGAAGGAGCATTATGGGGAAGCCCGCCCCTGAACTTGGAATGATCGGACGGCGAAAGCGCCGTCCGGACGAAAAGCGATTAATTTCACAATGAAAAGCACGGCGGCGGACATTGCTATGCAATGCCCGCCGCTGAGCGATAGGGCAGAATTTAATTTTGCGGCCGTTTTGCAAAGAAAACCCATGCTTTCAAGGAATGAAAGCATGGGTTTTTGACAGGCTGTACGCGTTTTTATTCGGAAGCCTGTTTCGGAGGACTGTTATTTTACGTGATTTTTACGCCTCAACTGACCGTATTGAAGTCATACCCGGCGGTGTGGGTGCCCTTACCGCTCACATAGCAGACGTCATCATCGAAATACTGAGAGCTGCTTCGGGTGGCGGGCTTTTTTGATCTGCTGAGGCTGTAGACCCGTAGAATAGACAATGCTATGCATTTTAGCACTTTTTCCACATGGAAAAATGCATTCTATTTTCAAAAATTGGACAAAATCTATTGATTTTTTCCAGAAAGACATGCTATAATTTATAAGGCTGGAGCTTTTCGCAAAGCGGCAGGCTCAGCGGAAGCCTACACCCGGTTGAAAAGCATACACAGCGCGATAGCCGACTGTGCATGAGCAAATATGTTTTTCTGAAACAGTTGAATTTGATACGGCCAATGCAGCGGGGGCAAGCTGCCCGCTGCAGCGGACAGAGGAAGGAGTCGTACTAATGACAGATAAAGAACTGCGGCGGTTGAGCCGTTCGGAGCTGATCGATATTATTTATGAATTGCAGAAGCAAAATCAGCAGAAAGACGCCGCCTATCAGGAATTACAGAATGAGCTGGAAAAGAAAACGCTGATCCTCTCCGAGGCCGGCTCCATCGCGGAGGCCGCTTTGCAGATCAACGATGTGTTTAAGGCGGCGCAGGCAGCGGCGGACCAGTATGTCCTCTCTGTGGAAGCTATGAGCGGTGAGGCTGAGAAGACCGTAGCCGAGGCGAGGCTTGAGCATGACCGCATCATCCGGGAAGCGCAGGAAAAAGCAAAGAAGATCGAAGAATCCGCGCGCAACGGAGCCGCGCTGGTGTGGAACGACTTCCAGGCGCAGGTGAGCAAGACGATTCAAGAGCATAAAGAGCTGTCGATTTCTTCGGGAGAGGAAACGCAGGAATGAAGCGAACGCAAACCTCGGTCGAGCTTCCCACTTTGGAGCAGATCCAAAAGGAAAAGCAGCGCCTGCATTATAAGAAGCGCTACCGGCGGACCTTGCGGAGCACGGTCGCCATTCTGATCGTGGTCGCGGCGGTCGCCATTCTGGTGGCAACGCTCTGGATGCCGGTGCTTCAAATTTACGGCACCTCCATGACGCCGACACTGTCCGACGGCGATATTATTTTCAGCGTCAAGACGGCGGACTTTGACCCCGGCGACGTGGTCGCATTCTATTATAATAATAAAATCCTCGTGAAAAGAGTCGTCGCCGTTGCAGGGGACTGGGTCGATATCGGGGAGGACGGAACCGTATATGTTAACGATCGGCCGCTGGAGGAGCCGTATCTGAGCGAAAAGGCCTACGGCGATACAAACATCGAGCTGCCGTATCAGGTTCCGGACGGGAAAATTTTTGTTATGGGGGATCACAGAGCGACCTCTGTCGATTCCAGAAATACCGCTGTGGGCTGTGTATCGCGGGAACAGATCGTGGGTAAGATCCTGTTCCGCGTCTGGCCGCTCGGCGGATTCGGTCCGGTGAGCTGATCCCAGCAGGAGGAAGTAGTATGCAAAACAGTTTACCAAAGAAAATTCAAAGGTACTTAAAAGAGCATCTGCGCAAAAAACATTGGAAGCAGGTCGTGACCGTACTGGCATGTATCGTCGTGTTCTGCACGACCTATGCGCTGATCCTTCCGGCGCTTAGCATGACGGGCGATGCCTTTTGCGGCAAGGAGGCCCATCAGCATTCAAACGAGTGCTATGAAAGGGTGCTGATCTGCGGGCAGGAGGAAGCCGAAACGGCGGAAGAGACGGCGGCTGTCCATACGCACACGGATGCATGTTATGAAATACAAAAGATCGCGATCTGCGGCTTGGAGGAATCCGAAGGGCATACGCACGGCGATTCCTGCTATGACGCGGAGGGGAATCTGACCTGCGAGCAGGAGGAAGCCCAAGGCCATACGCACACGGAGGCCTGCTATGAGGAGGAATCCGTCCTGATCTGCGGACAGGAGGAAACGGCTCCTTCGGAAGAAGCACTGCATGTCCATACCGACTCGTGCTACGAGGAAAAGCTCGTGTGCCAAAAGGAAGAGCACGAGCACTCCCTTGCCTGCTACTCCGATCCGAACGCGGAGCTTGAAGATGCGTCTGTTTGGGAACGCAGCGTCTCCGGCGTTAAGCTGACAGGCGTTCGGGCCGACGATGTGGCTACCGTTGCGCAGACACAGCTCGGCTATGAAGAAAGCACGAAAAACTACCTTGTGACCGACGACGGCGGGATGAAGGGCATTACCCGCTATGGCCAGTGGTACGGGGAGCCTTACGGCGACTGGGACGCGATGTTTGTTTCCTTCTGCCTGAGCTATGCCGGAATCCCGCAGACTGCCGTTCCTTACGGAGCCGATTGCGCGGCGTGGAGCGCGGCGCTGTCCGATGCGGGCCTGTACCGAGGCGGCAGCGATTCCCTGTCGAAGGGCGATATCGTATTTTTTGATAATAACGGAGACGGCACGGCGGATCATGTCGGGCTGGTGGTCCGGCTTGACGAAAGCGGGGCCGCATTCAGCACCGTTGAGGGCGACACCGCGAACCGCGTACAGCGGGTCAGCCATTCTGTCGGGGAGTCCGGGATTCTCGGCTATGCCGCGCTGCCGGAGAACCCGAACGGCGCGTCGGACGGTGTTTCTTCTCCGGAAGCCGTTGATAACGCGGCACGACCGGTGAAGCGGAGCAACGCAGCGGAGAGCATTGCGGTCGGAGAGTCCAAGACGGTATCTGTCGGGGCGGGCGAAATCGTAAAGCTGCAATTCACGCCTGCTTATTCTCATCAGTATGTGTTTGAGGCCCCTCAGTATGTGCTTGAGGCCTCTTTGATAAGGTGGAGCGAAATATATCTGTTCGACGCGGACGGAAAAATGCTTGCCCATAGAAGCAGCCACAAACTCACATATTACTTGAACGGCGACATGACCTATTACTGGGGAGTCAAATTGGACGGCAACACTACTGCGTTCGATATCACCGTCAGTCTGACGCATGGTGCACACAGGTATACTACCACAAATGAACAGGGAGAGCTGGTTTGCGTCTGCGGAGCGATTATGGTGCCGTCCGGGCAGTGCGGAACGGACCTTTACTGGTCATTTGATCTGGAAACGGGGACCCTTTCCATTACCGGCAGCGGCGCGATGAGAGATTATTTTGATTATAGTCCGGCACCGTGGTCCCCTCTGGCGAGGCAGATCAAAAGCCTGACGATAGCGGAGGGCGCGACCTCTATCGGGCTTAATGCTTTTTCGGAGTGCTCTGCGATGGAGACGGCGGCCCTGCCCGGCACGCTGACGGAAATCGATAGTAAGGCTTTCTATAATTGTAAGGCACTTGCGGAAATCGATCTGTCCAAAGCCGAAATTACTGATATTGGGCCAAATGCTTTCTATAATTGTGAGGCACTTGCGGAAATCGATCTGTCCAGAGCCGAAATGACTAGGATTTCTGGTGGTACCTTTAGTGGTTGCTCTAATTTGAAAACAGTATTTTTACCGGACACGTTGACGGGAATTGATAACGACGCGTTCTATAATTGTAAGGCGCTTGCAGAAATTGATCTGTCTAAAACACAGATAACTTTCATTGGTCGCCAAGCTTTTTCTCAGTGCTCTTCCCTGAAAACGGTATCTTTGCCGGATACGCTGGCAGAAATTCAATACGGTGCTTTCGTATCTTGTGGAAAGCTTACGGAAATCGATTTGTCAAAAACCGAAATTACTTCTATTCCTGATCGTGCCTTTAACTATTGCGTTAATTTAGCAATAGTATCTTTACCGAATACGCTGACGGCCCTCGGCGACAGTGCTTTCCGTAATTGCAAAGCACTTATGGAGATCGACCTGTCACAAACACAGGTAACCGCCATCGGGGCTTCTGCCTTTAGCGGCTGCTCCGGCCTGAGGACGGTGGCCATGCCTATCACGCTGACGGCCCTCGGCGACAGTGCTTTCCGTGATTGCAAAGCACTTACGGAGATCGACCTGTCCAAAACGCAGGTGACTTCTATCGACAATTTTGCCTTTTTGAATTGCCCCGCCCTGAAGTTTGCGGCGCTGCCTGATACACTGACGAAAATCGGAGCAGGTGCGTTCCAAAGCTGTACCGGACTTACGGAAATCGTTATCCCCGAGGAGGTCACCTCGGTAGGCGGGAACGCATTCTATGAATGCAGCGGCTTGACCGAGCTGCGCTTGGAGGCCGCGAGAGCTGCGTTTGATCCGACGCAGTCGGCGACGAACGGTACATTCCATGCGACCGTCGCCGAGACGGTAGACGAGCTGACTGCGGACACGATCACGGCGTTTGCAGGTATGGGCTGCAGTGCGATCTCCTTTGAGGGACCGAATTACCTGACTGCCGGAGGCTGGCAGGCGGATTTCCTGCCGAGGCGGCTGAATGCACTTCCGCAAGGCGAGTATTTTGCCGACGCACAGGGCGTGCTCTATCGGCTCGACGGCGAAGCGGGGACCGCCTCCGTGTTCTACTGCCCGCCGGGGATCGATACCTATACGGTCCCGAAGGAGCTTCCGGCAGTGGATGGGAAAGAGACGCCCATCCCGGTCGTCGGCGTGGACAGCAATGCCTTCTCCGACGCGTCGGACCTGACCGCGCTGACCTTTGCGGCGCCCGAGACGATCACAACGCTGGAGGATTGGGCGTTTTACCGGGCGGTCAATCTGGAAACGATCAACGGACAGTCCGATGCGGCGTCGGTGCTCTCCACCTTCGCCTCCGGCGATCTGAAGACGGGCATTATGCTGTTCCTGCAGACAAAGATCACAGACAGCAGTGAACAGCTTTCCGGCGACGCGCTTGTGGTAGAGAAGGAGAACCTTGCTCTGACGGTTTCGACGATAACGGGCAAGTACCTGACGCCCGGCCAAGCGGAAAACGGAACCTTCCTCTACTATACCGGAGAGACGGCCACGACTACGGTCACGGTCTCTAATCCGGACAGCTCCGCGGCGGCGGACGGAACGGTCGTGCGCGTCTATTTCTGCTTTGACGGGAACGGCGAAAGACTCAGCTATTCTCCCGGGACACATACCATCGTTTCTACGTCGGGAAACAGCTATACCATGCAGATCGTCCCGACCGATGCGGACGGCTGCTACTATATGGAGCTGGAGCGTCCCCAGCCGGGCGATACGATCTCCATCGCGCTGGAAAGCGCCTATCCCTCTCCGGCCAGCGGCGGCGGCAACGCCATGGTCTGGTGCGATGTTTTAACGGAGGAGGAAAAAGCCGCTGTCGGAAGCGGACTGATCCCCGTTACGTCCTATCAGGGCCTGAATTGGTCGACGGCAGCAGACACCTTCCCGGTCACCAAGAGAGAAACCAGTACCGGCAGCTCTCAGCTTGTGGGCGACGGAACCGGCGGCGCGTATATTTCCGGACTCAGCTACACCATCGGAATGTCCCGCTCGGGGACGACTCTCGAGGGCGTGGGCAAGGACCATATGCGTTCCGTGGACTTCGAAGACGTGCTGACGCTGCCCGAGGGCGTGACCTTGGCGGAGGATGTCCAAAGGTCGATCCGGGAAGGCACCGCGAAGATGTTTGTAAACAGCAGTGGCTGTTATTTCCAGACAGCGGAAGGAAAAACCATCCTGTGGATCAGATTCACCGATGAGACAACAAATTATCGATATGTTCAAGGCCTCTCGGTGTCACTGGACGAGAACGGCGATCCGGTGTTCCGCTGGCGCTTCCGCAACGCGGACCTGAAAACGGAGATCAGTGCGATCTCCTTCACCTGCGCGTTTGAAGCTAATGTTCTGGTTGTCAAGGAACCGCGGGCGGATCAGACCTATACCCTCCATAACAGGGTGACTGCCCGCCAGCATTTTATGTACTCGGAGGATCAGGTCCGGAATGCCGAGTGCTCCGCGACGGTAAAAACGGCAAGCAGCAGCCTGTCGATACTGAAAAACCTCACCGGCGGCATCGGCCCGTCCTATTACGGAGACAGCTTAGGCTTTAGTATTACCGCGGAAAATTCGGGCGCGCTGCCCTATGAGCGCCTTGCGTTCCTGACGGACGACCTTCCGCGTGGACTCTATATGCGTCCGGCGGACCTTGCGGCGACGTTTGCGGAGGACACGGAGCACCGGCTTACGGCCACGATCGTCTATGCGACGCTCTGCGAAGCGGAAGACGGACGAACAGTCTCTGCGATCGATGGCTCGCAAGCCCTTACGGATCGGCAGAACAGCGGCGCCAACACGGAGTATCATAGGATGTCGAGCATCGATCCCGATACGGCGGGCTATGAAAGCGCAACGATCACGGTCGCATGGGGCGCGGACGGCCTACTGCAAATCTCCGACGGGGAGCGCAGCTTCTCCTGCGCGGCAGAGGAGGACGCGATCCGGTCTGTTCTGAAAACGTTGGGACTTGTCGTGACCCCCAAGACGCAGTACTGCCTGAAATGGGACCTTCGCAACGCGGACGGTACGGTCCCGCCCCTGCCCGGCGGCGGAACGATCCTAAAGAAGCTCTGCTGCACTGTCAAAGATACCTTTATGCAGTTGGATACTGACTCGCGTAATAAACACCCAATGACTTCGTATTACATCGATAATTGCGCTTACGGAAAGGATGCGGATAACAAGGAGCTTGCTTCAAGCAGGGCTAAAACATATGTGTCTCGTGAGTTCCGCCTCGACAAGAGCTGGTCGATGAACGGACAACTCGTAACGGATGACACAGAGATCCGACAGGGCAGCATTCTGGATTACACGCTGAGCGTGACCCATAAAGGCAGCGCCCGATATGACGCGCTCCCCTTGGTCGATCTTATAAGCGGCGCGCAGGCGCTGCTGGTTCCCGCCGCGGAAAACAGCGGCGCGGAATGGGCGCGCGAGCTGCAGACCGTTACCGCCGCGGACGGGACAGTGTACTATCTGCTCAGCAGTCCGGGAACCTATCGCAATGTCCGGACAAGCAAAGACCGGCTTGCGGATACGGTAACGGTCGCACAGTCCGCGTCCGGTCTGGATACCCTGATCAAGTGGTACTTTGCGGACTATACCGGGAATCGCTCGGACACCGTCTCCTACCGCACCTATGTCTGCCCCGGTGAAACCGTACCCGGCGCGCTGGTGTATTCCTTGGGCAATGTGGTATGGCTGAACGACCATCAGTCCCATCGCCTCTATTCGCCGGTGGGCTGGGTAGGCACGATCATCGGCCTTAACAAGGTCATCGTCGACGCCGTCGGCGACACCGGCGTGGGCTGCCGTTATTCTCCCGTCGGCGAGGGAGACACCGTAGTTTACCGCTTGGCGCTGCGCAGCTATCCGGATGCGGACGGAAAACCGTATACCCTAAAGGTCACCGGTCAGGATATGTATGATGCGCTGCCCCTGAGCAACAGCACCTACCGCTGGAGCAAGGAGAATGTGCGCATCACCTATCAGGATAACTACACCGTGACCAACGGAGACAGCTGGAGCGTGGAGGTGCCCGCAGCCGGAGATCAGCAGTATATCAAATGGGCGGACGATTTCTCCATAACCTTTGCGGGCACGGCTTATATCTATGTGGAGCTGGATTTCCCGTCCGGGATTCCGTGGCAGGAGTACGCCGTCAGGTACGCGACGAGCACGCTGGTCAACAGCTTCCATGTGCTCAGCGCCAAGCGCTCCGTAACGCATGAGGTCTCCATTGCCGCAGAGGTCCGCCTGCAGAAGGGCGTGTACGACACCGGGTACTTTTACCACAACAATTCCAGTGTTCCTTATAAATATGTCTCTGATATGAGTGCCGCTGACGACCGCCTGTACTATCAAAATAATGACGTAAAGCTCCGCGCAGTCAAGTATTATGTGACGCTCTATAACGGAGGACCGACCAACCTCTATCTGACGGATATGCAGGACCTGCTTCCCCGGGGCTTCACCTACTTCAACACGAATAGCTTCAACACGACCAACGCGACCGGCAATCAGGTGCTGAAAAACGGAGTCGACTCCTACGCTAAGAAGTCTGCAAGCGTGTCGGTAACGACAAGTATGGGTGAAGACGGCAGGCAGCGCGTTTTGTTCCACTTCACAAATGGACTTAATAGTAGAATATCTTACGATGAGGACAGACAAATGTGCTATCTGAAGCCGGGAGAGTACATCGACTTTGTCTATGCCTGCAGGACCAACGAGACGCCGGACACGGACGACATGGCGCGGAATGTCATTACGATGCCCTATTACGATTTCAACAACGGCGGGGTCATTGTAGACGACGAATGCCAAATTGTTTCCTACAGAAGCCGCCAATATACGCCGAACGACGGCGGCTGCGACGTGCTGGATAACGGACAGGCGGAGAACCTCGGCTTTATCGGCGGAACGAACGATACGCAGTGGATCACGTCCGCCGTGACCGTGATCCGCGGCGGCATCAAGCCCGGTATTACAAAGGCGCTGACCGGTAAGACTAGCGCGACCGGCGCGACGACTCCGAACCCGATCTCCGCCGCGCCCTCCGATACCCTGAACTGGACGGTCAAAACGGAGAACGACGGAACGAAATCCATATCCGACTACGTCCTCACGGACCGTATGCAGGCGCCGTATATGTTTACCGGAGAGGTCTCCTATCTGGTCTACGAAACCCCCGGCGATAAGTTTCCGCTTGCGAAGCCCGCTTCGGATTATCTGTTCCGCATCGCAAAGGAGGCGGAGGACGGGACCGTCGCGATCACAACGAGCACCGGCGAGCAAAAGACGCTCACGCTTGGCGGCGACCCGATCGTCCTGTCCTGCGAGTGGAATTACAGCATGTTGACCACAGGTACGATTAACACGGAAACGACGAAAACCGTTGAGATCAAGCTTTCGATCGTGCGCGACGAGGAGGGAAACAACGTCCTGTCGCTGTATTTCCCGGACAGTACGATGTCGATCCCCGAAAACGGAAGCAGTGAGCTGACCCTCTCGACCTATAATTCGACCAACACGCTGGAAAACAAGCAGTTCATCAACACCTGCTTTGTTACGCCGTTGACGCAGATCTGGGACGGCACCGCAAACAAGGGCAATGTCGTAAAGCTGGACACGCCCTTCGCCGACGGAGAGCTGCCGACCGTGCGCAACAGCGCGCCGGTCACCACTTCCTATGGCTATGTGACCAGCTCCTCCAAGCGCGTTGCCGAGGCCGATAATCCCGACAACACCGCCGCCTGCACGGACGAGACGAATTTCATTGTGCTGGGAGATGAGACGAAGCGCTTCGTCTACACCCTGACGGTGGACAACAGCACGCCCAAGGCGATGGACAAGTTTATCCTGATCGACGGCCTGCCGGATATAGACGATCATACGGTCTTCCTCGCCAGCGACCCCCGTTTCAGCGAATTTAAGGTAAGCATGGCCGACGATCCGCGGTTCTCTGTTACCGTAACGGACAAGGAGGGAAACGTCGCGACCCTGAATGCCGACAGCTACACCGTCGAGTACTCCGAAAAAACGGAGTTTACCGCCGAGGATTGGCAGGGCGGCGGCACATGGAGCGCAAGCGCGGCAAACGCGCGCTCCGTCCGCCTGAAAATCTTTGACGCATCGGGTACGCTGATACCGGCGGAAAGCACGATTGCGCTCTCCTTTACCTGTAAGGTCGATTCCTCCGACGTGCAGCCCGGCCAGATCGCGTGGAACAGCTTCGGCTATCACTACCGTCTGATAAATGAGACGAACGAGCTGGAAGCGGCGCCGCTGAAGGTCGGCGTGAAGGTTCCGAGCGTTCCCGAGCTGCGCAAGCAGACGGTCGACCACAGCGGCCAGCCCCGCACGACGGAGCAGGATGAAGCATTCCGCTTCCTGATATATCCCGGCGCGGCCCTGCAAGGGGAGTACACGACCGAGGAGGAATTGATCGCGGCGCTGGGCGATACGCCTTACGAGGAATTTACCGTCACCGTCAAGGCGGGAGAAAGCCTGTCCGATTCGGTACGCCTGCAAACGGACAAGTGGAAGTGGACGAAGGGACAGAAATACACCGTCACGGAGCTGCCGTGCGGCGAAACGTACGCTTTCAGACGGTTCCTCAATTCGGCGGCCGCATCCTATACTCTGACCTACACACCGGCTCAGACGCAGATCATCACCTGCGAGAACATCGATCAGCGCTGGCGTATTGAGCTGAAAAAGGAAAACACCTCTCACGAGCCGCTGAGCGGCGCGGTGTTTGCTCTGTACAGCCCGAATGCCTCGGATCGGCTTCCCGACGTGCCGGAGGAATACGCGGATCTCAGCATTGCCTTGTCCGTGGAGCACAACAACAGGACATGGTATCTTGCCGCCGTCCAAACGACTCCCGAGGACGGAAAGCTGAGCTGGGACGGCCTGCTGAGAGAGCAGTATTATCTGCTGGAGGTGAAAGCCCCGGACGGCTATAACCGCAATTCTCCTGCCGGGCAGATCGTGAAGCAGGAAAATGAAACGCAGGGGCTATACTCCGTGACGGTCATCAACCGCCTCGGCTATACCATCCCGGAAACCGGCGGCCCCGGAACCTATCTGTATACTATGGGAGGAGCACTGCTTCTTCTCGGCGCGGGCGCTCTCCTGTTGTATTATCATCTCAAGCGCAGAAGGGGGGACGGAATATTTGACTGATGCTCGGCATCAATATCTGATCCACCCAAAAAAATCCAAACAAAGGAAAGGAAAAAAAGTATGAAACATCTCAAAAAATTGGCAGGCATCCTGCTGGTGCTGGTCATGGTCCTCAGCCTGACCGTCACCGCCTTCGCGGCAAAAGTAACGAACGGAACAGACCACAGCTATAATGCCTATCAGATCTTCTCCGGTACGCAGGCGGAAAACTCCGTTCCTCTGGGCGACGTAGAGTGGGGCACCGGCATTAACGGCGAAGCCTTCCTGGCTGCGCTGAAGGCCGACTCCCGCTTTGTCGTGGAAGAAGTCAACATTTTCGCATCCTGCACCACCGCTGCCGACGTCTCTGCCGTGCTGGGCAACTATGCCGACAAGAGCGACGTAGCCAAGGCGTTTGCCAATGTGGCCGCGGAGCATCTGACCGATGTCTGCACCGTGATCGCGGCGGATGCTGTTTCCATTGATCTTCCCACCGGTTATTACCTGCTGGTCGACAGCAGCGTTCCGGGTGAGGGCGATGCCATGAACCCCGCTCTGCTTCAGGTGACCAACAAGGGCGACATCATCATCGAGAAGAAGTACGACGTTCCCTCCGTTGACAAGAATGTCAAGGATACGGATGGCTATTACGACGAGGCGGCAGACTGGGAGATCGGCTCCGACGTGCCCTTCCAGCTCATCGGTACCCTGCCCGGCAACTATGCAGACTACGAAACCTACAAGTATGTGTTCCATGATACTCTGGGCAGCAGCCTGAAGTACAACGGCGATGTAAAGGTCTGTGTGCTCAACAGCGAAAGCGCGACCGTGCTGACCGAGGGCTTCACCGTTTCTTCCACCGACAATACGCTGACGGTCACCCTGAGCGATCTGAAGACCATTGCCGCGATCGACGCTTCCAGCAAGATCATTGTTGAGTACACCGCAGAGCTGCTTGACACTGCCGTGATCGGCAAGCCCGGCAACAAGAACGAAGTGTATCTTGAGTATTCCAATAACCCCAACCATACCGGCGAAGGCACTACCAGCAACACCCCCGGCGATGAAGTTCTCGTCTTCACCTATGAGCTGGACGTGACCAAGGTCGACGGCCAGAACCACGAGAAGAAGCTGGAAAAAGCTGAATTTGTCCTGCTGAACAGCGACAAGACCATGGTCGCCAAGGTCGCCGACGGCAAGTTTGTGGAATGGGTCGCCGTTCCCGCTGCCGACGAAGAAGGCGTCATTACATACCCCGAGGGAACCACGCTCGTCTCCGGCGAGGACGGCAAGTTCGTCATTGCCGGCCTGGACGCGGGCAGCTACTACCTGCGCGAGACGAAGGCTCCCGGCGGCTATAACCTGCTGAAGAACGACATCAGCGTGACCATCACCGCAACGCTGGACAAGAGCGAGGATTCCCCCAATCTGACCGCGCTGACCCTCTCCGTGAAGGAAGACAAGGCCGATGCGACCGCTTCGGAAAGCAACGGCGATCCGGACACCGGTATCGTTTCCACCACCGTGGAGAACAACTCCGGCGCACAGCTCCCCGAGACCGGCGGCATGGGCACCACGCTCTTCTATGTGCTTGGCGGCGTTCTGGTTCTGGCAGCAGTCATCCTGCTTGTCACCAAGAAGCGCATGAGCTGCGCTGAAAAGTAAGTAAACTCCGTAAGGAAGCTTTTGAAGCGATCGTTTGCCGTGCGCGGCGGGGCCTTTGCCGACTTTTGGCTTGGCAAAAGCCTCACGCCGACCGCTCCTGCCGATTGAGGCAGAGCTTCCACAGTCTTTGAAGTTTTGATCTGTTGTTTGCCGGGGAGGCTCCCGCCTCCTCGGTGTGCAACAGCAAGGAGATCCCTGCATGAAGAAAAAAACAAGTAAGCTCATCACGATTTTATTGACGCTCATCCTCCTTGCAGGGTTGTCCTTGCTGCTGTATCCCACGGTCAGCAACTACTGGAATTCTTTACATCAATCCCGTGCTATCGCAGCCTACGCAGAGCAGGTCGCCGAGATCGACACCGACACCTATGAGCGGCTCTGGTCGGACGCGCAGGCGTATAACCGCTCCCTGATCGGCAAAGCCGGTCGGTACGATATGACGGATGCAGAACGCGCAAGATATGAAAGCCTGCTTAACGTAACGGACAACGGTATCATCGGATATATCGAAATACCGTCCATTCAGTGCGCCCTGCCGATCTACCACGGCACGGACGAGGCTATCCTTCAGATTGCGATCGGCCATATCGAAGGCACATCCCTTCCGGTAGGCGGCAGCGGGACGCATTGCGTTCTTTCCGGACACCGCGGCCTGCCGTCGGCGCGGCTCTTTACGGATCTGGACAAAATGACGGTTGGCGATACCTTCCTGATACGGGTCTTGGACGAGACTTTGACATATGAAGTCGATCAGGTCCGCATCGTACTCCCGAATGAAACGGATGATCTGGAAATTGAAGAGGGGAAGGACTATTGCACGCTGGTGACCTGCACACCCTACGGCATCAATTCGCATCGCCTGCTTGTTCGGGGGCATCGGATCGAGAATCAGGAGGAAGCGCAGACCGTGCGCGTCACTGCCGATGCCATGCAGATCGATCCGCTGCTCGTGACGCCTATCGTCGCGATACCGATCGCGCTTTTACTGCTGGTGCTTTTGCTTCTGCCTAAGCGCCGGAATCCGTCTCATGGAGGTAAAGATGATAATGAAAAAGATAGTTAAGCAAGTCGTTCTGCTTTTGCTGATGCTTCTGGTGCTCTCTACTGCGGCCTATGCTGCCGGGATGATCGATGCACAGCGTGAAGTGACGCTTGCCGTCTCATATCAAGACGGAGATACGCCCCTTGTCGGTGCGGAGTTTCGTGCATTTCTGGTCGCGACTGCGGATGACGTCGGAGAGCTGACTGCGACGGATACCTTTGCGCAATTTAACGTCGATATTCAAGGCAGGAACGATGCGGCATGGAAGACGCTCGCCTCCACGCTCGAGGGCTATGTCCTCCGCGACGGCATTGCGCCGACGGACAGCGGAAAGACCGATAAGGACGGTACGCTGACCTTTCCTACGGGAGACGGGAAGCTGACGATGGGACTGTATCTGGTGCTCGGGCAGCGGCATACGCAGGACGGGTATCGATACGATGCCGCTCCGTTCATGGTCATGCTGCCGACGCAGGATGCCGCAGAAAATGAATGGCTCTATGACGTGACCGTGACCCCGAAGTATGATTCCGCCAAGCTTCCCGATACGCCCACGACCGTCACCCGCAAGGTCTTAAAGGTATGGAACGATGCGGATAACGAGAGTCAGCGCCCGAAGGAGATCATCGTACAGCTTTTACGCGACGGCGAGGTTTACGACACGGTGACGCTGAACGCGGCCAACAACTGGCGTTATGCATGGGCCGAGCTGGACGACAGCTATACATGGACAGTAGCGGAAAAGGAATGTAAGGGTTATACGGTCCGTGTCGAACGGAACGGGATCACCTTTGTGATCACGAACACCGCGCTTCCCGACGAGCCGAAGCCGCCGAAGCCGTCAACACCGGATAAGCCCTCGCTGCCCCAGACGGGACAGCTCTGGTGGCCGGTGCCGATACTGCTGTTGGTCGGGCTGATGCTTGTGGTCATCGGACTGTTCCTCCGCAAGAGATCGAAGGATAATGCGTAAAGGAACCGTATGGATCACGCTGGGAGTCCTGCTGATCGCGGCGGCGCTCCTCATAACGGTCCAAAATCTGCGGGAAGCGGAGCAGGCGGGAGCCGTTTCGGAAAATGTGCTGATTAAACTGGACAGCGCCCGACCGAAGCCTCCCGCGCCCTCTGCTGCCCCTGCGCAGGAGGAGCCGACACCCACGGAGGTCGAGATCCCGGACTACAGCCTGAACCCCAATATCGAGATGCCGACGGAGACTGTCGACGGCAATGCGTATATCGGCGTATTGGAGCTGCCCACGCTGGAATTAAAGCTGCCCGTGTTGAGCGAATGGAGCTATTCGGGGCTAAAGCTCGCGCCCTGTCGGTATGCCGGCTCTGCCTATTTGAACAATATGGTGATCGCCGCCCATAATTATTCCACGCACTTCGGGTATCTGGGAAATCTGGCACAGGGCGACGAGGTCGTGTTTACCGATGTCGACGGGAATGTGTTTCGATATCAGGTCCTTGAGGTCGAGACACTGTCTCCCTTTGCTGTTGAGGAGATGACCGACGGAGATTGGGACTTGACGCTGTTCACCTGCACGATCAGCGGGCGAAGCAGGGTCACGGTCCGCTGTGCGCTGACAGAAGAATAAAAATGTGCTTGCCATAGGCACGAACTGCCCCTGTTTGTTAGATAGGATACCCTGCTGCCTAACAAACGGGGGCGATTTACTATGAAATTACGATTTTGATATTAAATCGGAAGTTGTGTGCCGCAGTTGGCGGCCTTATCAAAAAAAGCACGAAAAACAGCACCTGTTTTTGAAGAAAAAAAGATCGGAGATATCACGATGGGAATGAAACTGACGACCCTGAGCCTGTACGGCGCCGAGCCTGCGGCGGTCGAGCCGCTGCTGGAGCCGTCCGATGTGCTTCGCGCGGAGAATCTGCCGTGGCTGACCGTTGCGACTTCCGTCGAGTACGAACCGCAGCCGAATCGGCGTCTGTGGAAGCTGGCACGGCAATTGACGAAAGGAACCGAGGTCACGGCGCTGCTGTTCAACTATTTTGACGACGACCTGTTTTCGTGCGAGCTGTATCAAGGCGGCAGAAAATGTGCATCCTGCCGCAGCGGCGCTTCGTGGGCGAGCCTCGGCAAGCGGCTCGACGCGCTCTTCGGAGACAAGCTGGCTTCCAAGGCGTTCCGCTATGCCCAGCGCTGCTGTTCGCTGGAGGAGCAGGTGAAGCTTCTGGAGGAAGCAGTCGGCGCGGCGGTGTTTGACGATGTTGAATTTTCCCCGCGCACAGTGACAAGGGGAGACGCCGTCCTGCGGACAGTCAAGGCGCGCGAGGTACTGCTGAGAAAACGGGCGAATCAATTTGTCCTGACCGAGGTCCCTTTTGAGGAGTGGCCGGAGTGCGCGAAGCTTCAACAGTCGCTTTTTGCGTTTTTGAAAGCGCAGGTCGACAGCGGGGAACTAACGTATCTGCCGTTCCCGAGCTATATGCGAAAGCTTCCTGTCCCCAATGCAGAAAATATTGCGGCTTTCCCATACTCGGGAAGAAGATCGAACAAGGACTATCTGCTGATCTATGACAGGGAAACGGGCGCGCACCGAACCTTTGGGCCTTTTTCTGAGCCTGCGGAGCAGGTGCTGTGGCGGACAAAGGACGGAGCGTTCGTTACTTTGTTTCATAACGTGCTGCACGAGGAGCACGATGAAACGTCATACTCCCGCAGATGTGGGCGGGGCGAGGTGCGCTGCCTTTCGCCGAAGGGCGATGAGCTTTGGCGGTTTGCGCCGGAGGCGGGTACGGATTGGCCTCTGAAATATGTCCATACCGCGCCCAACGGTGTTATCACGCTGTTCACCGGCCCGGCCAACGCGTATATCTGGCAGCTCGACGGAGAGACCGGTGCGCTTCTGCGAAGCATCCGCATCCCCGGCAAAGCAACTACGTCCGGTTTGGTATATGCCGCGTCCGTCGGCACATTTATCTATTATGACGATACTACAGAAGAGTTTGTCCTGCTGAATGATCTGCTGGAAGAGATTCGGCGGCTGCCTTGTTCCGGTGGGAGTTTCTTCAGAGAAGAACAATTCTGCGGCGGGCTTTTTTGTAACGGTTTCGACTATAAGACGGCGCATCTCCTTGATCTGCGCAGCGGCGTGACGGAGAAGGTCCGGTTCGAAATTTCTGCTTACCCGATCGCCACACTGTCGGACGGACGGATCCTCGGCGTGCCCGAAAAGTGGAACGCCCTGCTGGTTTTTGACCGCACGGGGACGCTGCTTGCGCGCTGTAAGCTTCCCGCTCCGGGCAAGCTGACTTTGGACGGCTTTCCCGTTTCCGTTTCCGGTATGATCGGCGAGGTCATACAGGATGGTGAAGCCGTATATGTTATGGAGCGGAGAGAACCGGATACACACGGCTTTATCTTCAGCGGCTATTACGACCATGTATCGATCCATGTTTGGCGTTTGGACCCCGCAGGAAAACAGCAAACGCAGCAGAACGCCGAGCCTGCCGCCGTTGGGTCGTGAAAGACCTGTAGAAGCCTTGCGGCATTATTTCGGAAAAACGCCTGAAAATTCGGAGCTTTTTGCATAACCTTGCCGCTCCGCTTGAGTTTCCGCAATGACATGTACATCTGTAACATGCTGAAAAAAGCACGCCGACGGACGGCGTGCTTTTTTCAGTGGGAGGTTGGGCAGTAGACCGAGGCGTAGAACATGCCGTTCTTGGCCTCAAGCTTACAGACCCCGTGGTAACGCTCGGCAATACTCCTGACCGAACGGGTTCCGAGACCGAACCCGGGATGCTTGCAGGAGACAGGCGTACCGTCGGGCGCGTATTGCAGTGTGCCTGTGTAGGTGTTGTCCACCGTCACACACAGAGAACCGCCGACGGCGCTTGCGCGGACGACGATCTTCCTGTCTCCGCCGCGTTCGGCTTTGCAGGCATCGAGCGCATTTTCAAGCAGATTGCCGAAGAGAACGGAAATGTCGATCTCGGAAACGACGGTATCGTTCGGAATATCGGCTTTCACGTCATAATCAATGCCGCAGTTTTTCGCCTGCTGTGCGAAATAGAGCAGAACGGCGTTGGCGGCGGCGTTTTCGCAGAAACGCACGAGCGAATCGTCCGGCAGGCTCTTTCCGTAAGCGTCGAGGTATGACTTCAGCGAGGCATAGTCCCCATTGCTTAAATACTCCTGCATCAGCGTGATATGGTGACGAACATCGTGCTTTGCCCGCCGCGCTTCGGTGATCCTGTCCTGCAGATTTTCATACTGCATCGTCTGCATGGTGAGCTGGTGGTTTAATTCCGTCAGCTCCAGCGTTTTGTTCTGCTCCAGCACCAGACGGGTGACGACATAGTAGATCAGGATCGCGCCGACGTTGACGATAAACAGGAACAATGTGTTTTTCGGCCTTAGAGCGATCTCGAGGCTCGACTGCGACGCGTTGCCGTAGAATGCATAATACCACATGACATAAAAAGTCGCGGGGATCAGCCAGAGATAGCGCCACTCGAAGCCGGACGGCTCCCGCTCCACTGCGGGCGTATAGACCCGTTTCATATAGAGAAAGAGCGGCACGGAGAGGATCGATTCGACGATAAAAAGCATCAGCGAAAACGACCAGCGGTAGCCCTGATGCGCAAGGGCAGGGAAGAGCAGACCCTCGGCAGACTTCGCGGCAATGACCGCGAGGTTGGCGATATTGGAGATCATCAAAAGTGTGAAAAAGGTCTTGCCGAAGGGCTTCTTGATCGCGAGGAAATAAAACGCGGCGTAGAGGATCGTGCTGACGGCGCTGATCTTCCCGGCGCTGCCGCCCGAAGCAAAGGCCGCCCATGCGCCGAGTAAAAGCTGAAGCACGGTCATAAGGCCGATCAGAAGTCCGGTGATCCGTCTGGAAAAGCGCAGGCTGCGGCGGAACGGATAGAGCGCCAGCGCCAAAAAGGGCAGGAAATTCAGCAGAGAATATATGGAGACCTCAATAATTCTGGAGATCGGCGGCATTACGGTTCACCCCCTCTGCGGAGCAGCTCGAAGCGGAAGGAGGAGTAAGCGTCTAAGACGTCCTTCGCCCTGCGGCGGCTGATGGGGACGGTGCTGCCGTCGCTTAATTGAAAAGTGTTGCCTGTCTGTGCCGTCACCTCGTAAAAATTCACGATAACGCCCTTGCTCGTGCTGCAAAAATAGGGATAGGCGCACAGCAGCGCTTCAATCTCCGAAAATGCCGCACGGGTCACGATGGTGCCGCGTTTTCCGTGCAGGACGACGCAGTGCGATGCGCAGTCGGCATAGAGAATGCCGCGCAGAATGATGCTCGTTCCGTCCGGGAGCTTTACGGCGCGGCGCTTTTCGACCTCGGCAAGGTCGAGCCGATCCAGCATCGCCTTGACCCGATCGCGACCGAACGGCTTGCGCAGATAATAGCAGGCGTCTACCTCGTAGCTTTCGCTGGCAAATTCATTGCTCGTGGTGCAGAAGACCAGCTTGACCGTTTTGTCGCGTTTGCGGATCGCGCGGGCGACGTCCATGCCGTGGAGCTTTCCCATAAAAATATCCAAAATGATGAGATCAAAGTCGTCCGGCTGCCATTCGTGCAGGAACGCTTCGCCGCTCGGAAAATACAAAGGCGCGGACATGCCTGTGAGCAGATCCGCCAAACAGGCGCTCAGGTGCTCATAGGCCCGTCGGTCGTCGTCAACGACAGCAATTCTCATGTGTGCTCCCTCCCGCCCGTGTTTCTTCGATTATAGCACAGTTTTTTGCAAAAACAAAGACGCTAAAAAGAAGATAGTGACCGCTTGTGCAGTTTTTGTGCCGCTTGTGCCAAATCGCTTGCAGTGCGAGGGCTTCTGCGATAAAATGTAGATGTAATACTATCGAATCTGTGCCGCTTCGGCTATGAAAGCGGCATCGGTTCGCTGTATAAAATGTGACTGAGGGAGGGGTCTTATGAAGCTAAGCTTATACGGAACGGCCCGGGATCGGGAGGCGCTGACGGAGGCGCTTGCCGGTCTGCCGGATTGCAGCTATCGCAATATCCGCGTTGCCGACTTTGCGGACTACGACAGCTTTATCGCCGGGCTTGGCTCGGACCCGCCGGAATGCGTCGTGGTCATGCGAAACGGCGCGGAGGGCATGGAGGGTGTGATCGCCGCGAGGGACCTGCTGAAGGACGTCCCGGTGATCTGGTTTTCGGATGACAACGCCTTCGGCGTGCAATCCTATCGGCTCGGCTGTGCCTATTTTCATGAAAAACCCGTTTCGTCAAGGATACTGTCTGCGGCGATCGCAAAATGCGTGTAAAGGAGCAAAAAGATGAACACGAAAAACACATTAAAAAAGCGGGTGCTCTCCCTGCTGCTGGCGCTTATCATGGTCCTGTCCGTGATGCCCTCGTCGGCATTTGCGGTAGGGGAGACATTCCCCACCGACGAGTCGGGGCGATCCATAACGGAAGTGACCGAGCCGGAAGCTCCCACCGAGGCCCCGACGGAGGGGCCGTCAGAGACTCCGACTAAAGCACCTACGAAAGCACCGATCGCAGTCCATGCGACTG